>NZ_JAEIGB010000038.1:0-10081 GCF_022341265.1 Geobacillus sp. YHL
GGGGGGGGGGTGCCAAGACTTTTTGCAAAATCGATGACCACTCCTTTCATGGTTGCACGCGGCGTCAAAAACTCTCAAAAGTCTGTTGCCTTCCATAATCCATCGGTAAAATCGTGCGATGGTGGCAAATGTCATTCAGCAAACCTTGAAGAACGCAACTCCGCATGCAGATGTCAGGAAACGGCGAACAAAACGCCCGCCCTCGGCAACGGGTATTCCCGCTGCAGAAGGCGGGCAGTCTTTATCGCTATTCTTTGCCGCAGAACTCTTCGTCGTAATAGAAGTCCTGCTCAAACTCCACCCACCCGAAAAAGAGGGGACGAGGCTCCTCGACCATCTCTAAGCGATAGACGGTGCTGACGTAGAAGGGGATATCGGGTTCTTTGACCGGCGCCGGTGCCATGTGCGCCCAGTCTAGGAACACAATATCCTCTAACAGATAGTCTTGGAAGGCGCTCAGCATGTCAGTGATGGCAAAGCCCATGTCAAGGATGCCCTGCTGGATCTGTCGCCATTTCCGCCAAGAGGCCTCCAAGTAAGAGAGTCCAAAATAGCCCGCGGCACCGGGCCCACGCACCCCCTCTGTACAGCGGCTTAGAAAAAGCAGGAGTCCCTTGACGGTGTCGACCGGGTCCGTGAAGAACACATCAAACTGGCCGCGGAGATGGGACGGCAATTCATCCCGCACATCGTAGACCTCGGCGTGGACGTGGTCCCAACCTTGGTCCTGAGCCACATCGCGTACAAAGCGGACAATGCGTTCATCCACGTCCAAGACACAGATGCGCCGCGGCAGCCCCGAGAGCGCAGCCGCAATGCTTGTAAGGTCATCATCGCCCAGCAGCAAAATGTCTCGCCCCATCAGATCTCCCTGTTGGGCCATCAGTGCCAGCCGCCGAACGGTTGTCTCGGGCGTCACATACCCTTGGTCAAAGTCGGGCGTCGCCTTGGGCCGCATGGCTGCGATATCTTGAAAAGCAGCAAGGACGCTGTCAAAAGGCGGCCTCAGAACAATGCCGCGCCCCGCGCAAACCTCACAGCGCTGTTCGGCCACCCGTTCTAGGCCCATAGTTTCTGCCTGACGACGCCCTTTCTCAGTGATCACAAAGCGGTCGCCGTTGTAGGCCGCCAGCTCTCCCTCCAAGAGCGAATGCAGCGCCTTCAGCACTTGGTGCGTCTGGGCTTTCCCTTCCCTCATCAGTTCCCAGTAGGATTTCGGGCCAAAGCAAAGCGCACGAAGCAGAAGCGTGTCGATCCGACGACTTTCCGCAGCAATACCGACTTTCGACATGGGTACCACTCCTTTCGCCCTAAAAGAGTAAAGACCATTCCGCTCCGGCACCCCTTCGTTTTCATCGAAAGGAGCGACATGAAACATAGAAAGCAGCGGTTCAAACGTTTTTGGAACGCTTGCCTTCTTAGCGTGAGGCCTAACGATCATCCGAAAGATAAAGCATCCTTCCCCTTTCCAGCATCGAAATAGCATTTTTGCTGCTTTCGATAGGGAAACGATAAAAGACGCGCTGAAGTTGGAAGAATTTTTTTAAGGTTCCATAAGCATGGTGTTTTTATTAAGGTTTAAATCGGTAATAGCGGTATGGTGTTTTTCGCCTCTAGTTTTTCCATCATTTCATACCAATCCCTTGGTTTGTTCGATAAGACAGAATAATAACGTTTCAAAAACTTCACAACAAGATCCGCTGGAAGTTCATTCACGCTATCGTCCATCGGAAGGAAACAAAGATCAAGCCCGGTTACGGCTTCTCCATCATTGTTCCAAGATGGATGGACATAAGGGAAGTCAAGCCGCTTATATCCCAAATGAGATAATACCTCACGACGAACATATGGATCCATCGGCTTAATCCCGCCAAATTCATAATGCTTCACCCGATAAGGATCATAAATCTCGGCGAACATGCCATACAACTGCTTTCCATTTGCAGCGGCCCAATTTTGCAAATCCTCCAGCCGCTTTTTGGCTAAAAACCGGCCGATCCCCAGTCCTGCTTGGCCGATAATGGTGAAATCTGTCATCGCGACATTTAAATCTTCATAATAACGGTACTCCGTTGCGCCTACTACCTCTCCTTCGTGAACAGCAACGCACACACGAATTCCCGGATCTTCCAGAGGCTCTTTCCACAAATCAAATGCCAATACTTCTTCCGGAGGAAATACATTTTGCATCAATTGATGCATTTTCTTAAACAAAGGGTCTTCAATGCTCGTAATTCTGCGATACTCCATTTTCATCATTCTCCTTTAAGATTTTGCGCGATAAAAAGGATTTTTCCATTCCATCAGTGCAGCATAATTGCACGATTCTTCATCTTCTAAATAGTTCGCCACCACTTTGACAGGTGTGCGGCCGCAACGAAGCAGGAAGGTAATAACAGGATCTTTCAATTTGCCTTTTACTACCGCTTCGAGATATTGCTCCGCTGTCATCTCATGCGCTTTTTTATGATAGCCAGGCATCCTCCCTCCGCCTAACAGCCGCTCTAGTCCCAAATGAACAACCACTTCATACATGGATAGCATCAGCCATTTTCCCAGCCCCCATTTGCGGTAGGCAGGGCGCACGCCAATATCAACGACATAAAGCGTATTCCCGTTTGGGTTATGGTTACGGATATATCCATGATCCGTGATCTCTTCCCATGTATGGTCCGGATGGCTGGGGTCAAAGTCGACAATAAGCCCTGTCATTGACCCCGCAATTTCGCCATTCACCTCAACACATAAGGCTCCCTCCGGAAAGAGTGTCACATGGTTTTTCAGCTGTTCCGTATTCCACCATAATTCAGACGGGAATGGCGGAGGAAAACTTTCCTGTTGAATGCGGATTAATCCAGGAAAGTCCTTTTCTTCATAATTTCGGATCACCGCTGGAACAGGACGATCTTGGTCAAAGACATAAAACTCCTTTCGATACATTCTTACCCCTCCTCTCTCATTATCCATCTAGCAACGTATCGCCCATTCATGTGGCGATACTGATATTATTAGGCACATCATTCCATTTAACAAGTAGATACTTTCGTGTTACATAGTGTGAAAAATTATACCTAAAAATAAAAAAAGAAATTCGGAATATTTTTTCCAGACCTTCCTCGCATTCGAACAGCCATGCCTAGTCCACATTATTGTGTAAAATCCATTCTCCATCCAGTGAACTTGGATCACTGGAAAACAAAAGCACTTTTTTGCCGTTTTTCTTTTTACGCCATTTTCGGGACTCCATCAACAGTCATCAACGCATATACAGAAAAACCAACGGACAGCGGTTCTTTCATAAAGATGGTTGTCCGTTGGTTTTTCGCGTCTAATTATAAAACTTATTGCTTTCCTCATTATCTTTCATGTGTGTATTTCTTTGTTTACCAGCAAAAAAAGAAAGTGCATATAACATACACGCAGATCGTTTTCGAAGCTTTCATAACGGAGAAAGCTTTCTACTTGGCTGCTTCATTGATTTTTACTTGCCCCTTTACGACCGTCTCCATATAGTTTTTGCCCCATTCATACATCGCATCAAGAATTGGCATCAAACTTTTTCCATGTTCGGTCAATGAATATTCCACTTTTGGCGGAACAACCGGATAGACTTCGCGATGAACAATTTGATCTTGCTCCAGCTCCCGCAGCTGGTTAACAAGCATTCTTTGGGTGATCCCAGGCATGAGGGCTTTTAGTTCGCTAAACCGCTTCTTTCCCCCTTTTCCTAGATGCCATAAAATAAGCATTTTCCATTTACCGCCAATAACAGCGAGTGTTAATTCTTTTTCACAATTATACGTCTTGCCACAAACGTGTCCCATCATTTCACCCCCATGTTGATTATAACGCGATAGTATACTTTTTGTCACTTTATGATCATAAAGAACATACTTACAAATAAATGTTATATATCTGTTATTTTCACTCATTGCAAATGGTATTCATTCCTTCGGGATAATACAATCCATTCATTGCATCTGGATGCCTTTTATATCATTAAGTATATTTTTTTACACTATATTATATTTTTGTCACTACATGATAATAAAGTGCGTACTTCTCAATAAGTTTTATACACATTATACTAGCATCTGTAAACAATCACGGGTACTGGAGGGAGCAGCATGAATCGTTTTACTATTCCTCGCGATATTTATTTTGGAGAGAATGCTCTCGATGTTTTAAAAACATTGGAAGGAACAAAAGCTGCCCTCGTCATTGGCGGCAGCTCCGTCAAGAAAAACGGAAATCTTGATAAAATTCAGCAACTTCTTTCAGAAGCCAATATAGAAACAAAAGTGATTGACGGAATTACGACAGAACCAACCACCCAAATGGTAAAAAAAGGAGTGCGCATTCTTAATGATTTTCAGCCAGATTGGGTGATCGGGATTGGCGGCGGGTCAGTAATGGATGCGGCAAAAGCGATGTGGTTGTTCTATGAACATCCAGAATTGACATTTGAAGAAGCGACACGTCCATTTAGCCTGCCACGCTTACGCACAAGGGCAAAGTTCGTGGGAATCCCAACGACAAGCGGAAGTGCATCGGAAATATCCAATTTATCGGTTATTACTGATGCAGAAACAGGGGTCAAATATCCACTGGCTGATTTTGAACTGACGCCAGACATGGCGATTATTGATCCGATTATGGTCCAATCCATGCCGAAGCACGTTACAGCCTACAGCGGGATGGACGCAATCACACATAGTATTGAAGCATACGTAGCAAAGCCTCGTACGATTTTCACAGATTCCTTGGCTATTGAAGCAGCTCAAGTACTGAAAGAAAATCTTCTTGCTTCTTACCACGGAGATGCTAAAGCCCGCGAACAAGTTCATTACGCTCAGGCGATGGCTGGAATGGCCTTTGCTAACGCGGTGCTAGGAAATGTGCACAGTCTTTCACACAAAAGCGGCCCAATATTTAACATTCCGCATGGATGTGCCAATGCGATTTATTTACCATATGTAATCCAATTTAATCGCACGGTAGTCGAGGAACGTTATGCAGCAATTGCCAAACGGCTCGGTCTGGATGGGGAAAACAACAAAGAATTGGTGGATTCACTCATTGCTTGGATTCGTGACTTGAATAATAAGATGAATATTCCAAATACACTTCAAGAATACGGAGTGTCCGAAGAAACGTTCACCGCACACGTGGATGAAATGGCGGCCAATGCCGTAAAAGATCCTTGTACAAGCACAAATCCGCGTGAAACTTCTGTAGAAGAAATGAAAAAATTATATATCGCAGCGTTTTATGGTCTAGATGTCAACTTCTAAACAAATAAAAAAAGCAAAGCCTGTCACTAACATTCTTACCAGCGATAAAAAGATCGGATTCCATTGAATCTGATCTTTTTATCCCACCGTTTGCTTTTATATTTATACTGCCATAGATGCCTTAAAAAAGGTACTAGGTTATTTTAATCATTTGCCTTTTAGCGGATGTATTTTGTTTAAACGTTCATGCACGACAAATATATGGACAAGACTTTCTCCCTGAAATGGGCATTATTCATAAAAAATACCAATTCAAGCAATGTAGTAAACGTTGTTATATCTGCTCTATCCACTTTATTCTTTTGGGAAAATGTTTCGAAAAGTCAGGGGGGATCACATTGGATTCAATGACCTTTATCTTGTTTGGAGCAACAGGTGATTTAGCGAAACGAAAAATTTTCCCTGCATTATATAATTTATTTCTTGATCAAAAAATGCCGCAGCCATTTTCCATTATTGGCGTAAGCAAAAGAGAATTGTCCGATGAAGCGTTTCAAACATATGTGGAAAATTCGGTAAAAACCTTTTCCAGACGTTTGGCAAATGACCGTTCCAAAATGAAGGAGTTTCTTCGCGCGTTTCGCTATATTTCTCTAGATGTAACGAATGCACAAGGGTATAAAAAGTTGCTTGAAATGGTTCAACAACGGGAAAAAGAATTGAATATTCCTGAAAACCGCATGTTTTATTTATCTGTTGCGCCGGAATTTTTTGATGTGATCGCGTCGAACATCAAGGAAAGCGGATTAGGATCCACAACAGGTTGGAAACGTCTGATTATCGAAAAACCGTTTGGCCACGATATCCAATCGGCCCAAGATTTAAACGAAAAATTAAGCCAAGCTTTCGAGGAAGAAGAAATTTATCGGGTAGATCATTACCTTGGAAAGCCGATGGTGCAAAACCTTGAAGCTTTAAAATTCGCCAACCCTGTGTTTCAAGCGATATGGAATAATCAATTTATAGCCAATGTGCAAATTACAGCTAGCGAGACCGTTGGGGTAGAACAAAGAGCAAGCTATTATGATCAAGCAGGCGCCATTCGCGACATGTTTCAAAACCATATGTTGCAACTGTTGATGATGACAGCCATGCACTTGCCAAAACAAATTAGCACAAAAGACATCCGTAACGAGAAAAGAAAAATTATGGAATCTCTTCGACCAATACAGAAGGAAGAAGTAGGCTTGCACGTTGTTCGCGGCCAATACGGTCCTGGAGAAATCGATGGCAGACCAGTGGTTGGATATAAAGAAGAACCTGGCATCGATGCTTCTTCGACAACGGAGACGTTTGTTGCGGCCCGTCTGTGGATTGATGATGAAAACTGGAGCGGGGTGCCATTCTACATCCGTACAGGTAAAAGAATGAAGGAAAAGTCCACACGTATCGTGATGGAGTTTAAAAATCCATTAAAGGAATGGTACTTGCCAAAAAATGAAGAAACAGCTCCTAATCTTTTGGTGATTCAAATCAATCCGAACGAAGGCGTTTCGCTGCAATTCAATAGTAAAAATGTATTCAACAACGGAAAGATGGAGCCTGTCCATATGGACTTCGCAACGAATCAGAAAGAGGTGCCTGAAGCGTATGAACTCTTAATTTTTGACGCTTTGCACGGCGATTCGACTTTCTTTGCCCATTGGAAAGAGGTCGAACTATCTTGGAAATGGCTGCAACCTATTTTAGAGGCATTTGCGGAAAACCGCCTTCCTCTTTACTCCTATCGTTCAGGATCGATGGGGCCAGAGGCTTCTTATCAATTATTGAAAGAAGACGGATTTTATTGGCGGTAAATAAGCTTTTCCGGAGCAAACCTGAAAACATAATTTCTGGATAAACTAATAGGAATAGCCAATCTTCTTTGACCAAGATATTTTTAGGAGGTAGTCAGCATGAGAGTCGGGCTAGTCGGTTTAGGAAAAATGGGATTAAACTTAGGCAAAAATCTTATGGACCATAAGCACGAAGTAGTGGCGTTCGATATAAATACAAATGCGGTGGAAGAAATAAAAAAATACGGTGCTAAAGGCGCATCCACTTTAAAGGAACTCGCCCTATCATTAGAAAAAACGAGAATTGTCTGGATAATGGTTCCCCACACCGTTGTTGATTCGGTGATTAGTGAAATTGCGCCATTTTTAAGCAAAGGAGACATTGTGATCGATGGTGGCAATTCTCACTACAAAGAATCGATTCGCCGCTATAACGAGCTAAAGGAGATTGGAATTCACTTTATGGATGCGGGAACTTCTGGCGGAGTCGAAGGCGCTCGAAACGGAGCATGTTACATGGTTGGAGGCGATCCCGAAGCTTGGAATATGGTCGAGCCTCTTTTTCGCGACACTGCTGTAAAAAATGGGTATTTATATACTGGAAAAGCAGGCAGCGGCCACTTCTTAAAAATGGTCCACAATGGGATTGAATACGGAATGATGGCTTCCATTGGCGAAGGATTCGAAATATTAGAAAAAAGCGAATTCGATTACGACTATGAAAAAGTGGCGAGAGTGTGGAACAATGGTTCGGTTATTCGTTCATGGCTCATGGAATTAACAGAACGCGCGTTTTCAAAAGATGCAAAATTAGAGGAAATCAAAGGAATTATGCATTCTTCTGGCGAAGGAAAATGGACGGTCGAGACAGCATTAGATCTGCAAACGGCCACTCCTGTCATCGCCATGGCCTTATTGATGCGGTATCGTTCATTAGAAAGCGATACATTTACAGGAAAAGTGGTAGCCGCTCTACGCAATGAATTTGGCGGACATGCTGTAGAAAAAAATGAGAAGAAATAACATAAAATCCCCTTGCAGGAAGGCATACAATGGACATGCGCTGCAAAATAGAATGAGAAAGGAGAAGTGTATATGGCTATCTCTTTTGATTACTCCAATGCCTTGCCATTTATGAAAGAGAGTGAACTACATTATTTAAGCGAATTTGTAAAAGCGGCTCATCATATGCTTCATGAAAAGAAAGGCCCAGGATCCGATTTTCTTGGTTGGGTGGATTGGCCGATTCGTTATGATAAGGACGAATTTGCGCGAATCAAGCAAGCAGCCGAAAAAATCCGCAATCATTCAGATGCTCTTGTCGTCATCGGCATTGGCGGATCTTATTTAGGGGCAAGGGCCGCTGTTGAAGCATTATCCCATGCCTTTCATAACCAAATGAACGATATGACGCAAATTTATTTCGCTGGCCAAAATATCAGTTCCACTTATCTCTCTCATTTATTAGATGTATTAGAAGGCAAGGATCTGTCGATCAACGTCATTTCTAAATCGGGAACAACGACAGAGCCAGCCATTGCTTTTCGGATTTTCCGCGACTACATGGAGAAAAAATATGGAAAAGAGGAAGCAAGAAAACGGATTTACGTTACTACCGATCGCGCAAAAGGAGCATTAAAAAAGCTCGCTGATCAAGAAGGCTATGAAACTTTCGTTATTCCGGATGACATAGGCGGAAGATATTCTGTGCTGACAGCAGTTGGCCTGTTGCCAATCGCCGTCGCTGGATTGAATATTGATCGAATGATGGAAGGCGCAGCATCGGCATATTATAAATATAACCATCCTGATCTTTCAACCAATGAAAGTTATCAGTACGCTGCCGTGCGAAATATTCTCTATCGCAAAGGCAAAGCGATCGAATTATTGGTGAACTATGAGCCATCCCTTCATTATGTATCTGAGTGGTGGAAACAGCTGTTTGGCGAAAGCGAAGGGAAAGATCAAAAAGGACTCTTTCCTGCATCCGTTGACTTTACAACAGATTTACATTCCATGGGGCAATACGTTCAGGAAGGCCGCCGCATTCTGATCGAAACAGTGCTGCAAGTGAAAAAACCGCGAATCGAACTGACGATTCAAGAAGACCCAGAAAATATCGATGGATTGAATTTCTTGGCCGGCAAGACACTGGATGAAGTAAACAAAAAAGCTTTCCAAGGCACGCTATTCGCACACGTAGACGGCGGAGTGCCTAACTTAATTGTTGAACTGGATGAAATGAATGAATACACCTTTGGGGAAATGGTATACTTCTTCGAAAAAGCTTGCGGCATCAGCGGCCATTTGCTCGGTGTAAATCCATTTGACCAACCGGGAGTGGAAGCATACAAAAACAATATGTTTGCCTTACTTGGCAAACCGGGGTTTGAAGCGGAAAAAGCGGCTCTCATGAAACGGCTATCGAAATAACGTTTTCCTTACAGCTGTTTGAAATAACGCTCTACATGTAAACTGCCTGTTTTCCTGAACTCTGCAGGAGACAGGCAGTTTCCTTTTTTCCTGAAACTTGATGATCCTTCTTTTTTCGCATGCAGACCATGTTCACCAGGCAAGGTCAACTCTTCTAATCGGTATTTCTAATACAGAGCGATCATCTCCATTTCTTTCTTTTGCCAAAACTTACTGTCTCAACTTTTGAAAATGGAATGACTAAACAGCTTTCAGTGCGAAGACGAGAGATATTTATTGTTGTGAAGAAAACGCCCATTGGCGGAAAAATATACGAAAACGGTGTTGCATTTGTTTTTTGAACGCAAAGCAATCAACGCAACGATTCAAAAATAATAAACGTGAATGTCGAACAATCGACAAACGGTTTTCACAAAGTTCACATCATTGTTTGGTATTGTATCACAAGAAGGTGGTGAGCCGATGAGGAGATATGCAGATCAGAGTCAGTCAAGACTTTGTGGAGAACATTTTTTCGGTTCACTACGGGCGTTGTCAATCACTAGTTAGCGAACCATTTTCAGGAATTAATATCGTAAG
>NZ_JAEIGB010000039.1:0-6993 GCF_022341265.1 Geobacillus sp. YHL
GCTTACGATATTAATTCCTGAAAATGGTTCGATAACTAGTGATTGACAACGCCCGTAGTGAACCGAAAAAATGTTCTCCACAAAGTCTTGACTGACTCCTTGTGTAACATCTTCTTGACATTGGCGCGCCGGCAAGCTATTATATCATATGGCATGTATTTTCCACGATTAGCCCCGGACCATAATCGTGTTGAAATAAACGACCATTTGTTTGTTCATTTTTTTATTTTAGGAGGGAACTGCATTGCGTACGACTTATATGGCGAAACCGAATGAAGTAGAGCGTAAATGGTACGTTGTCGACGCAGCTGGCAAAACGTTAGGCCGCTTAGCCAGCGAAGTAGCGGCGCTGTTGCGCGGCAAACATAAACCGACGTTCACTCCGCATGTTGACTGCGGAGATCACGTCATCGTCATCAATGCGGACAAAGTTGAACTGACTGGGAAAAAGTTGACGAAAAAACTGTACTATCGCCACAGCTTATATCCGGGTGGCTTAAAAGTAAGAACAGCGCTGGAAATGCGTACGAACTACCCGGAACAAATGATCGAACGTGCGGTGCGCGGCATGCTTCCAAAAGGCAGCCTTGGCCGGCAAATGTTCAAAAAGTTGCACGTTTACCGTGGAAGCGAACATCCGCATCAAGCACAAAAACCAGAAGTGTATGAACTTCGCGGATAATCATAAGGGAGGGTATGATTTTGGCACAAGTACAATATTACGGCACAGGTCGTCGCAAAAGCTCGGTCGCCCGTGTCCGCCTTGTCCCGGGCGATGGCCGCATCATTGTCAATAAGCGTGACATTCGCGAGTACATCCCGACGGAAGCGCTCATCGAAATGGTCAAACAGCCGCTCGTATTGACGGAAACGCTTGGCAGCTACGACGTTTTGGTGAATGTCCAAGGCGGCGGATTTGCCGGCCAAGCCGGTGCGATTCGCCATGGCATCGCCCGTGCGTTGCTTGAAGTCGATCCGGAGTTCCGCACGGTGCTGAAACGGGCCGGTTTGCTGACGCGCGATGCTCGCGTTAAAGAACGCAAAAAATACGGGCTCAAAGGCGCCCGCCGCGCTCCGCAATTCTCGAAACGTTAATCGCGCGATGTTCCAACCCAGCCGATTTGGCTGGGTTTTTTGCTTATTTCTGCTTTTCGCCCGCGCGTATGATTGTGAGCGATCGTTAGACACTACATCGTAAAGGAGCGTGAAAGACGATGACAGTCATCACTTCATTGGCGGAAAAAAGGCAGGAAAAGCAGCTTCGCTATGAACGGAACATGTTGCGCGAACTGTCGCTTGAGAAATTACGGACCAAAGCGCTTGAGCACTTTGTTCCGTTTTATACGGCGTATCGGATGTTCCCATCCGTTGTGGAGGAAGGCTGCATTGATCTGGCCATTGAAGCGTATTTGCTCGGCGCTCGCTACAGCCGATTCGGCTATTATGGGGAGCCTGCGGCCAGCGTACGCTGTCGATGTGCTCAAGAAGAAAAATATTTGATCGATACGCTGTTTGATTTTCTTTGCTTTTGGGGCAATATCGACAACGATTTCCTCAGCCAGTCGCTGTATGACGCGTGTGAACAATATATCGGCAACTGGTGGACGGAAGGATTTGAGCGGGGCAAAAAACGGCATCGTCTAAAACTTCGCTGAATGAGTTCTATTCCCGCGACTTGTCCCATATAAGATAGAGAAGGGAAACGTGCGGGAGGAGAAACAATGAAAGAAAAATGGAAGTGGCTGGTCGCTTTTGCTGCCGTCGCCCTTATGAGCACTTTGCTATTTCCGTCTTTATTTTCCGATTTGACATCAACAAAACCATGGAATCTCCCATTATCGGGGAGAATCATCGTATTGGACCCCGGCCATGGTGGGCCGGACGGCGGCGCCGTCGGTGGCGAGGCGGTGGAAAAGGACATCGCGCTCAACGTGGCGAAAAAGCTGCGCGATTATCTGCAGCAGCAAGGGGCGCTCGTCCTGATGACGCGCGAGACGGATCGGGACTTGGCCAGCCCGTCCACACGCGGCTACAGCCGACGGAAAACGGAGGATTTGCTCGAACGAACGGCTTTCGTCAATCGATCGAATGCCGATCTTTTCATCAGCATCCATCTCAACGCCATCCCGTCGCCGCGTTGGCGAGGGGCGCAGACGTTTTATTACGGGTCTTTCATCGAAAACGAGCGGCTGGCGAGATTTATCCAAGCGGAATTGCGGCGCAATTTGGAGAACACCCATCGACTGGCAAAAATGATTGATACCGTCTATTTGCTCAAGCATGCAAAAATCCCCGGCGCGCTTGTCGAGGTTGGGTTTTTGTCGAATCCCGATGAGCGAGAGCTGCTTGTGTCTGATGGCTACCAAACGAAGCTGGCCGCCTCGATTTATAAAGGAGTGCTCCGCTACTTTTCCAATGAACATACGCCTCGCGAGTAGCGGGGATTTTTTAAGGTCGGAACAGAGGAGACAGACAGCCGACCGGCCTTGTTTCGCCAAAAGGAATTCGAAATTCCCCTTTTTCAACCGCGGGGACGTGCGGGAGCAAGTCAAACATGGCGGCCGTCTGCCGATTTATGGTATGATAACACGTAGAAATGACCATTGATTTGCAAAAGGGTTGGTGAATACGATGTTGACGGAAACTGAAGTGCGCGCCATTCTTGAAAAGATGAAAGATCCCTTTTTAAACAAAACGTTTAAAGAGACGAATGCCATTCAAGAAATCAAAATTAAGGAAGAGAAAAACCATGTCAGCGTGAAAATCGCGCTCGCCAAAACCGGAACGCCCGAGCAGCTTCGCGTGCAAACGGCGATCGTCGAGCAGCTGAAAGATGCGGGTGCTGCAACGGTCGGGCTGCGGTTCGCCGAACTGCCGCGCGACGTGGTGGAGAAATATAGCGAAAACAAGCAAAAAACGACGTATATCGCCATTGCCAGCGGCAAAGGTGGAGTCGGCAAGTCGACCGTTTCCGTCAATTTGGCGGTCGCGCTCGCCCGGCTCGGCAAAAAAGTCGGGTTGATTGACGCGGACATTTATGGGTTCAGCGTTCCGGACATGATGGGAATCACCGAGCGCCCGACGGTGAGGGGCGACAAAATCATCCCGGTCGAACGGTTTGGCGTAAAAGTCATTTCGATGGCCTTTTTCGTCGAGGACAACGCCCCGGTCATTTGGCGCGGCCCGATGCTTGGGAAAATGTTGAACAACTTTTTCAAAGAGGTCGAATGGGGAGACTTGGATTACTTGCTGCTTGACTTGCCGCCTGGTACGGGCGACGTCGCCTTGGACGTCCATACGCTCTTGCCGTCGTGCAAAGAAATTATCGTCACGACTCCGCATCCGACCGCTGCGTTTGTCGCTGCCCGCGCTGGGGCAATGGCGTTGCGCACCGAACATGAAATTATCGGCGTGATCGAAAATATGTCGTACTACGAGAGCCGGAAAACAGGGGAGCGGGAGTATGTCTTCGGCAAGGGTGGCGGAGAAAAGCTGGCTAAAGAGCTGCAAACCGAGCTGTTAGGGCAGCTGCCGATTCAGCAGCCGGATTGGAACGACGACGACTTCGCTCCGTCCGTTTACGCAGAAGATCATCCGATCGGGAAAATTTATATGGATATCGCCCGCAAAATCGTTGCAAAATATTAATCGGTTTCACAAAAAGCGTCCGATGGCGAGAAACCGCCGATTAGAGCGTTGGCGGTTTTCAGCGCACGGACGCTTTTTTTGCTTGATTAACCTCCTCCGCCTTGTTGGTTGCCGGTGCTTTCTTCTCCCTCTCCCCCTTCCCCTCCGCCTTCTTCTTGTTTTTCTCCGCCTTGCTGAACCTTTTCAGCTGCTTTCATCAACATATCTTGAATTTTCGCCTGATACAGCGGGCTGTTCAACGTTTCCGTGATCACCTTTTGCAAATGCTGGCGGAACTCTTTGCTTTTTAAGACATCGACCATGGCTTTTTCCATTTCTGGATCTTTTAAAATATCGATCATCAGCGCCTGGTAATCGGGATCTTTCATGAGCGCCTTCATCATTTTTTCATGTTCTGCTTGCAGCCCTTTGGCAAAACTTTCAGCGAATTTCGGGTCTTTTAACGCACTTTCCCAGAACTTTTTTCCTTGATCGGATGTCAGCATTTGTTGCAGCGTTTCTTTTACAGCTTTTTGATCTATGACTAGTTGCTGCTTCATCTGATCTTCCGACATAATATCTTGAATCGCCTTTTTCCCCTCGTCGGTTTTTAAAATGTCAACAACCATCTTTTTCGTTTCGTCATAATCCGGGGGAGGGGGGCTGATTTCTTGAGGGGCACAGGAACCAAGAACGAGAAAACTGAGCAAGAGGAGCGGTAGGCATTTGTTCATGAAAGTGAGCTCCTTTCTGCAAAAATCCCTCACCCTTAATATGAATGTTGGCGAAAAAAATATACATGGGGGAGATCGGAGCTGGCTTTTTCACAAGGGCGCTGGTAAAATGGTAAGCGGGTTATGCTGAAATGATGGAGGATGAAGCTGTGAACAGCCGCAAATGGGTGCGTTTATTTTTATCGACGCTGCTGATCGGCGGCATCGCCACGGCGGCCGTCGGCATTGTGTTCAACTGGGAAGAATTCGGGCGCTTGCTGTTGCGCCTGGAAATGGTCGAATTTATGGCTGTTTTGTTATGGCATATCGGTGTTGGCTTTATTTTCAGCGTCATCAGTCAGGCGGGGTTTTTTGCTTATTTAACCGTCCACCGGTTCGGGCTTGGCATCTTCCGTTCGCTATGGAACGCTGTGCAGGTTGTTTTGATCATGTTCGTGCTGTTCGATTTAGTGTATTTCCGCTACATGGCGTTTGCGGACAAGGGCGATTCAATCATTCCGTATCTATTGACCGCATTGTTCATTTTGGTGGTTGGTCTCGTTGTTGCCTACGTCAAGAGCGCACAGACGAACAAAGGGGCGTTCGTTCCGGCTTTGTTCTTTATGGTCGTCGTTACGGTCATTGAATGGTTTCCCGTGTTGCGCATCAACGACCGTGATTGGCTGTATTTGATGTTGATTCCTTTATTAGTATGCAATGCATACCAGCTTCTTATACTGCATAAATTGACAGGCGGCGCGAAACAATAAAGAAAGCAAGGCGCCGCCTGTTTTCTTATGGCAGCCGCGAAAAAAACGGCGTGTTCGCCAAAAGCCAATCATTCCAATTGGCGGCTTGTCTGCCGCCGCAATCCAACCGCACCGGCGCAGGCCGCTGTCGGAACGTGTCACTCGATCCCGCGGCTTTCGGCTTCGCCATTCGCCAACAGCTCGGAGAGGTTGACGTTTTTGTAGCCGTTTTCTTTCATGGAAGCGATAATTTTCGGCAGCGCTTTGGCTGTCTGTTTTGCCGAATCAGATGCGTGAAGGAGCACGATATCGCCCGGTTCCAGGTCCTTCGTGACGTTCTCAACAATTTGGTCTGTCCCAGGGTTGAGCCAGTCTTTCGAGTCAATGCTCCAATGGACGACAGTGTAGCCGAGGGACTGAGCAACTTTTAACACATTTTTGTTGAAGTTCCCCCCAGGGGGGCGCAGCAGCTCAACCTGTTTCATTCCCAACATGTCAAACACTTTTTTCGCCATCATTAAATCTTGACGGATTTTGGCGTTCTCAAGTTCCGTATAGTTGACAAAGTTATATCCCATACTGCCAATCTCATGCCCCTCCTCTTTGATCCGCTTCACCACGGCTGGATGGCGTTCGGCCCATGAGGCGGATAAGAAAAAGGTCGCGTTTTGAATCCCATGCTGCTTCAAGACATCCAAAATTTTGTCTGCATTCTCATCTCCCCAGCTGATATCGAACGTCAACGCCACCTCATTGCGGGCGTTGTCCACTTTATATACCGCCTTCGGCCCAGAAGGAAGCGAAAAAACTGGACGGTTCATTTCATAAGCGTACAAGACGACGGCGGTGAAAAAGGCGGAGCAGATAATAATGAGAGCTTTTTTCAGCGTCCGTCCGTTCAACGCGTAAAACATGACATCGGCCCCCTTTTTTGCATTGTAAAATCGTTGTCCTAATAACATCTTATGCGGACAGCCATGGCGGTTATGAAACTTATTTGCCAGTCCTCTTACCGTCGAAGAGATGGAGGAAGCCTAAAGGAACGGTCTGGCGTCGGTTCTTGAAATTCCCTTAAAAAAGATATTGCATTTTTGATTGGTAAGTGGTATATTAAAAATCGTCGCTAATCCGACAGAGTGTTCGATAGCGGTGAGTGACGAAAAGCAACGGAAAAGATCTTGACAAGAAAAAAGAGGCATGTTAGTATAAAAGAGCTGTTTGCAATAGGAAGCTTCAACTATTCTTCAGTTCAAGACTGCAAATCAGCAGAGAAGTTGTTTCAATGCAGCAACTTTGCGCCTGTGTCTTCTAGTGAATTCGGGGGAATTGGGTTCCTCGACGCAAGACTGCAACGAAGCAAGTTCAAGAAGAGGTCTCGTTCCTTGAAAACTGAACGAAACGAAGCGCGAAAGAAAAGCTGAGGCCCGCGGGTCGCCGCGATGGGCAAATGTTCTTCGCCTGCAGGGATTTACAATCCCGAAGGCGAAGGTGATTTGACCCCGAGCGGCGGCGGGCCGAAGCTGGACAATACGAAAAGCGGAGGCCGCTTTGGCCGAAGTTGGACAATGCGAAAAGCCAATCAACTTTCTTTTGGAGAGTTTGATCCTGGCTCAGGACGAACGCTGGCGGCGTGCCTAATACATGCAAGTCGAGCGGACCGGATCGGAGCTTGCTCTGATTTGGTCAGCGGCGGACGGGTGAGTAACACGTGGGCAACCTGCCCGCAAGACCGGGATAACTCCGGGAAACCGGAGCTAATACCGGATAACACCGAAGACCGCATGGTCTTTGGTTGAAAGGCGGCCTTTTGGCTGTCACTTGCGGATGGGCCCGCGGCGCATTAGCTAGTTGGTGAGGTAACGGCTCACCAAGGCGACGATGCGTAGCCGGCCTGAGAGGGTGAC
>NZ_JAEIGB010000004.1:0-183190 GCF_022341265.1 Geobacillus sp. YHL
GGTATGCCCAATAATGGATGTGATCCCCATCATTCACTGCGGGGATGAACACGAGTATCGTCTTAAAAATTTTATACCGCTAAACTTGACGGGTATGGGGCGAAACACCCGATTTTTACCCCAGCTGCCTTAGAAGCGATCGCCCTGCAGTCGCAGGGGTGGCCGCGGATCATCAACAACCTCGCCACCACTTGCCTGTTATACGGCGCTCAATTAAAAAAACATATGATTGACGAAGACATTGTGCGTATGGCAGCCGAAGAAATGGGGTACTGACACAGCAGGGGCTGATCGACCCCTGTTATGTTTCATCCCGATCCATCCTCATTCTAGTTAATCATCCGAAATAATGTGCAAATGTTCGGAAATAATCTGCAAAACCTGGAATAATTCGCAAAGATTTTGCACATTATTTCCGAATCCGTCCGAAATAATTTGAAAAAGGGATTCTGAAATAATGTGCTAATTTACAATTATTTGGTGCCTGTCATCACCCAAAATTTGTCGAAATATTAGTAATTGAAAGAGAATAAGGAGGGTATTACAGTGATGGATAAGAACTAATGTTCTGTGATTGGGAGGGATGGATGAGTGACGGTGAAGATTTTAAGCATTGGGTTAAGGGGGTTAGAAGGGTATCGGGTGCAGGTGGAGGTGCAGGAGGTGCCTGGGATTGCGGCGATGGTGATTGTTGGGTTGCCGGATGCGTCGGTGAAAGAGGCAAAGGAACGTGTTCTTGCTTCGCTTTATGCTTTCGGATGCGACTTTTTTGATAAAAGGCTTGTTGTTCATTTGTCTCCGCCGGAGCGGAAAAAAGCATAGCCCGATGTTTGATTTGGCGATGGCGATTGGGATTTTGAAGGCAATGGGCAAGCTGACAGCGCCGGTTTCCCCCGATGCAGCGTTTTTAGGTTCGTTATCGTTGGATGGAGCGATTCAGCCGGTGGATGGCATGCTTCCAGCAATATTGGCGGCAAAGAAGCTCGGTTTTCAAAAAGTATACCTTCCGTATGATCCCACACTTCCGCTTCATCATTTGAAAGATCTCGGTTGTATCTTTGTTCAGACATTGGAAGAAACGGTGCAATATCTGCAAGGACAACGTGTTCTTTCGTTATCCCCAGCTTTTCGCACTCCTGAAATTACGAACTCCCCGCGAAAGCATCATCGAGATTTTCAATCGATTATTGGTCATCATCAAGCAAAGCGAGCATTGGAGATCGCAGCGGCAGGCGGACATCACGTGTTAATGGTTGGACCGCCTGGGTGCGGGAAAAGTTTGTTGTCGGAAACGTTTCCGACGATTTTGCCGAGCCTTTCTCATGATGCACAGTTAGAGGTGATCAGTTTGTACCAGCTGGCAGGGGAAAAAATCGAGAGCGGCCATCCGCCTTTTCGTCATCCGCATCATTCCGCTTCATCGCTTTCTTTAATTGGCGGGGGAACGCACCCAAAGCCTGGCGAAGTGTCGCTGGCACATCGCGGTGTTTTGTTTCTCGATGAAATGGCGGAATTTGCGAAAAAGACGCTGGATATGCTTCGCCAGCCGTTAGAGACGGGGAAAGTGACGATTAGCCGTATTTCGTCGACGGTGACATATCCCGCGGACTTTATTTTGCTTGGGGCGATGAATCCGTGTCCGTGTGGATATTTAGGCTCAAGAACGCGCTATTGCACATGCAGTCCGAAACAAATTCAAGCGTATCGAAATCGTGTTTCCGGGCCGATTTATGACCGGATGGATGTTTTATTATCATTGGAAGTCATTGATTTCACCAAAGAAACGAGGGTTTCGGAATCTTCGGAAACCATAAGGAAAAGAGTAGAAGAAGCAAGAAGAAAGCAATATGAACGTTACGGAAAAGAAATAACGAATGGGCGTGTTTCTTTTGAGTTATTAATGGAAAAAAGCCCGCTTGCCAACAGGCAGCAACTTCTGTTGCAGCAATGGGCATCCCAACATCAATGGAGCAATCGTGTACAAACGAAAATCATTCGGTTGGCAAGGACCATTTCCGATTTAAAGGGAACCGAAGAGATAGCGGATGAATCGCTTTGGGAAGCGATGACGCTAAGATGGATGAAAACATATACGAAGCAACAGGCAACAGCGAGGTAAAAAGAATGGGACGGCAAAAGCGGATCTGGGTGCCCCATCGGTTTTATCATATCGTTTGCCGCGGCAATCGGCGTGATCCCCTATTCAAGGAAACAAATGATTTTCTCGCTTTTCTTCATATCCTCCACCAGCTTCACGAAAAAATCCCATTTGAAATAGCCGCATATTGCCTTATGACGAATCACTTTCACCTGCAGCTGCGCTCACAACAGGAGCCGATTTCGAAAGTCATGGCGCTCATGAACAAACGGTATGCGAATTATTATAATACTCGCTATCGTTTGACGGGACATGTATTTGAAAAACGTTATTATGGTAAATGGATTGACAATGACAGTGGAATGTTGGAAGTGAGTCGATATATTCATCTCAATCCTGTAGAAGCTCATATGGTGCATGCGCCGGAACATTACCGATGGAGAGTTTATTTGTATATGCATCCAAAATCGCTGCCTCCGAAATTTATGAATATGGATGCATGATTAGATTACTTTTCAGGCACAAAAACAGAGCGGAAGAAAAAATATGCTGAATTTGTGAGGGGGTGAGGCTGCCTGTCACTTGTCAGCCATCGAAAGCGCGTGGAAATGGCATCAGCGGAAAGGACGATGATTAGGCTATCCCTTGGTGGGGCGGTTTATTTATAGGCATTTTCTATATACAGCGGTTTCCCTAATGAAATGAGTGCAAGAAAATTCTTTAAGGTGTAAAATATAATTACAATACCGTTTTAAAATAAAAGGGAGAGGAAAGGTATATTGGAAGGGAATATGGAAAAGAGACCCTTCAATGTTTATTGTAATTCCATTAGTTTAAGTATGAGTCTTCATGATATCATCCTTAATCTTCAACAGCAATCGCCCGATGAGAATATATACCTCGGAAAGGTTACTATGAGCCCACAACACGCCAAACAATTTGCCTATTTGTTATTGAATTACATTAAGCAGTATGAAGAGATATTCGGTGAAATCCCTTCCCCGCCAAGCGAGGAAAAGATTCAGGAACTTTCGCAATTAGGTATTATTGGTGTGAAGAGTGAGCAATAATGGAAGGTAACAAGATCAATACAGACTACATATTTATAACTGAGGATCCTCTAGGCAGAGAGGTTCGGCTTAAAAGCACAACATGGAATTATCATATTGTTGGTGGGGATCATACAAGGGAAGAGTTTATAGGCCAAGAAGATATGGTCAAGAGCGTCATTCAAGATCCTTGTTTTATATTGCCAAATAATCCGGACGATCAGCATGATACAAGACAAAAATATATAGATCTTGTGCAATTGCCTAAGTTTAAGTCGCTAAAGGCATTGGTCGTTATTGTCGACCATGAAGATGAAGCGTATGGTGACGTTGTTACCGTCATCGCCAAAAGCAGGTTAAACCAAGAGACAGGAGGTGCGATTTATGTTCGTCCAAAATTTACAGGAAAACGTTAAATACTCCTATGACTATGATCACGATGTTCTTTATATTTATTTGGGCGAACCAAAAGTGTCGTATGATGACGAAGCAGCTCCTGGTGTGTTTATCCGGTTTTCTGAAGAGGATGAGGTCATTACTGGCATTGTGATTATGGACTACAAGAAGCGGGATATTGAGCGTATCAAGAAATTTATACCGGTGAATATTAATTTTCATATGATTAACGAACAAATCCATTAGTTTTGGCCGATTTTGCCTCTGAAATGGATTCCACTATATTATCCTTCGCTACGTTAATGCGGCTGGGGCGCACGAGCAGGGGGGCAAAGCGGTTTTATTTTCTAGAGGGCTGGTGAAAAACGACCGATTTCGCCGAACCCGTTGCTTTCGGCTGAAAGAGAAGCGTTGATTTTACAGGACTTCTCAATTTGAGAAGAGATTCCGTTTTCCGCGATTTTTCACGAAATCACCAGCCTTCCAGTTTCGAACATACTCGTTTTTAGTTAAGGGTATAGAGAGCGAAACAGCGGAGGAAAAAAGGTTTTTCCAAGGGATCTCCCCCTTCCCCGTGATGCGGGTGGGAGGGGGATCAAATGTATTTTATCATCGCCGTTTCATCGCAACAGTCCAGTTTCGGGCAGTTGACGCAATCAATCCACACTTTTTCCGGCAGTGTTGATTTGTCCACGATCTCAAACCCGCATTTTCGAAAAAACTCGACTTGGTAAGTAAAGGATATTAACCGCTTCACTCCGAGTCTGGCCGCCTCGTCGGCAATATGGTGGACGAGCAGGCGGCCGATTCCTTTCCCCATATGGTCAGGAGATACGACGAGCGAACGCACTTCCCCGAGATCGTGCCCCAGGATATGCAGCCCGGCGGTGCCGACGATTTGGCCGTTCTCCCTGGCGACATACATGCATTGCAAGTGCTGGTAGATGGACAGCAGCGAGCGGGGCAGCACGAGTCCTTTTTTTGCATAGTGTTGGATGAGCGCGTGCATGTCTTTGACATCGCTCGTGACGGCATGGTCGATTTTCATTTGGATCCCTCGCGATCAATCGTCATTGTATGTTTATAAATATACAATATTTTGTTTTTATATTCAACTACGGATTTTCGTTGGCTAGGGGATGTTTCTGTCAAACGCTGCGCGGCAGGAAGAGGAAAAAGAATGCCATTGTCGAAAGAATAAAGTGTTTTTTGGAAAGCAACAGGAATATGCATTGGATGATGGAATATTGGTCGATTGAATCGTATGGAAGTGTAGGGTTTTTCATGAAACGAGGGGGAAGGATATGAGCACGATTACCACGTTTGACAGTACGGTCGAAAGTTTGCTTGATTTGCTTGAAAGCATTCAGGAATGTCGAACACAGCTTCCTGATTTTCAGAGAGGCTGGGTTTGGGATGACGAGCGGATTCGGAATTTGTTGATCAGTGTTTCTCTCTCTTATCCGATCGGTGCGGTGATGATGCTCCAGACGGGAAATCCGAATGTCCGTTTTGCCTCAAGGCCGATCGAAGGGGTCGATAACGTGAACCAAGTGGAACCGGAACGGCTGATTCTTGACGGTCAACAGCGGCTGACGGCGTTGTTTCAATCATTGAAATTGAAAGCGCCTGTAGCGACAAGAGACAAGAGAGACAAGGCAATCAAACGGTTCTACTATATTGACATTGACAAAATGTTAGATCCGAACGTCGACCGGGAAGAGACGATCGTCAGTGTTCCGGAAGACCGGATCATTCGCGGGCCGGGAGGGAGAGTCGTTCTTGATTGTTCTGACTTGGAGAAAGAATGCGAAGCGGGAATGCTTCCGGTGAATTTGCTTTTCGATCCTGCGGGGTTGTTGGCGTGGCAGACGTGCTATTTTTCGGATCCAGCGAGGCTTGCGGAACGGTCGTTGAAATGGCAAAAGCTCATGATGGATGTATTTCCCCGTTTTCAGCAATATCAAGTGCCTGTCATTATGCTTCGGAAGCCGACTCCGAAAGAGGCGGTTTGCCAAGTGTTTGAAAATGTGAACACAGGGGGCGTCTCTCTGACCGTCTTCGAGCTTCTTACGGCTACGTTTGCGGCGGAAGATTTCAAGTTGAGGGATGATTGGGAAGAGAAGGAAGCGAAATTAAAGAGATCTGGAGAAATTTACAACAGAGTGTTGGCCGATATCAGCAGCACCGATTTCCTGCAGGCAGTTGCGTTGTTGGCCACGTACAATCGACGAAAAGCGGGGGACGGCGTGGCGGTCAGTTGCAAGCGGCGCGACATCTTGCAATTGAAGCTGGCGGATTACCGAACATGGGCGGATCGGGTGACGGAAGGGTTTATTCAGGCGGCTCAATTTTTGCATGAGCAGCATGTGTTTTCCGCGCGCGATTTGCCGTACGGCACCCAGTTGATCCCGCTGGCGGCCATTTTTGTCGAGCTGGGAAAAGAGGCGCACAATGTTTGTGTCCGTGACCGAATCGCCCGTTGGTATTGGTGCGGTGTATTGGGCGAATTGTATGGAGGAGCGACGGAGACGCGGATTGCCCGTGACGTGGTGGAAGTCGTCGAATGGATTCGCGGCGGTGCGGAGCCGACGACGGTGCGGGATGCCCATTTCGCCGCTGATCGCCTCTTCACGCTGCGCACGCGAAACAGCGCCGCTTATAAAGGGTTGCAAGCCTTGCTCATGAGGGAAGGGGCGCGGGATTTCTTATCTGGGGTGCCGATCGATATTCAGACGTATTACGGCGAATCGATTGATATTCACCATATTTTCCCTCGTGACTATTGCGAAAAACGAGGGATTGAGAAAGCGAAGTACGATTGCATTATGAATAAAACTCCATTGTCCTATAAAACGAATCGGATGATTGGCCGTGATGCTCCAAGTGTATATTTGAAGAAACTGCAGGAGAGGAAAGGCGTTTCGGCAGCGGTATTGGATGACATTCTGCAAACGCATGTCATTGATGTGGCATCCATAAGGGCGGATGATTTTGACCAGTTTTTTGAAAAAAGAAGGCTGGCTCTGCTTGCGATGATCGAGCGGGTGATGGGCAAGAAAGTGGAGTGAACGGCACAGGTCGATGTTTGGTGAGCGAGGGTATCGTTTATAGAGCATACGTACGGTGAAAGGCGATTTTCATTTTGGGAGGATGCGATCGGGGCTTATGAACGAGGCGCGAAAACGACGTGAGACTTCTAGTTCGCATCTTCCCAACAAGTATCAATGAGGGGGTTCATTCCGATATCAGATGACTCGTTGCGATGCAAAAAAGCAAGGAGGGGCAGCATCCGGAAGGCGGCCGATGATGAATGAACACCCCCAATCATGCAAAGGGGGATGGAGAAAAAGGGGGAGAGGGCAAGTGACTTGGAACCACACATCCGCAGGGAGATGAAGGGGGAAAGATTGATGGGAAAAGAGGAACAGAGACAAGGACTGCCGGGGAGCAGGCAAATCGAAGCAAAATATGGATAGGTGGAAGAGCGTTCAAGACGCGATCTGCGTTATACTGAAAATCAAAAATGGAATGGGGCAATAAGGAGAGGAGGAAAGCAGAATGAAATGGAAAGACGTTTGCCAAGCCTTTCCGAATCGTTGGGTGTTAATCGAAGCGGTGGATGCTTATACGAACAAGGTTTGAGTTTTCACTTTGTGATGATGTTCAGTTTTTTTATACTCCTCCAATCGCAAACTCTCCGCCAATGCCTCGCTTGTGGGTTTTTCCATGCTCCCATGTGCATCGCCAGCTTTGAATATCCAATTTTCTTTGGAGAGAACAGAACAACGGGTGCGTTGATTCTTTACGGCGTACAGAGTGATCGGCTTTGCTATATAAGTTGCAATTTTGTTGTACACCTCGCATTTCACACCCTTCCGATGAAAATCGAGAGGGTGCGAAATGGGAGTTCTTAAGGAAGGAACAAGACTTTCACGCAGGGCATTTCTTTGTTCATGATTTTTCGGAATGTTTCCGGCCCTTGGCTCAGCTCTAGACGATGGGAAATGAGCGGTTTTGCGGTGATTTGACCGGTGCTCATATAGTAAAGGGTAGAAGCCCATTCTCTGCCTGGGAAGGGAGCCGAAAGGGCGTTCCATGAGCCATAGATCGTCAGCTCGCTGCGGACGATTTTTTCAAAGTAAAAGCGTTCGATTTTGACATCTGCATAAGGAATTCCCATGAATACTACTTTTCCTCCTTTTCTCGGCAGCGACAGAACATGGGCGGACGTGAAGGGAGAGCCGGCTGATTCCACTGCTACATCCACCCCGCGCCCATCCGTATGTTCCATCAGTTGGTCATAAGGGGACTGGAGGGAGGAGTGGATCAACACATCTGCTCCAAGCTGTTTTGCAATTTCTAATTTATGTTCATCAACATCAATGGCAAAGATGCGTTTGGCGCCAAAAATTTTCGCCCATTGAATGGCCAAAAGCCCGATGCTGCCGACTCCCATGATGGCAATGTCCGCACCAGGCTGAATGTTGGCTCGGTAGAAGCCATGAGCGACGACACAGGAAGGCTCTAGGAGCGCCGCTGTTTCAAAATCCACTTCATCAGGCAAGTGAAGAAGATGATCTTCTGGGAGTTTGACATACTCGGCAAATGCGCCGGGGTGTTTTGCGCCGATCACGTGCAATTCGATACATTGGGAAGGATGTCCGCTTTTGCATGGTTCACATGTTCCGCATACAAAAGCAGGGCAAGCTCCGACTCGATCTCCTGGTTTGAAGCGCTCAACCCCCGCGCCGACTTCGACCACTTCACCCGAAAATTCGTGTCCAAATGTCATGCCTGGTACATAAGGACCGAGCTTTTGGTACCGGGAAAGGTCGGACCCGCAAATTCCCGCCGCCTTGACTTTGATGATGACGTCATGTTCATGTTGGATGACCGGTTTCGGGGAATCTTCAAACCTTAAATCTTGAATGCCGTAAAGATTCAATGCTTTCACCCTGTACTCCCTCCTCGTTTACTCTGAAGTCTGTTTCTTTTTTGGAGATGATGAGTTTGAGCAGAGCTGCACCAACGACAATGGAATTGAAAACAAGTTGATGACGGATGTACAAATCTGTTATTTTTCGCAAGTCGCCCAACATGAAATCAAGAAAGGAATCGATCATCTCTGGATTCCTCCTATGCGCAAGAGATAACGGGACAATTAAGCCAATGAATGGCTTAATTGTCCATGGGAATGGAGTTAGTCAATCGGTTTTAACAACACTTTGATCGCTTCGCCGTTTTTGATGGCTTGATAGGCTAGATCCCATTGATCGATGTTGAATTCATGGGTGACAAGATCTTTCGCCTTGACTTTTCCTTCGTTCATTAAGGCAAGGGACGGCTCCCAGTCTGATGGTTTTTGGCTTCTCGTTCCGATTACATGAATTTCTTTTTGAATGACTTTTTCCATGTCAAAGGAAATGAACGATTCAGGGAAGATTCCTACCTGTACATATATCCCTTTCTTACGAAGCAAATCCAGCCCTTGATTGGCAGCGGGCGCGGCTCCTGTGCATTCAAATACGACATCGGCGCCGCAGCCATCGGTTAAGCGATGAACGAGCTCTTTTGCATCTTCTTGCTGGGAATCGACTGCATAGTCAACGCCAAGCTCTTTTGCTTTATCTAATCGGATGCGGTCTTTAGTCAACCCGATGATCATCACCTTTGCCCCTCGGCTCTTTGCCACCTGGGCCGTAAGCAAGCCGATCGGGCCAGGTCCGATGACAACGATAACATCGCCTGCACGCACGTTTGCTTTTTCGACGGCATGATACGTGCACGCGAGGGGCTCTGTCATGGCCGCAGAGCGATAGTCGAGTTCGTCTGGAATTTTGTGAAGGCTTTCTTTTTTAGCAATCACATACTTCGCAAATGCCCCATTTTGTTGTGTTCCCAATCCTTTGCGATGTGGGCACAGGTTATAATCTTTGGTTTGGCAATAGGGGCATTGTCTACAAACATAATAGGTTGTTTCTGAGGTGACTCGATCACCAATTTGAAATTCTGTAACGTTTTCCCCGACTTCAACGATTTGTCCTGAAAACTCATGGCCTAAAATAACAGGAGGCGTGATGTTCTTATAATGCCCTTCATATGAATGGAGGTCCGTGCCGCAAATGCCGACGAATTTGACCTCGATTTTGACCTCGTCTTTTCCTGGTTTTGGATCCGGGTATTCCATCATCTCCAAATGACCAAACCCAGGAGCTGTTTTGACTAATGCTTTCATTGTTGTTTCTCCCTTCCTTGAAGATTAGGGTTTAGGAAGAATAGAGCGTTTCGTCAATTCCAAAGGGAGAATAGTTTCCAAATGATCCAATTGACGATATTGCCGCCTTGGTCGATGCTTGACACTTGGACAGCCTCCGCAGGAAGTTTGACGTGTGCTGCTTCAGCCATCTTCGTGAAGGTAGGGGCAATATCCGTGGCGCACCAAAGCGACAAGGCAATCATAATGGCGCCGGCAATGACCGAATGCACGACATTTCCCCTTGCGGCCCCGACGATATAGGCTACGATGAACGGAATGGTGGCTAAGTCGCCGAAAGGCAATACCGCGTTGCCTGGCAAGATGACCGCGATCAGAATGGTTAACGGAGTCAAAATCAACGCCGTTGCGATTACAGATGGATCGCCTAACAGAACAGCAGCGTCTAACCCAATGGTGATGTCATTCGTTTTGTCTCCAAAACGTTTGTTCAACCACTCACGGGCAGATTCGGAAACGGGCATCAGCCCTTCCATGAGAAGTTTGACCATCCTTGGCATGAGCACCATGACGGCTGCCATGGAAATCCCGATATTTAATACGCCGCCTACATCATACCCCGCCAGCAATCCAATAACAGCGCCCAGTATCAAGCCGATGAACATCGAATCGCCAAAAATACCAAAATGTTTTTGAATTGTTTCTGGATCCGCTTTCAAATTTTTTAGCCCTGGCGTTTTTTGAATCAATTTCACTAAGAAAATGCCAGGAGCGTACGACATGGTGCTGCCCGTGGCGGAGGAGACGCCGGGCATGCCGTAAAAATCGCTCACAATGGGTGCTGTCCAGTCGGCCACTTTCAAGGCTACGATTTGAAAGAGCACAGCGGCGATCAAACCTTGAATGATGCTTCCAGACATGGTGTATACAACAGATCCCATAAAGGTAAAATGCCAGAAATTCCAAATATCGACGTTCATCACTTTTGTTGTTTTGGTGATTAACATGATGGCGTTTACAGCCAATCCGATCGGAATGATCCATGCGGCGATCGCTGTATTGGCCCAAGCGATCGATGATGTAGCGGGCCAGCCGACATCGATTACCGTCAAGTCAACACCTAGACGTTCTACCATTCCTTGAGCGGCAGGACCTAAGTTTTTGGTGAGCAAGTCGACTACGAGAAAGATACCGACAAAGGCGACCCCGATCGTTAAACCTGAGCGAAAGGCTCTGCCCGGTTTTTGTCCAAACAGCAAACCCAACAGGAAGATGACGACCGGGAGGATGACCGTAGCGCCTAAACTTAAAAATGCTTGGAAAAATTCTACTGCCCCTTTCACACGCATTCCCCCCATGATTTATGATTTTCGTAGAAGGAAAACTGATTGGGGACAGTGGCCTATTCCCCAATCACCATTTTTTATTTGCTTAATTCCTCTAAAATTTTTTTCTTTGTATCCTCTACTCCGATTCCCGTTAAGAACGATTGGGCTTGAATAATGGGGAACTTGTAGGGCTTTTGAATTCGCGCTGTCGTGACAAGCAAATCAGCATCATCTTCATAAAAACCAATTTCACTGATCTTGACTTGTTTCACATCGATATCAATGCCGCTCGCTTTGGCCATTTCCTCGATCGTTTTGGCGACGACAGTGGAGGTGGCGATGCCAGCTCCGCAGGCGACTAACACCCGTTTTTTCGCCATTATTGATCACCTCCTTTCAAGTGATGAAACCCTAATCTTTCGACAATCCAGTGTTTCAGTGTCATTTTGTTTTTTTCGGTCAAAATGTATTTCAAAGCTTTTTCATCTTGAATGAGCTGCATCAGCTTTTGCAGCAAAGTGGGCTGGGCATGCGCCTCGTTCATAGCCAGCATAAAGACGATTTGGACAGGGGTGGTTCGATCGTTTTCCCCCATAACCGCAAACGGCACAGGTTGTTTGAGTGTAGCGACGCTAATGGCTTTTTCGATGACATGTTCTACATCGGTATGCGGAATCGCTACGGAAACTCCTTGTGTCGGAAGACCGGTTGGGAACGCTCTTTCTCGTTCGATTACGGCATGGATATAGCTTTCTTTTACTAAAGATTTGTTTGCTAGGTTTCGGGCCATTTTTGCCAGTACTTCCTCGTTGTTTTCAGCTTCCAGATCATAAAGAATCAGCGATTCGTCAAACGTGATGTCACGCATATGTTCCACCTCAGTATCGTTAGTTTTTACTGCGAATATTGATGGATGATGTGCAGAATATCCCTTTTCGAATTGGATTCGATAATCGCCTGGCAATGTTCTGGCGATTGGGCCAAATTCAACAATTGCATTAGGGCGTGAAGATGTTGCTGTTTGTCGATCGCTGCGATCACGACGATGATATGGATGTTGTGACCGAGATAATCGACGCCGTTTCGGATTTTCAATAGACTCATGCCGATTTTGTTTACGCCATCCTCAGGAGATGCGTGAGGAATGGCGACATGGGAGCCGATGACGATATAAGGGTCTCGAGCAGCGTAAGCGAGCATTTTGTCCACAAATGTCGGTGTAATATATCCCTCTCTGAGCAAAGGCTTGGCGCACATTCTCACCGCTTTTTCCCATGAACTGACGGTTTCCATTAATGTGATCCGGTCTGGTGGAATCAATTCTTGCAAAGTGATTTTCGCATTCCGTTTCCCCCATTTTTTCACCGGTGGATCAATGCTTCTGAACAAATATCGATCCAATTCGTGCGCCAACGCTTCCTGGTCATGGATGGAGGCGTATTTCGAAATGATTTCCAAAATATGTTCCGTATTGATCTCATGGGAAAGAAATCCGTTGATTTCGATCATCACTTGTTTTCTTAAGCGAAATTTCTCTTCTTCGTTCAGAAAGGGAGTCGTAATAAATAATTTTTTATCCGTTTTCAATTCGATGGTTGAAAAGACAATGTCGACGTCTAAATGAAATGTTTCAAATTCTCTTGCTGACAGGGCATCTAGAAAAATCAGTTCGGGAAACAACTCTCTCAGTTCGAATAGCAACAAGCCAGATACGGACACGCCTTGGGAACAGACGACAACGGCTTTTAATTTGTGATCCAACGTTTGTTGTTTTCTCAACATCCAGCCGCCGATGATCATCGCAATATATGCCACTTCGTGATCCGGCATCTTTCGCCCCATGAGGTGTTCCAATGGAGCGACAGAATGCTTCACGAGATGCTGCAGCTCATTGAATTGTTTGCTTGCTTCTCCCTGAAATAGATCGATGTCGGATGTCAGCGCGTATTTAATCCGAAAATACGCCGGTTTGATGTGCTGAATTAAGATGTTCACGAGTTCATCATGGTCTTTCAAATAAATGCACGCTTGTTTTTCAAAGTTTCGTAACATTCGATCGACCGCTTCTCTTAGATGCGGGATGGAGTGGCGATTAGGGTCATCGATGGAAAAAATATTGGAAGCCAATAAGTTTAAGGTGATAAACACCCGTTCATTCTCCGGAATCCCTTGTTGGTCAAATAAAATTTCTTCTGTGGCCTGGTATTCTTTTGTATCTGACAGCTCTTGATAATCAATGGCGAACTGTTCAATCATATGCCCCCGTTCGATTCGCTCTAGAACAAAAATGATAATGTAAGGCAGTGACTTCAATTTTTCATCAGTGAATTTCAATCCTAACTGATTTTCAATTTTTTGAATGCGTTTTTGAAATTCAAAAATCGTGTTGTCTTGAATTTTTGTGATCGTTTTTAAGTGGCATTCGCCTTCAGCTGTTAACAATAGGTTATGGATGAGATGGATGAGCAGCTTTCTCTTTTGAAACTCCTCGCCATCCAAAGAGTAGCCGGTTTTTCTCGTATAATGTAAGGTCAAGCCGTATGGATCCAAAACCGTTTGGACATGATGGAAATCGTTCAATACAGTGTTTTTGCTGACGTTTAATTCAAAGGCGAAGTGGTTGAGTGACAGCTCTTCTTTGGACGTCAGCAGCATCAAAAGGATGAGATCGACTCGTTGTTTGATTGTTAACGTCCATTTCTTTGCGAGCGATTGCGAAGTTTGGGGCGACAATTTGGCAAAAATCATCGGGTCGATGGAAAAGTGGCCTTTTCTTGTTCTTTCAATAGGCGGAAGGTTGTGGTTTAACAACCATTCGTTTATTTTTTCGATCCCGTATCCCAATTGCCTTTGGGTGATATTGAGCTTTTGAGCCAGTTCCTTGCTCGTGAATGTTGGATTATTCAACAATTCGTCAAGAATTCTTTTGCATCGTAAACTGATGTCCATCGAAGCTCGCCCCCTCTTGTGGTTTTTAATTTATCATAGATCTTTTATCGTTTGGGTGCCCTTTCATTAAGGTGGAGTGAAAAAATATTGTATCATGTTGTGATTTGGTTAGGGGGATGTTGAAAAGAGGGAATAAGTACAGTTATGAAGGGTGAGTAGTTGCGAAGGAGTAGTTGCAAGAAAACTTGTTAGTGATCATCACTAATCCTGAAAATTGTGGCGAAGAGACGGTTCGGAAAATCATATGAATATTCATAAATTATCAATGAAGGGGTGTTGAAGGCAAAGGATAGAATTCTTTCGGCGAAGATTCACCATTCGTTCAATGGGATTAAAAGGAACTGAAAAAGATAAAGAAGCTGAAGAGGAAACGGGAATGATGATTGCCTCAAAGGTTACGGAGGAGGGGGGTGATGATGTGTCTCCATTTAGAGGTCCTCTATGGAAAATCTGCAGGAAGTTTAGCGAAGCGAATCGCTATAAGGGGGAGGATCGCATTCACATGATAACGGCGTCTTTCTGATCCGGATGTGTTCGTTGATGGCAGAGTGGAGGAGTGGTTTTTAGAACATAGGCGGCATTGATGGAAGAATGCCGCCTATGTTATTGGGCATTACTGTTTCGGCGCCAACTCAACAGCGGTGCGGATGGCTTCGAGCATGCTTCGTTCGTCAGCCAGGTTTTTTCCAGCAATGTCAAAAGCGGTGCCATGGTCGACCGAAGTGCGGATGATGCCTCCTTTGAGGCCGACGGTGATGTTGACGCCGGCTTCGAGCCCGAGCACTTTGATCGGGGCATGCCCTTGGTCGTGGTAGCACGCGACGACGATGTCAAAATCGCCGCGCACGGCCCGGTAAAAGAGGGTGTCGGCCGGATATGGCCCCGAGACATTGATTCCTTCTTCCTGAGCCCGGCGGATGGCGGGGATGAGTTTTTCTTCTTCTTCCCCGTTTCCGAACAGGCCGTTTTCGCCTGCATGAGGGTTGATGCCGCATACGGCGATGCGCGGGTTGATTTTTCCGGCCCGCGTTAAGGTGTCATGGGCGAGCTTGATGACTCGATACGTACGTTCGGGGTTAATCATCTCGATCGCCTGGATGAGCCCGACGTGAGTTGTGATATGGATGACCTTCAGTTGCGGGGAAGACAGCATCATTGCATAATCTTCTGTGCCAGTTAAGTCGGCCAAAATTTCCGTGTGCCCCGGATACAAGTGACCGCCTTTGTGCAGTGCTTCCTTGTTTAGCGGGGCGGTGCAGATGGCGTGGATGTCACCGCTTTTGGCCAGTTCAATGGCTTGTTTTAAAAATTGGAATGCGGCATCTCCCGCTGCGGCCGACACTTGCCCGAACGGCAAATCGGCCGGGAGCAAATCCAAGTCGAGACAGTCGATTGATCCGTGTTCATATACGGCTTCGGCGACGTTGGAAATCGGGCGGATCGATACGTTAGCATTGGTGATGCGCACGGCCCGCTCCAAGATTTTGGCATCCCCGATCACCAACGGGTTGCACTGTTCATAAACGGATGGGTTTTGCAGGGCTTTGACGATGATTTCCGGTCCGATTCCTGCTGCATCTCCCATGGTGATTCCAATCGCTGGTTTCATTTCGCATCGACTCCTTGTAACTGATGAAGAGCATGAACTAAGGTCATTTCGGAGCCGAAAGCTCCGGCTTTGGTGACGACGTACATGTCTAGGTCATGGATCAATTTGGACAAGGGCACCCCGGGTTCGATTTCATTGATTAGTTCAAAACCGGCCGCTCCGATCCGGCTGCATACATATTTTGCGGTATCCCCGCCGGTTAATACCATCGATCCGAAATGGCCGCCGCGGATCAGCGCTGCCGCGACTTCTCCCAATCCTTCCGCAATCGAGTTGCTCATTTCCACCGGGCTTCGCCCGCTCGCCTCCCCAATGGCGTGCACTTGTTTAATGTCGTCGGGAGAGGCGGAGGAATAGAGGGCGATATGAAACCCTTGCTTTACCCCGTCTTCGGCTTGGCACAGGGCTCTTGCCATTTCCCTGATGCGAGATTCGGGATCGCGTACGAGTTGTATAGAATCGATTTGGATGCCTTTTACATTTGGCAAAGAAAGGACACGATCAAGCTGTGTCCGCGATACTTGGCTGACACTCCCAACAACAAGCAGGACAGGGCGCGCGCTCGGTTTGATCGTTGTTGTGCGGGGTGACGTTTGCCAGCCATACGCCTCGGGAAGGCAGTGAGCCAGCCCTGCCGAACCGACCCAGACGACCCGTTCGTTGAGCTGGCGTACATATTGGGCGGTGCGTTGCAAGTCATCTTCGCCGATAGAATCAAAGACGATATACCGGATGCCGTCAGCTCGATAGCGATCCAGTTGTTCCCTCACCTTGTCGAAGCCGAGGTGAAGGGTTTGGTAATCGATCAACCCGATCGGCCGCTTTGTCTGTTTGGCAAGCAGGCGGGGAATGTAGGATTCATCGATCGGGCATTTCGGATCTCGTGATAATTCGGTCTCATGAAGCAAGGTGTCATGCAAAAAGTGATGCCCCTTGTAAATCGTCCGCCCGTTTTGCGGATAGCCTGGTGCGATGATCATAAACGCGGGCTGGACGGTGTCGTAAATGGCATCGATTTCCGCCCCGATGTTTCCTCTGAGAGTGGAATCGATTTTTTTGTATAAATGGGTATATCCCATCTGTTGCAATGCCTGTGCCGCTTCTTGCACTTTTCGATAGGCCTCAGGCGCAGGAAGCGCCCGGCTGTCGGTGTCGACGACGACAACGTCCGCTTCCTGTCCCTCGACTAGTTTTATCAAGTCAAACAAGACGTGCGCGGTCCATCCTTGTCTGGCGAATTGGACGCCAGAATCGGAGGCGCCTGTCAGGTCATCGGCAATGATGGCTAATCGGTTCATTTTGTCTCCCTCCGTTGTTCATCAAGCAGTCGGTTGGTCACCTGCCCCAACCCGTTTCGCCCACCAAGCGGTGACGATCGGTACTAAAATCGCGGTCACGATCACGCACGAAGCAACCAAGGCGGTGGCTGCGGGAGCGACCGGGGCATAGGCGGAGTTGGCGGCAGCGACAGCCGCTGGAACTCCTGCGGCATTGCCTGCTGTCGAGGCGGCGGCCAGTCCTGCAACCCCATTGCCGCCAGTCAATCGGTCAACAAGCCATAGGACGGAACCGGTGACCACGACAACGGCAACGCCTAATAAGATTCCGGCGAGTCCTGCTTTCCAAACGTTTTGCAAATTCAATCCCGCTCCTAAGGCGAAGGCGAAAAACGGAACTAATACGGGAACGGCGCGGCCGAGAAAGTCACGCAAGTCGCGATCCAAGTTGCCGAGGATCATGCCGACCACAAGCGGCAAAATCGCTCCGACGAGTGTTTGCCAAGGGAAGGCAGAAAGTCCTGCCACCCCAAGGGTGACCATTGTCAAGAACGGTCCTGATTCCAAACTCATAATCGAATAGGCAGCGACATCTTCTTTTTTTCCAAACTGCCCCATCAGCGCCATGTATAATCCACCGTTTGTGTCATTCATGGCAGCGACGATGGCCAGTACAGACAAACCAGCAAACAGCCCGCTGTCGATCATCCCTTCCCCGAGGAAGCGGGCGGCGATAATGCCAATCAGCGCAGCGACGCCGACTTTTGTCAGGAGCAACGCGCCCCCTTTTTTGAGAATATACGGTGTGGCCTTAAAGTCAATGGTTGCGCCCATGCAGACGTAAAATACCGCGAGAATCGGCAGCGCGCCGGTTAGGAGCGCGCCAGTGAACGAACCAAACGTTTGGGCTGTGCCTGGAAATAAAGTATTGATGATGGCCCCTAAGATGAGCGGAACGATCATCATCCCGCCCGGAATGCGGTCTAACGTTGCTTTGATTTTCATTTCTCCCTTTCCCCCTTACATATTGTTTAAAAATGAAATAGTTAATTAAATTGAAATCGCTTGCATTAAAGATTGTAGTTCATTTTGTTTAATTTATCAACATGATTTTTAGAAATAAAACAAAAAGCTGAAATAACGTTGCGATTTGCAACATTATTTCAGCTTTCTCCATAACGTGCTTCGATTAATGCCAAGTCGTTTCGCCGCTTTTGTTTGGTTCATGTCCTCCTCTTTAAGGACTTTCCAAATGATCTCTTTCTCGATTTCAGCCAATGGTTTTTGTAAATCAAGGCAGAGGCCCGTTTCATTACTGAGAAACCCGGCCGCTCGCAATTCATCGATCCCGATATATTCACGGCGGGCGGATTGAACGGCTTGTTCGATGACATTCGAAAGCTCTTTCCAGTTGCCTTTCCAATGGTGGCGGCGCAGTTGCTTGAGTGCTTCCTCATCAATGCCGACGATTTGTTTTCCGTATTTGACATTGTATTGGGCGATGAACTTTCGGGCATATTCCTCTAGATCATCGAGGCATTCCCTCAAGGATGGCAGTCGGATTTGATTCGGCTTCAACTGCTTGAGAAGATGAGGGGACAACCGTTTTTGCCGCCACAAACGAACCGGGCTGTCTTCAAATAAAAACAAAATGCGCGCCGAGGCCGCGGGGATCAGTTGGGCGATTTCGTCCTGGCGCATTGCTGGAAGCTGTTCGATCCCTTGCAATACGCACGTTCCGTTGTTTGCATAAGCAAAAATGGAACGGAGACGATCCATGAGTCCGCGGCTGTCGGCAACAAGGCGGACGAACAAGAGCAATTCGCTTGGCTGCTTCTGTTCGCAGTGGATGATTCCTGCCAACGTTTTTTTGCCGGTCCCTTGTTCCCCGTATAAGGCGAGCGGTTCACGATGCATGGCCGCTTGTTCACCTTGGCGGATCATGGTTTGAATCGGTTCGCTGTTTCCGATGATTTGAGAGAAGGACCTCATCACCGGCTGTATGGCGGTGACGGTGAGGCCATGGTCGGCGGGGGAGCTGTCCGGTTCGGAAACGCGCAAGTAATAGTAGTTTTCATCCAAATGCCCTTGCCGCAGGTGCACGCGCTCATCGTTGATTATATACACATATTCAATTTCCACCGGCGCGATTGCCCGGCATAGCGCGTGATATTCGCGGTCAAGGAACGGAAAATAGGCGCCAATCGATGATTCGCCGAGGTCGGTTGTTATTGGTGCCAACCGGTGTTGAAAGGTTGGGCTGGCGTACTGGATGACGCCTTGTTCATTGTACAGCGCCACGGCAGCGCCGCTTTTGTGCAACAGTTGTTTATACAGGGCGGCTTCGTTGGCCTTGTGTTGGATCATTTGATACGTCTGCCTTGCCTGTTCAAATGCCTCGATGACCGATTCCTTGCCCGACGTGATGAGGATGCTGTGCAACCCGTGCGCCTCCGCTGTTTTACAGGTGACGGTATCTCCGATAATCGTTTGGGCGCCTGCTGCTTTTGCTTTCTCCACCGCCTCGTCAACTTCGCTTTGGTTATGGATAATCGTATACGGGATATGAATCCCTAAGAGGTTGGATACAGAAACAAAACCTTGGCAAATGTTCGTGAACCCGATGATCCAATGGTTGTTGTGATAGTCTTTCACTAATGTCAATATGCGCAAGATATCATAGCCTGACACTTGAATTTCAATGACGGGCAGTGACGTATGTTGCCGCAGCAGCTTCGCCGTGCCGCCGCGGCTGATCACAAGATCGATTCCTTCTTTCTCGTATTGTTTTACAATCGGCACAGCTTCTTGCAAGTCTGCCTGCACTACAATGACATCAAGATCTTTCTGCTCTTGGGCGATCGATAAGGCAAGTTCTCTGAGTCCAGGATAAGGGGCAATCAGTAACATTTTGATGTTCATGTGGATTCATCACCTGTTTTGTCCTGTGTTTCATTCCCATTTCATTATAGCTTAATTTTCGGTAGGATTGCGATGGGATGTACTTATAGAGGTTTAGATGGTGGCTGAAATATTTACGGGGCTGGTGATTTAGTGAAAAAGACTGGTGTCCCAACCGTCTTTCAATTAGAGAAACCTTGCCAAACACATTTTCTTTTCTGGTGAAATACCGTCAATTTACAAGAGGTATCTGTTTTTTTCTCTAACCTTATTGAAAAAAGAAGTGAAGGTTGGCTCTTGTCCCTGAAAAAAGCCGCACAGTGGCGGCTCTTTGACGTTATGAGGACGGCGTCTGATGGTTGTCCATTTCCTTCGCGAGGTCGGCGACTTCGGCGACGGTCAGCCCGGTTCGTTTGGCGATCTCGTGAATGGGAAGAACATCAAGCAAATTTTTGGCGATTTCGATGGCCTTCCGTTTTTCCGTTTGCTTGATCGCCTGTTCTTTTTCCTGCATCACTTTCTTCAACATTTCTTCTCTTTCTTGTTCAAGTTCTTCGACTAACAGACGGAACACTTTGTTCACTTTGATCCACTCCTTTACTTTTTCGGCGTATGACCGGTCGATGAATTTATCTGTGGCGGTCAGGACGCCGGCGATGATGTGCAGCTGTTTCGGTTCGTCGTCGATCGTTTTCGCCAGTTCGATCGTTTTTTCGATCATCGTTTGCCGGTCGAAGCGGGTGTGCATGAGCGGAACGAGGATGAGTTTCATCGTTTCTTCCGGAGTGAGCGGTTCGCCGTTGTGGACTTTTTCTTCAATGGCATGGAAAATGGCATCGCCGTTGAATTCGCCAAGCAGCACCGCTTTGGATGAAAGAAGCACGTCGCCGGCGTCAAGCTGTTCGCGGGCACTCGTGACATCGCTTGTGTAAATAACCACAATGCGAACCGGATGGATTCGTTTTTCCTGTTGATAGTATGTGTGAAGGATGCGGCAGGCATAATCAAGATACTTTAAATGGTTGTCGAGAAATCGGTCGTTGCTTTCGTACTCCAGAAGCAAAATGGAATCGTCTTCGAGAAGAAACACAGTGTCGGCGCGCCGTTCATCCGCCCGTACAGACGGAAATTCGGTTGGAAGCAGTGCTTTGATCCGCGGGAGTCCGTGAAGTCCGTATACATCGAGGGCTTGGTTTTGGTACAATGCGCTCAGCGACTTGAACAAAATGTCTTTGGCGTGATGCGAGATCCCGCCTGGCATCGTCTCCACTCCATTCGCTTTTTATCTCAATTATACTACTTGCCCGATCGGTTGTCAGCTGCCATCGTGAGCGGAAACACGGTGTTCGTTCGATGGGAGTGAATGACATCTTCCTGAAAAATCAAACGGGTTGCGACCCGGAACAGATGGATGAATGGCGCTGTTTTGCCCTCACGGCCGGATAAACACTTCCGTTCCGTTCGGGACGATGGAGGCGAGCTCGAGCACGTCTTTGTTGTGCATGCGGATGCAGCCTTTGGATACGTATTTGCCGATCGAGGACGGGTCGTTCGTGCCGTGGATGCCGTAATGGAGTTTGGATAAGCTGAGCCACATCGCGCCGAACGGCCCGCCTGGGTTCGGCTGGCGGTTGACGATGACAAAGTCGCCGACGGGGGTGGCGGTGACCATTTTCCCGACGCCGATGGGATACGTACGGATCGTCCGCCCTCGGTGTTTTAACGTCAGCTGGCGGCGGCTGATCGAAATGTGGATCGTGTACGGAATCGATCCTTTCGGCGGAAGGTGGGGGATGACGATCTCCTGCCCGGGAAAGATGACGGACGCGGCGGTTAAACCATTGGCGCGAAGGAGCGCCTCAACAGATGTGCGGTAGTCGCGGGCGATGGAGGCGATCGTTTCCCCGTGTTTGACGATATGTTTGTACATGGCATTTCGCTCCTTTTTTTCGCTGGATGGAGAAAATAGCTCCGATTGATGATACATTAGTGTATGAGAAGATTCGAATAAGGTTGCTCAAATGGGAAGAGAGTCTCATGCGCATGGCATGCGGCCGCCAATGCCGTATGAACGCGCTGTGCGTTAGTCTATACTTGATAGGGAGCGTTGCCTAACGGGTGTTTCTTGTCAAAACGTGTAGGTGAAAAAGGAGGATGGCGCGAATGAGAACGTTTGTCCTAAAACCGGAAGGACAGAAGGTTGATTATGAGCTGTATGCCGAGCTCTCCCCTGTCCCGCTTGAGATCATTGACGGCGATCTCTTTTTTACGAAAGAGGAGCGGGAAAACTTGCTTAAGCTGTTGATATACAATGTCGGCATTAATCGGACGCTTGAGATCATCGAGGAATGGAAGGAGCGGTGAAAGCGGCGCCCGGTCGATATCGGGGCCGCATCGATGTTGGGGGTTACGGGCGGTAAGGGAACAAAATGTTCTTTTCCCCTTTTTCTTTGGCGACGAAGACGTCTTGATGGATTTCGAACACGCCAAAAGCGCTATGGAACGTCTGAATGACGCGGACGCGATACACGTCGTGAAGCGGTTTGTTCTCATCAGACATCGACCATGACGACAGTTTTTCCACCTCATCGATGCGGTAGTCGAACGTCTCGACGCCGAAGTCTTGCATAAAGACGTGGGCGCGGCGCTGGATGTAGACGTCTTTTGGGAATTTCTTTTTCATAAGCGGGTGAAACAGCTCCCAAGAGCTGCCAAAATCCCCTGCCTGCTCGTAGTGGTAAAACGTGTAAACGATTTCCTTTGCCTCGTTCCGTTCGTTCGAAAGAAACAGAGACAAGATCGCCACCAACACGGCGACGGCAGTGAGAACCGCCACCCCAGTCCTGGCTCGGATCGTCTTTTGGCGGTAGCGTGGGAACATGGGGTCTCCTCTCCTCTCTGTTATACCATATGCACGATGGGCGGCGGATATGGGCAGGGAAAGGGCGGAAGCGCCGTGGCATGTGTCACAGGATAGACATACGGCCGCATTTTTTAGTCAAAAAATTCATCAGAGTGTAGTAAAATGGATGGCAGAAGTTGTTGGAAATGATGCACTAGCGTGAGAAACGGTGGTTTGTCCTATTTGGAGGCGGGTGAAAAGGCGGAGCGTTTAGGGCTCCGTTTTTCCTTTGCCGTTCCGCTGAAAACAGAGATGCAGGAGAGGTAGAGAGCGATGCGGAAATCATTTATTTATGCGCTGTTGGTCGCTATTATGGTTGCTTGGGGCTTGAACGTGACGGCGTTGAAAATTCTTGTGGAGCATTTTTCGCCCGTCGCGTTGACGGCGCTTCGCATTCTAACGGCCGGGTTGGTCGTGCTTTTGTTTTTATGGGGGATCGGCAAGCTTCAAAAAGTCAGTTGGAATGAGGCGAAACAGATTGGTTTGGCCGCATTGTTCAGCGTGGTGGCCCATCACTTCTTTTTAGCTTTGGGGCTCGCGAGGACGACGGCGGTGAACGCGGGCCTTGTTTTAGGAATGGTGCCGCTTGTGACGGCGCTGTTGGCGATCGTGTTTTTGGGGCAGCGGCCGACGTTGTTTCGTTTGCTTGGCATCGCGCTCGGGTTTTTTGGCGTCGTGTTTGTCGTCGCGAACGGCGATGGCGGCCTCGGCCATTTGTCAATCGGGGATGTGTACATCTTTTTGGCCGTCTTGGCGCAAGGGATCAGCTTCATTATGATCAAAAAGGCGACGGTCGAGGCGCGGGTGATGACTGGGTGGATGCTCGTCTTCGGGTCGCTTTGGCTGTTTGTCTTAAGCCTCGTGCTCGAGCCGAGCGGCCTATCGAGTTTGAAAGAGGGTACGTTGCCGCTTTGGCTCATTTTCCTTGCTTCGGCTGTCGTGGCGACGGCGCTTGGCCATATGTTTTATAACCAGGCTGTTCAACATCTTGGTCCCGCTGAGTCGGCGGTGTTCATCAACCTCAATCCGCTCTTTTCGTTGCTTGGGGCGCACTGGTTGCTTGGTGAGCCGATTTCATGGATGCAGCTGGCTGGTTTTCTCTTCATCGTCGCGGGCGTGATGTTCGGCAGCGGGGGGATGGATGACGTGATCGCCCGTTTCCGCCGGGCGAAGGCGGTGGAGGGCAGAAGGAAGGCGGGGATGTAGTAGCCTTGGAATCCCCCACTTCTAGGCCTTGCGTGCAAGTGGCGAAACATTCATATCCAGGAATGGAGGGGGCTTCACATTGCGGTCGGCGTCTTGGCTGTCTCTTCTCGAAAAGGGACAGCCATTTTTGTGCCATCGGCAGGATTTTGCTTGATGATGTCGAAAAAGAGAATACGAAACGTATTCGTGTGAGGTGAATGTATGGCGATCGATCACGACCGGTTGTTCAAGGAGTTGTTGCAGACGTTTTTTGAGGAATTTGTGCTTCTCTTCTTTCCGGATATGCACGAGCATATTGATTTCAACCATTTGTCGTTTTTGTCCGAAGAGCTGTTTACGGACGTAACGGCTGGGGAGAAGTACCGCGTTGACCTGCTCGTCGAGACGAAGTTCAAAGGAAAAGACGGATTGATCATTGTTCACGTAGAAAACCAAGCGTACGTTCAATCGTCATTTCCAGAAAGAATGTTTCTTTACTTCAGCCGCTTGTTTGAAAAATACCGCACTCCGATCATTCCGATTGCCGTCTTCAGCTATGATGCCATCCGAGATGAACCCTCTTCGTTCACGCTCTCCTTTCCGTTTGGCGATGTGCTTGACTTTCGCTTTTTCCATGTGGAGTTGCGCAAGCAAAACTGGCGCCAATTCATCCGCACCGACAACCCGGTGGCGGCTGCGCTGCTTAGCAAAATGGGGTATACTGAAAGTGAACGAGTGGAACTGAAAAAGCAATTTTTGCGCATGTTGGTGCGTCTTGAGCTAGACGAGGCAAGACAGCGTTTGTTGATGGGCTTTTTTGAAACGTATGTGAAGCTGTCCGATGAAGAAGAACAACAGCTTCGAAGCGAGGTGGAACAAATGGAGACGAAAGAAAAAGAACGCGTGCTGGAATTGATCATTTCGTACGAGCAAAAGGGAAAAATTCAAGGCCGAAAGGAAGGACGGGAGGAAGGGCGCAAAGAGGGAGCGGAACAAGAAAAACGGCACATTGCGAAACGGATGTTGATGAAAGGGTTTGATGCGCAGACGATTCACGAACTGACCGGATTGCCTGTGACGGAGATTGAGGAAATGAAACAAAGCGGCTTCAAGTGAATGGAAATCAAACAGGCGGGGCAAAAGGCCAGCCCCGCCCTAGCGCGTTGGTTTTGCTGCTGTGGATTCCCGTTTGATCAGTTTCGTAGACAATAGCACTTCCTGAAAAGGTTCGTTCGGGTTGTCCCACCGCCATCGCAACAATTCCACCGCTCGTTTGCCGTAGCGCTTCAGGTCGATGTCGACGGTCGTGATTTTCGGCGTCGCGATTTGCGACAGCTGCCCGTTGTCAAAGCTGCAGACGGAAACGTCATCGGGCACTTTTAGCCCGTACTGCTGCAGGCCGGTGCTGACGAAAAAGCCAAGCCCGTCATTGACGCAAAACCAGGCGGTCGGCTGCCGCTTCAGCTCGCGGATGTAGCCTGCGATGACCGTTTCGTCCTCTTGCGCCTGGCAGAACATCCACTCCTCGTTCGGTTTCACTCCATAGTCTTTCAGCGCCAATAAGTACCCTTCATACCGCTCTTGATAGCTTGGCGAATAGTTGACGTCGCCGACAAACGCGATGTCAGTATGGTTGAGCTCCAACAAATGCTGGACGGCCACATACGCCCCGAACCGATTGTTTGTCAGCACCGCATCGGCTGGAATGTTCGGATGGTGATGGTCGACCAGGACGGTCGGGATGCCGGTGGCGACGATTTGTTGGATGTACTCGGTGCTGATGTGGGAAAGGACGATCACGCCGTCGACTTGTTTTTCCTCGATGAACGAAGGCAAAAGAAGCCGTTCTTTTTGTTCTTTGTTCACCGATTGGATGTGCAGCTTCATGCCGTGTGACAGCGCTTCCTGTTCAATGCTTAAGTAGATTTCGCCAAAAAATTTCAGCGAAAACGTGCGGTCGGAGGCGATGAGGGCGATTTGCCTCGGCGGTTTGCCGCGCGACTTCGCGCGGGAGGCGGGATATTCATACCCCATTTCTTTGGCTACACGCTTCACAAGCTCCCTCGTTTCTTCGCTGACCCCTTCTTTGCCGCGCAGCGCTTGAGAGACCGAGTTTTTGGAAATGTTCAGTCGATCGGCGATGTCTTGCATGGTGACGCGTTTTTTCATTCTTTACCTCCACTTGTTCGCTATTTTTGCCTTTCGGTGATTTGAGGCGTCGACAAGGACGGCCGTTGCGATTTTTCGCTTTCCATCATTCAAGTATACATCGAAATCTTGAGGTTGGCTCCGCTTTCGCAGCGTTTGCTTGCTTTCTCTAGTTCAAGTATATCCCTTGTGAAAACGAAAGACATTCAATACCTCGGAACAAATATATACGGAATGATATTGTAACGTTACAATTGTTATTTGTCAAGTTGATGGATTGCGTCTAAACTCACGGTTTTTTCTTGTCTTTTCCGCAAAAAGAAGTTGACTATTTCGTTGAATCATGAAATAATGTCATTGTAATGTTATAAAATACCGTTACATAAATTTGTTTTTTAGCTAACAAGATTGTTCGTCTCCATGATTTGTCACGGGAAGAAGAGGGGTTGTCTGAAGCGGTTGTTTATGTAAGCGTTTTAATCACCTACTCATTAATACAAGGGGGGAATGGACGATGAAAAAGCGCAAGTGGTTCAAACTGGCTTCGTTGTTGCTTGCCGCTGCGGTGGCGGGAACAGGCTGTCAAGGACAGACCGGGAATGAACAGGGGCAGAAGAAGGAAGGATCAACCGTGCAAATTGAGTTTTGGGCGGCGCCGAATCCGACGCAGCAGGCATTCTGGAAGAAGATGGCGGATCGCTATATGGAAGAGCATCAAAACGTGAAAATCAAAGTATCGCCGATGCCGGAAAGCCCTTCTTCGGAGGCGGGCATTCAGTCGGCGATTGCGGCGGGAAATGCGCCGGTTATTTCCGAAAACATCTCCCGCGGGTTTGCCGCACAGCTGGCGGACAGCCGGGCGATTGTGCCGCTGGATCAATTTGAAGGGTTTGATGATGTAATCGGCAAACGGCAAATGAAAAGCACGATTTCAACATGGAAGTTCGCCGATGGGCATCAATATGTGCTGCCGATTTACTCCAACGCCATGCTGTTCGGTTGGCGAATCGATATTCTGAAAGAGTTGGGGTATAACGCTCCGCCGAAGACGTACAGCGAAGTCATGGAAGTCGGCAAAAAGTTGAAAGAAAAATATCCGAACAAGTTTCTATGGGCGAGAGCCGACTTGGTCAAACCGACGTGGTGGGCGAGATGGTTTGACTTCTTCATGATTTACAATGCGGCGTCGAATGGGACGCATTTCATCGATGGAAACAAGTTGAGTGCGGATCGTGACGCGGGTGTGAAGACGCTCCAGTTCTTCGCTGATTTAAGCAAAAATCAGCTCGTGTTGACGAAAGAGACGAAAGATCCGTTTGAAAGCGGTACATCCTTGATGTCCGATTTAGGGCCGTGGACGTTCCCGTATTGGGCTGAGAAGTTTCCGGAAATGAAGTTTAACGAGAAATACGTGTTGTCGATGCCGCCTGTGCCTGATGGCATGGACCCGTCGCAGGCGAAAACGTTCGCCGATACAAAAGGGCTGGTCATTTACGCTTCGGCGACGAAAGAACAGCAACAAGCCGCGTTCGATTTCGTCAAATGGGTGTATTCCGATCCGCAAAACGATTTGGAATGGCTGAAAGAAACGAACTTGCCGCCGGCGCGGGACGACTTGTCGACGAACGAGGCGTTTGTCTCCTATTTTGAACAAAATCCGCAGCTGAAACTGTATGCGGAAAACGTTCCGAATGCCATACCGCCTATGGATAACGCCAAAATGGTTGAGCTTCAAGAGCTGATCGGCAAAGAGGCGTTGAATCCGGTCGTCAAAGGCGAGAAAACCCCAGAAAAAGCGTGGGAGGACATGGAAAAGGCGATCAATGGGGTGTTAAAATAACATGAATAAACATGCGGCAAAAGTGGGTTGGCTGCTCGCCAGCCCATACCTTATCTATTCCGCTATTTTCTTTTTGATCCCCCTGTTTTGGGCGTTATATCTCGCTTTTACGAACTGGAATTTAATTTCTCCCGAATATGAGACGGTGGGAATGCAAAACTTCCTTGACGCCTTCTCGAGTCCGAGCGTGCGGGCGGCGTTTTGGGTGACGTACAAGTTTATGTTGATGTTTGTGCCGATCGTCATCGCCGGCTCGCTGTTTTTGGCGCTGATTCTTCACCATCTGCCTCGGTGGAAAGGATTGTTTGCCGTCGGATATTTTCTGCCGTATTTGGCGTCGGGGGTGGCGTCGTCGATTGTCGTCAAAGGCGTCATTTCCTACAACAGCCCGTTGAATCAATTTTTGCGGGACGCGTTGGGCTGGGATATTGACTGGCTCGGCTCGCCCATCTTAGCCCCGCTCGTCATTGCGCTCATGATGGCGTGGAAGTTTGTCGGCTATTATGCGCTGCTGTTTTTGTCCGGCTTGGAAAGCATCCCGAAAGAAGTGTATGAAGCGGCGGAAATGGACGGAGCGATCGGCTGGAAGCGGGTTTGGCACGTGACGATTCCGATGCTGTACCCTTCGTTTTATACCGTGACGATTTTGGCGGTCGGTTTGATGTTTGGCATTTTCACCGAACCGTATGTGTTGACGGGCGGTGGGCCAGAGTATGCGACCCATACGTGGCAGCTGGAGATTTACAACCAAGCGTTTGAAAAATTGAACGCGGGTTACGGAACGGCGGTCGCGATCATCAATTCGATCGTCACCTTTGCGTCGATTTTCGTCTTTCGCAAGGTGTTGGAAAAATGGGGTGGCAAACATGGCTGGGAGTAAAACGTGGAAGGTCGGATTGCTTTATGTTTTGGCGGTTGCGGTTTTGTTCGTCATGGTTTTCCCGTATTTGTATATGGTGTTAGGCTCGCTTGCTCCATGGGATGAAGTCGATCGAAAGTTGATTCCGTCGTCATTGACGCTTCGCTCGTATGAATGGCTGTTTCAAGGCGGCGAAGATGTCGTGCCGCGTCCGTGGCTTCGGGCATTTTTCAACAGTTTGCTCGTCACGTCGGCGTCAACGCTGCTCATGCTTGTGACGGCCGTGATGGTTGGATATGCGTTGTCGAAAGTGAAATTTAAAGGGAGACAATGGGTCAACAACGCGATTTTGTTTCAAATGTTTTATCCGTCGATCATTTTGTTGATTCCACTGTTTCTGATCGTCCGGTATTTCGGCTGGTACAACACGTATTGGGCGATGATCTTGCCGAAGGCCGTCAACTTGTGGGCCATCTTTATGTACACGAACTTTTTCCGCAGCATTCCCGATGAATTGATCGAAGCGGCAAAGATGGATGGAGCGGGCCATTTCACCATCATTCGCCGCATTGTCTGGCCGATGTCGCGCTCGATTACGACGATCATTTTCTTGTTCCTTTTTATGGAACGATGGGTGGAACTGCTTTGGGATATGCTTGTTGTGAATAACGAAAAGATGTTGACGTTAAACGTGTTGTTGGCGCAAATGTTTGGACCATACGGCGGATATCCGGGGCCGATGTACGCCGCCTCAGTGCTTCTCACGCTGCCGATTTTGATTTTGTTCCTTTTGTTTAGCAAGAATTTTAAAGAAGGCATGCAGTTCATATTAAAATAATAAAAACATCATGATAGGAAGAGGGAGCAGGGAGAGACGTGATGCAGACAAGGACGCCGACGATGAAAACATGCCAGACACTGCTTGAGGAATTTCAGCGTGCTCCTCAGCCGCTTCGGGTGGAGAAGCTCGTGTTTGCCGGCGTTGGGGGGCGGGATGTGTACAACATTTCCGCGCCGTTTGAAGACGATGGCGAGTGGGTCATTGCCGGACGGGTGGAGGCAAGAGACAGCGAGCAATCAGAAGTATACTTTTTCGTCGAGCGTGAAGGGACATGGGTGCCGCGGGAAGGGGCGCCGGTGTTTGCCTTGCAGGATCCGTTTGTTTCGCGGGTGCACGGGCATCTCGTGTTTGGCGGCGTGGAGACGTTTCCGCATCCCGTGCTTCACGGGAAGTTGTATTGGCGGACGGTGTTTTACCGCGGAAAAACGATCAAGGAATTGGCGCATTTTTTCACCGGTCCCGACGGGATGAAAGACATTCGTCTTGTCGAGCTGCGGGATGGGTCGGTTGGGGTCTTCACCCGTCCGCAAGGGGAAAAAGGCGGACGCGGAAAAATCGGCTTCACCCGCATCGGTGCGCTCGATGAGTTGACGGTGGAGGCGATTGAGAATGCCCCATTGATTGACGGCCAATTTGCCGATGAAGAATGGGGAGGCGCCAACGAAGTGCATTTGCTTGGCAATGGGCTCGTCGGCGTCTTGGGCCATATCGCTTGTTTCGATCAGGAGCGGAACCGTCATTATTATCCGATGGTGTTTGCGTTCAATCCAGATACGGGGGAAGCGTCGGACATGGAGTTGATCGCCACAAGAGCCCATTTCCTCGATGGCCCGGCGAAGCGTCCGGATTTGGCGGATGTCGTGTTTAGCGGCGGACTGATTCGCAACGGGGACGGCACGGCCGATTTTTACGCTGGAACAAGTGACGCAGAAGCGCAAAAACTAACAATCGTTGATCCATTTACGAAATACGAAAGGCAGGGGTGACGATGCACCTTTACCGCTACGAAGAAAACCCGCTGATTACACCGAACGATGTGCCGCCGCACCACGACGGGTTTGAAGTGATCGGGGCGTTTAACGCTGGGGTGGCGAAATTTCAAGGGGAAGTGTTGCTGCTTCTTCGGGTGGCGGAGCGGCCGATGTCGGATGACCCGAACATCGTGAAAGCACCGGTATGGAACCCAGAGACGGGGAAGGTCGATGTTTACGAATTTCGCAAAGACGATCCGCGCTATGATTTTTCCGATCCTCGGGTGATCAAAGAGGCGGGGGCGGAGCGGTTCGCGTATTTGACATCGCTTTCGTATTTGCGCCTTGCCCGCAGTCGGGATGGGCGGCGGTTTACGATTGACGACCGCCCGTTCGTTTATCCATCGAATGAGCTCGAGACGTTCGGCATTGAAGATCCGCGCATTACATGCATTGACGGCACGTATTACATTTATTTCAGCGCCGTGTCGCCGAAAGGGGTCGGCGAGGCGATGGTGTCGACGAAGGATTTCCAGACGGTGACGCACCACGGCATGATTTTCGCGCCGGAAAATAAAGATGTGCTTATTTTTCCAGAGAAGATCAATGGGAAGTACTACGCCCTTCACCGCCCCGTGCCGCGAAGCAACGGCCGCCCTGAGGTGTGGATCGCGGAGTCGGAGAATCTGCTTCATTGGGGAAATCACCGCTTTTTGTTCGGTCTGCGCGAAGGGAAGTGGGACAGCGCCCGCATCGGCGGCGGGGCGGTGCCGATCAAAACGGAGCACGGCTGGCTTGAGTTGTACCACGGCGCATCGGATGACCACCGCTATTGCATGGGGGCGGTGCTGCTTGATTTGAATGATCCGTCAAAAGTCCTCGCCCGCTCAGAGCAGCCGCTAGTCGAGCCGGAAGCGGATTATGAGGTGAACGGCTTTTTCGGCCGCGTCGTGTTCTCATGCGGGGCGCTTGTTGACGGCGATGTTGTGAAAATGTATTACGGCGCCGCCGATACGTCGATGGCGTGCGTCGAGCTGAAGCTGGACGAGATTTTGGATTCGCTTGTGAAAGTATGAAAGCGAAGTTGCCCGCACGTTGCGGTGTAAGAACGGAAACGCCTGGATGGCCGGGCGTTTCTTTTTTGGTTTGCCGCGAACATACCGTGAGCGCAGGTGGGAGAGCGTTCAACGCTCATTGCGTCGTTTCGTTTCTTTTCCGTTCAACAGGATTTGGTATAATAAAAACAACGCCGATTCATCGGTCAGGTCGGCAGAGCGGTTTGCGGCTGGGCAATGAAAGACACTGGCCATGACTCGAAACAACAGATGATCATCGGATAGAGGAGGAACCATCGGAGATGAAAAAAGTACGCAAAGCGATCATTCCGGCGGCCGGGCTTGGGACGCGGTTTCTGCCGGCGACGAAGGCAATGCCGAAGGAGATGCTTCCGATCGTTGATAAGCCGACGATTCAATATATTGTCGAAGAAGCCATCGCCTCAGGCATTGAGGACATTATTATCGTCACCGGGAAAGGGAAGCGGGCGATTGAGGATCATTTTGACTACGCGTTTGAGCTGGAACAGATGCTCAAGCAAAAAGGGAAGCTGGATCTGCTTGAGAAAGTGAAAGAGCCGTCGAAGGTGGACATCCACTACATTCGCCAAAAAGAGCCGAAAGGGCTCGGGCATGCGGTTTGGTGCGCGCGCAATTTCATTGGAGACGAGCCGTTTGCGGTGTTGTTGGGCGATGATATCGTCCAGGCGGAAAAACCTTGTTTAAAACAGCTCATTGAGCAGTATGAACAAACGTTCAGCTCGGTGATTGGTGTCAAGCGCGTGCCGGAGGAAGAAACGCATCGCTACGGGATCATCGACCCGCTCGAGCAACAGGGGCGGCGCTACCAAGTGCGGCGTTTTGTCGAAAAGCCAGCTCCAGGAACGGCGCCGTCGAACCTCGCGATCGTCGGGCGGTACGTGTTGACGCCGGAAATTTTCTTGTTTTTGGAGAAGCAGGAGGTCGGCGCAGGCGGGGAGATTCAGCTCACCGATGCGATCGGGCGGCTGAATGAAATTCAGCGTGTCTTTGCCTACGAGTTTGAAGGAAAACGGTACGATGTCGGGGAGAAGCTCGGCTTTATCGAAACGACGATTGAGTTTGCCTTGCAAAACGAGGAGCTGCGCGCCGATTTGCTTTCGTTTTTGGAGCGGGTGGTGGCCGAGGCGAAGGGATCGAAGAGCAGCTAATTCAACCATCAGTCGGTCGCATTTCCATGTTTTGCATGACAGCTTGTCGTTTTTTAGGGATGGAGACAAAAAGGAGGGTAGGATGTGGCGCGCATACGGATTGAACAGTTTGGCCCTGTGGAGCTGTTTGATGAGGAGATCGCGGATGTGACCGTTTTGATTGGCCCCCAAGCGAGCGGAAAAAGTACGATCAGCAAATTGATTTTTTTCTTTCAATCCATTCCTGACGAATGGGTCAACTATTTGCTTTCAGTGCGTCAAACGGAAGAACACAACCCATTTTTCGAGTTCAATAAACGTTTGCGAAGAAAATTTGTCGGATACTTTGGCACAACCAAACATATGAAACCGTTTCATATTCGTTATGAGTATGATGTTCAAAAGTTTGTTCGCCTAGATTTAAAGGACGGTTATGTGCAAATCCATTTCAGCGATCCGCTCAAACGGGAGATCCAGGAAAATTTTTTGCATGTTGTGAAGTTGAAAAAGGAGATGCAATACGAACAACAACAGTTAGATGATTTTTGGAATGTCTCCTCCTGGAAAGTGCGGCAGCAAAATATATTGGAAACGGTCAAAGCCTCCATCGCTGAAGTATTCGGTGATTCCAAAACACCTATTTTTATCCCTGCGGGCAGAAGTCTAGTGGCGACCTTGTCGGATCAGCTTCAGGACATTAACCCGCAACAGCTCGATGTGTTGACAGAGCAGTTTATCGAGCGAATCAATTTGCTGAAGAAGATGTTTTCCCATTCATTTGAGGAAATCATCGAAGATCGCAAAAAATTCTCGACAGAAAAAATTGACTTTGAAGCCATCCGACTGGCCATCAAGATGATCGAAGGCGTGATGAAAGGAAAATACATGTTCTCTGATTATGGAGAGCGGATTTTTTTTAATGAAAGAGAGTATACAAAACTGAAGTTTTCCTCTTCTGGACAGCAGGAAGTGGTTTGGATTTTATTGCTCATTTTCACCGTCATTTTGGAACGGCAACGAGTGTTTATGGTGATTGAAGAACCCGAGGCACACTTATATCCGAACGCACAAAAAGAAATGGTTGCCTTATTTGCGTTGTTGCTGAATGTGACGAATAGTACGCTCGTGATTACGACTCATAGCCCGTACATTTTGTCTGCTTTTAATATTTATTTGTACGCTGCCAAAATCGGAAGGAAATTGGATGGGCGTGCCAATCCGATTATAGACCGAAAGTTGCGGCTTTCTCCGCAAAGGGTAAAGGCCTATATTCTGAAGAATGAAGGAGGGAGATTCTGCTATCGAAGCATTATCGATCATGAATTGCAGTTAATACAAGCGGAAGCCATCGATGAAGCATCGTCTGCCATCAACCGTGTTCTGGATGAGCTTATGGAGGCGGAGGAAGAGGGGGAATAAACATCGCTAAGGAGGGGTTCGGATGATTCGCGCCATGGTCGGCGATCTGACCAAAGTGGAAGGAGTCGAGTACATTTGCAATGCCGCCAACGGCATCGGGCCGATGGGCGGCGGCGTGGCAGCGGCGATCCGTCGGGCGGGGGGACGTGTGATCGAAGAGGAAGCGATCCGCGTCTGTCAAGCGCAAGACCCTAAGCCCGGCGATTTGTACGTGACAGGAGCAGGCTCGCTGCCGTTTCGCGGGGTCCTTCACTTAGTGACGATGAAGCAGCCTGCAGGGGCGACGTCGTATGACATCGTTCGGGCGTGTCTCGAGCGGCTCGTCGCGCACTGTCGGGAGAACGGAATCAAGAAGGTGGCGTTGCCAGCGCTAGGGACAGGCGTCGGAAGGCTTGACAAAGAAAACGTGGCGCAGTTGTTTGTCGAGGTGTTGGGTCCGGTCGAGGATGTGGAGTTTGTGGTGGTGGATATTGATCAAGCATTCATCCGTTTTGTCCAACAGCGCCAATAAAGGGAGAAAAAGGGCCTTGACTTCGTCTTGGCCCTGCTTTTTTGGCAATGAATAACGTGTTTCCTTCTTTCTCATATCATATTATAATAAGAACACACGAATGAATGAGTTTCATTGACTTCCTGATCCGGCGACGGGGGGTGGCATCATCGTTGGTGTCCGAATGACGAAGCCGGTGTGAAAGGGAGTGGGGTTTCCTGTTCGAACCGCGATCAGGAAAAACAGCCAAAAATGCCAATGCGGGCGTTTTTGGCGCCATCCGGAGGGATGAATCATGTTATTCTCATTGCCAACATTAAAGACATGTCAAGTGTTAGTGGATGAATTTCGTTCGGCCCCACAGCCGTTTGAGCCGGAAAAGCTCCGCTTTGCGGGTGTCGGGGACCGGGACGTTTATAATATTTCCGCACCGTTTGTGGATGAAGGAGAATGGGTGATCGCTGGGCGCGTCGAGGCGCGCGACAGCGAGCAGTCGGAAGTGTACTTTTTCGTCGAGCGCGACGGCGTTTGGGTTCCTCGTGAAGGGGCGCCGGTGTTCGCCCTGCAGGACCCATTTGTGGCGCGCATTCACGGCCAGTTGGTGTTCGGCGGCGTGGAGACGTTTCCGCATCCGGTGTTTGTTGGCGAGCATAGCTGGCGGACGGTCTTTTACCGCGGACCGAACATTCGCCGCTTAGAAAAGTTCGCCGAAGGGCCGGATGGGATGAAAGACATTCGCCTTGTCGAGCTGAAAGATGGGTCGATCGGCGTGTTCACCCGGCCGCAAGGGGAAAAAGGCGGCCGCGGGAAAATCGGGTTCACCCGCATTTTCTCGCTCGATGAGTTGACGCCGGACGTGATTGACGCCGCGCCGATTTTGGACGCCCAATTTACGGATGAAGAATGGGGCGGCGTGAACGAGGCGCATTTGCTGGCGAACGGGCTTGTTGGGGCGCTCGGCCATATCGCTTGCTTTGACGAGCACGGCAACCGCCATTACTACCCGATGGTGTTCGTGTTGAACCCGGAGACGATGGAGCGCTCAGAGCTGGAATTGCTTGCGCTTCGCTCCCACTTTTTGGACGGACCGGCGAAACGGCCGGATTTGGCGAATGTCGTCTTCAGCGGCGGACTCATCCGCAAAGGCGACGGCACGGCTGAGCTGTACGCCGGCGTCGGCGATGCCGAGGCGCAAAAAATTTCCCTGATCGACCCGTTTGCGAAATACGAAGCGCAAGAGCTTGATCGGATGTATGCTTCCGTTTAGGGAAAGGATCGGTGCGACAAACCTTCTCTATGAATGGGGAAGGTTGGCGGCCGGTCCTTTTTCACATTTGGCCGGCCATGTTTCTTGCCTTGTGCGAAGGGCTTCGGTTTGACATAAACGTGACTTGTTTGCGCGATAGACCATAATAGCCAGCGGCAGTCGGAGCCGCGTTGTTCTCCTAGGAGTCGGTCGGACGAAACCATTTTGGCGGATATGGATCCAAAACAGTAACATAAACGAATGTTCATAATGTATAAAACGGAAAATTTTGCATCCATATTCGCTGACTTCAATCCATTGGACGGATTCTTAGGGAAGACCCTTTTCGCCTCCCATTGCCCCTTTCGAAGCCATCCAGTATACTGAGAAAAAAGGGAATGGGGAGGGGCCTTCGTTGTCTTTTCCGCTTGCTTCTGGCGTGTCGTATGAGCGCTATTGGGTCCTGCGTGAACAAAGCGATGATCGTTTAGAGTATATTGATCGGGCCGTGTATATGACCCCGTCGCCAAGCGTGCGGCATCAGCTCATCTCGAGCCGGCTTCATTTTCAGTTCAGTTTGTTTTTTCGAGGAAAGCCGTGCGATGTGCTGGCGGCGCCGCTTGATGTGGAGCTTGTTGATGAGCAAACAGGGGAACGACATGTGGTCGTTCCCGACTTGACGGTCATTTGCGGCGAAGAACGATTGGATGGAACGAAGTATATCGGAGTGCCGCCGCTGATCGTCGAGATTTTAAGTCCGTCGAACCAGGCGCATGATCTTGTCACCAAGTTCAATTTGTACATGGCATGCGGTGTCCATGAATATTGGATCGTCAATCCGATGAAGCAGGCTGTGACGGTGTATGTGCTCAATGAGGAACGGCTGTATGAGCAGGCGGATGTTCAAGTGAAAACGGGAACGGTTCGCTCCGTGTATTTTCCGGGGCTTGCAATCGACATGCCCGAATTGTTTCGTTGACAAGATGCTGAGAGGATGGCTTGAAAGCGAACAGCGTGGGAACAATCCCACGCTGTTTTTGATGATTCATGTTCATGCCCGGATGAAGGGCAAAACGTTGCCCATGAGATGTTTCGATGAACACACGTGCGTCTGGACTGGCCCTTTTCATGGCTGGACCAAGAACAACACTTGTTGGTCAACTACCCCCACTTCGCTAACGCTTGAAGTGGGGGCTTGCAACTCCCCAGAAGTGCAAACGGACTTCGTCCTCCTTCCTTGACTTGGGGTTGCATCAGGGGGCAGGTTGACGACTACCCAACGACGCAGGTCATGCCTGCATCGTTACCGATTCTCTCGGTGTGTCTGTTGGCAGTACTTGGCTTCCACACACAACAGACGGACCTACGCTCGATGTTTTACGGTTACAACGTTTCCTGTAACCAACTCCATACATCGAGTAGCAGTTATTGGAGTGCCTTTATTGAACGGTTTTCTCCACGCCTTTATTCTATCATACACAAAAGAAAGGGGGAACGCGCATTCCTCTCCCACTTACTCCCTTTGGTCGTTGAAGTGGGAGTCTCCTGCGCGAAATAGGATGAAGTTTTTTCTGTGTCCAACAGGATGTTCATCGCCTGCGTGCTGTCCTTTACGGTTGTTTTTGACGCTTTTCCCGCTCCTTCATTTTCTCTTCCATCCGCTTCAGCAGCTTTTCCCACGGGTTTTCCGTCGTTTTTTTCTTGCGCTTTCGTTTTTCTTCCGCCATGCTCAAGCGCCTCCTTTCGCGGCGGCCGATAAGGCGAGCAAGTCGCGCAGTTCGTCATCGGACAGTTCGGTGATCCACGCCTCGCCTTCGGTGATGATGTCGGCGAGCGCTTGTTTTTGTTCGAGCATCTCGTCGATTTTTTCTTCGATTGTCCCGATGGTGATCAATTTATGGACGTGGACGAATTTCGTCTGTCCGATGCGGTAGGCGCGGTCGGTCGCTTGGTTTTCCACAGCCGGGTTCCACCATCGGTCGAAATGGATGACGTGGTTGGCCGCTGTTAAGTTGAGCCCGGTGCCGCCCGCTTTGAGCGATAAAAGGAAAATCGGCGCTTTTCGTGCTTGAAACTCCTCGACCATTCGATCGCGCGTTTGTTTTGGGACGCCTCCGTGCAAAAACAACACCCGCTCATCAAACAAGTCGGAAAGCAGTTCTTGGATCATCTCGCCCATTCGCACGTATTGCGTGAAGATGAGGCACGATTCGTCGTTGGCGCGAATTTGCTCGATCAGTTCGATGAGCTTTTCGAGTTTGTGCGACCGTTCGACGAGCTGGCGGGGTCGGCGTTCTTTCAAATACAGCGCCGGATGGTCGCAAATTTGCTTCACACCGTTTAGCATTTGCAAGATCAACCCACGCCGCGCAAACGGACTGGCTTCCTTTGCCCGTTCGAGTGTGTCGTTGACGAGCTGCTCGTACAGCGCTGCTTGCTCGGCCGTGAGCGGGCAATATTCTTTTTGTTCAAGCTTATCCGGCAAGTTGAGCGCAACCGCTTCATCCGTTTTCGTCCGCCGCAAGAGAAATGGGCGGATGAGCGTTTGCAGCGCCGCTTTTTTGCGGGCATCTCCTTCTTTTTCAATCGGCCCGGCAAAGCGCCGCTCAAACTCCGCACGGCTGCCGAGATAGCCAGGGTTGAGGAAGTGGAAGATGCTCCAAAGTTCGCCGAGACGGTTTTCAATCGGCGTGCCGGATAAGGCAATTTTATGTTTTCCGCTCAAGCGGCGGATGGCGCGCGCTTGTTTTGTTTGCGCATTTTTGATGTTTTGCGCTTCATCCAGGCAAATGACGTGCCAGTGCATCTGTTTTAAATCGTCATGGTCTAAATGGGCAAGGTTGTAAGACGTAATGACGAGATCGGCCTCGCCTGCCGTTTGCACGAACGCCTCGTGTTTCGCTCGGTTCGGTCCATGGTGCACGTAGACGCGCAAGTCTGGGGTGAAGCGGGCGCATTCCTTTTGCCAGTTTCCGATCACGCTGGTCGGACAAATGAGCAACGCCGGCGTGTCCGGGCGCTCGGTTTCTTTGACGTGCGCCAAATAAGCGAGCAGCTGCACCGTTTTGCCAAGCCCCATGTCATCGGCCAAGCAGGCGCCAAAGCCGAATCGGCGCAAAAAGACGAGCCAGTCGACGCCGCGCTGCTGGTACGGGCGGAGCGTGCCGCGAAACGACGGCGGCACATTCGCTTTCGGCAATCCATCCAGCTGCTGGAGCTGGCGGATGAACGCGCGGAACTGATCATGGACGTCAATGTGGATCGGGATCGATTCGTCCGTTGCCTCTTCGCGCTCCTCTGCTTCTGAAAGCAGCGTTTGCGCCACGATATCGTGGATCGGCACGCCTTCTTTTTTCGCCTTTTCCATGAGCGCCTGGGCGCGGCGGACAAGGGCGGGGTCAAGGATGAGCCATTGGCCGCGCAGGCGAATGAGGCGCCGCTTTTGTTCCGCCAAAGCGGCAAACTCCTCTTCCGTCAGCTCAATCCCGTTGGTCGCGACGCGCCAATCGAAATCAGCGAGCCGCTCAAGGCCGAACAGTGATTCGGCGTTGACGGAAGGCGACAGCTTCGCTTTGATCGACAGCTGCGCCTGGCGAATGTCGTGCCACCAGTCGGGAAGCAGCAGGCGCACGCCCGCTTCGGTGAGCTTTAAGCTGTCTTCGGACAAAAAACGCCACGCTTCTTCATTAGACAGTTCCGTCCGCAGACCCTCCCCGGCGTCAAGCCACGGCACGATCGCGCAAATGCGGCGAATGGCGCGCTGGATCGATGATTCATATGGGCGCCAGGCGCGCGGAATATCACGGGCAGAGGCGATGACGCTGTCGTCGATGGCGATGAACACCGCTTCCAGCGTCCATGCGTCGCCATCCTCGGACGGCTCGACGAGGCGAAGCCCGACCGTAAACGGCGGCCGGTCGCCGAGCCAGCCGATTTGTTCCAGCCAATCGTCTTCCGTTCCGATCCATTGGCCGCTGGGGGAGGCGATTAATGGATAAGCGCGAACGATGTCGCCCCAAATGCCGCGCAGCTCTGGGTCGCGCGACAGCCAGTCGGCGATTGCCAGCGACCGCCATGTGGCGACGAACGGATCGGGATCGTCATCCGCGCCGCGCCAGCGGGTGCGACCCGCTTCGCTCCATGCGCCGCCTGTGTTTTTCCAAAGGGAAGCGTCTGGAAGGAAGCGGCGTTCCCCCAACCCATTCCAAATGTGTCTCGCCCACTCTTCCAATCGGGCGGTGAATTCATCCGCCCATTCGATGACGGAAAAGCGCGAGTGCGGACGCAACGCGAACAGAGTGAGCGCTTGCCACGGCGACAGCCGCACGATGTCGTCTTCGATATCAATCATGGTCCCGTAAAAGGTTTCTTCGTGCCAAGCCAATAAAGGCGAAACCCATGATGAGGGATGGGTGGAACCAGAGAGCTCGAAACATCGAATCTCTTCATTCCATCTGCAGGAAATCTGAATCGTCTCCAATGCCTTCATGGAAGCAGTTTTCCTTTCTTTAATTCTTCATGAAACGCGCGCAGGCGCGCCGTTTTGGCGAGCAGCTGTTCAAGATACGCTTCCCATTGATCGAATCGCTTCATCGAGCGGTAATGAGCCCGCATCGTTTTCAAATGGCGGACCGCCCTTTGGTAGCTCGCCCGGTTTTTTTCTTCCAGCCGCCTCATCACGGCCCGGTGATATAACGGCATCACGAGTTCTGGATTGCGCGCTTGCAATGTTTTAAGCAGCTGTGGATGCAATTCATCGGCGGTGATGTTCGCCCATAAAAACAGGTCAACGACTTCTCGGTATCGCCCTTGCCGATACAAAAAGTTGGTATAATAGTTGACGCTGTATGGAAGACTGCGCTGCAAAAAATCTTCCCATGCATCCGGTCGGTTTCGTTGGCGGGCATACATTTCAAACAAATGAACCGCTTCGTCCAAAAAACTTCCCCGGGCGAGGTCGGACATGTGGGAAAGATAAAGCGGCCAATCGTCCTTCGCTTTTTCCCAAACGGATTCAAACCGCTTGACGAGGCCGTTGGTGATGAATCGCCCGATCCATTCAATCAAAAACAAGCCTGCCTGATGGGGAAACGCGCGGTACAGAGCCATGGCTTCGTCATCTTCGCCAAGCAAAAAGGAAAGATGGGCCGCCGCCATGGCGGCGCGGGACTTGCCGTATTCATTGGCGAGCCGAAGCAATTCCATTCGTTCTTCCTGCCGCCATGCTGGCTTGGTGAACAACAACTCCCACGCGGTTGTGTAAAAGTCATAGCCGAATGACGATAGCAACCCGTCCAAAAACAATACATCACGAACATACGGAATCGTCTGTTCAATCAACGCGTTGAGCGATCGCGGCGGTGATTTGGCAGAGAATTGCTCCAGGGCGTCAAAGGCACGGTCGGCGACATAGTTGACGTCCTGCTGCCAGGAAAACTGTCCGTAAGAGGCGAATCCGCCTTCATTCCAACCTTGCGCCTCCCCGTACTGCCGAAGCTTCTCCAATAAAAATAGAGCGGCATGAAGCTCCCGCAGCGGACGGGCGCCGGCTTGCTTCCCTTCGTTTTTGCCCAGCTTCGGGAGGAGTTGGAAGGCCAAACGGTACGGCCAGTTTTGGCCGTTTTGATGGCGCGAGAAAAAGTCTTGATACTGTTTCTCAAATTGGTCCCGCCAATCTTCGACGGTTTCATTTTGAGTGATGGAAAGGGCGGTCGGTTTCCCCACCCTTTTTTGAGCGAGCGGCTCCCGTTCATGGGGAGCGGTTGTCTCTTTCCACAACGCGCCGATTTGCCCTTTTTTCCAAAGGCGGAACAGCTCGCCAACGTCGAACACGTTGCCGTATATATAAAAGAACAGCGCCAAAACGTGTGGACACAGCCCTTCCGTCCCGCACGGGCAGCGATGGCGGCGGGTGACGTTGGACAAATCAACCATGACGTCATGAGGAGTTTTGTCAGACACGACCCCTTCCACTTCATGGCTGTTGATGACCATCACGTTATAGACGAACCCGTATCTGGACAAATCCCGTCCTTTTTGAATGAGCGTGTGGAAAATGGGATACGGCAATTCTTTCACCAATTCTTCTGCCGCTTGCCGCAAAAGCGGTTTGGAGATCGTGGTCTGCAACATGTCGGTCCGTCCTTTCCGATCCATTCCTTATCATCCTATTATAGCATGTGACAGCGTGTCGAAAAAAGAGGGGCAATGTGACAAAACGCGTCTGTTCTCGAGCCGGCATGAAAGGACATTGCGAGCTTTTGAACGTGTACGCGTTTTGATAGAAAGAAAGCTGGTGATGGTTGAACGTCTATCGATGATGGTATAATAGGAATAGAAAAAGTCCAAATGGAAAAGAAAGCAGGTGCATCGAATATGGCGGAAACGCCGCGGAACGCGTTATGCCCGTGCGGAAGCGGGAAAAAGTACAAGCATTGTTGCGGAAAAAAAGAGGCGGTTTCGATTTCGTCATTGATTGACCGCGAGTTGATCGAATGCATGAATGATATGCGTCAGTTTGTTTTGCAGCGGTATGAGAGGGAGGCGGAAGAGCTTTTAGACCAGTTCCCGCTTGATGAGATGCCGGAGGAACTCGAGCTTGGCGTGCAGATCATGGCGGTGAACTGGATGTTGTTTTGTTGGCCGGTTGATGAAACAGGACAAACGATCTTTTCTGCTTACCGGAAAAGCCGTCATTGGGAGCGGTGGCGCCCGTCCGTTCAGGCGCACATCGAGAGGTGGGAAGGAGCCGTTCCGTCGCTTGGCGAGTTCATCGGCTATGATGACGACAATCGCCCCGTTGTCCGGGATTTGTTGACGGGAGAGGAAAAGATCGTTCATTTATTGACTTCCGATCAATGGCCGAGCGTGATCGAAACAGGAGATGTGGTGTTCGGCTTCCTTGTGCCGTACCAAGACGTGTTCACGTGTTTCACAGCGGTGTTTCCGCTCCCGGCGTCAGGGAAAGATCGATTGCTTCGGGCGATTCAACAAGAAGGGGAGTGGAGCGGTCAGCCATCGGCTTTATGGATGCGCGATCGGTTCGTCGCTGTGCTTTCCGATGTGCTCTTGGAGTGGCTTTGGCAGTTCGCCAAACAGTTCAAATGGGATGATCCGAAACAAGCGGCCGTCATTCGCGAGCTCGATGAAAACGAGCCGGAGGCGCCAGCGGCGCTGCTCAATCAAGCGTTCGCCATATGGGCGATCTATTGCGGAAAAACATCCCGCCTCCCTTATTCGGTTCCCGTCTACGCGGCGGCGCTCCGCTATGTGGCTGGGCATTTGATGAAGGCGGAAGGATCGGAGGTGGAAGACATCGCCGATCGGTATGACGTGATGCCAGAAGATGTGCGATCGGCGGCGTTGGATTTTTTCCTGATGGCTGTTGATGATGAAGACGACGAGCAATGGCTCGATGACTGGGAGGAAGACTGGTTCGAAGAGGAAGGGGATGAGCTTGATGCGCGCATCAATGAATGGATCGATGACATCGATCTGATGTTGATGCGTGAAGGATGGGACGAGAAGCGAGTCAACCGTCATATTGACCGCGCCATCCGTTCGTGGAGGAATGAGGGCCTGCTTGAGGAAGTGAATGAAAAAGAATTGCGTAAAGAACTCCGCGATGTAGCGTGGGAGATCTTCACCGATCGGGGATTCATCTAGAAGCTGGCAGAAAAACGGGCGCTGCGCGCAAGTCAGCGGCATTTCGTCAGAAAGGAAAGCCGGTTCCACAAGGGCTCTCTCATTCAAACATCATTGGGCTCAACCCAAGCCCTCTATAAGTAGAAACAGGGAATGGAATGCGTTCCATTCGTGAAACTCCAAAAAAAGCGGCGGGGAACGATCGGTTTTGACCGAATCCATAATGGATTGGGAAAAATGGCTTTGTGCGCGATTCCGACAGTTTTTAATATCTTGGTCGCCGTTTTGGAAAGGAATGATTAGAAGGGAGGATTTTGCATGGCAATCGGCCGAAATGACCCGTGCCCGTGCGGAAGCGGGAAAAAGTATAAGAAGTGCTGCATGAACAAACAGCAGGAGCGTGAAATCAAGCGGGTGCGGCAGCGCCGCTTTTTTGACCAAAAATATGAGCTGTCGCAAATGGTGCAGCGGTTTTTGGATGAATCGCTGTCTTATGATGAACGCGAAGCGGTCAACCGTACATTTCGCCGAATGATCGAACAAAAGGATCATCGTGAAGAGTTGAAGGTGTTTGAGACGCTTTGGCGTTTTTTCCTCCATCGTTATCCGAATGGATTGCGCGGCGTTGAATGGTTTCAACAGGAAAAAGGGCGTCGTCTGTCTCCGGAGCTCAAGGAAATGTTGGACCGCTGGGTTCGACTTGTGCCGCGCCTTGTGCAATTTGTCGATTTGCATGATGAAGGAGGAGTGGCGGTCGACCGGTTGACGGGCGAGAAACTTCTCATGCCGTATTGCGAGACATTGGAGGTTGTGCGCCCTTGGGGCGGCATGTTTGCCTTTTTGGAGCCCTTTGACGGCGGCTATTACGTTTGCGGTGTATCATCGATTGTGGATCCGAAGGGCGTGGAACGGGCGGAAGAGAACATTCGCGTCTTGTTGACGCAAACCGATTGGCCGTATGAAAAGGTAGCCGTTGAACATTTTCTCGATATCGTTGATGCAGGCTATCCTCCGAGGGCGGACGATGTGCAAGAGGAGCGCACGCGATGGACGTATGAATACGAATGCCAGGAAGCCGCTGAGGCGATGAGGAAGCTTGCTTCGATCGGACGCGCTCACATTGATCATGACGATGGGGAGAAAGTGGAAGGTTCATGGTGCACCAATGTGTACCATTATGTCGGAGTGATTTCCCCCAAGCCGATTCATGTGTTTGAATTAGGCGGGTCATTATCCGCTCATCGGTCGCGTCTCGTGTTGTCTACCGAGGAGGAAGGGACGGCCGAACAGCTCGTGTCGCTGCTGCAGGCGTTTGGGTATTCCCCAAAAGAACGAAAACGGGGGACAGAAGCCGTTTTGCGCCGAAAAGGGATCGAAAACGTTTCGCTTCATATTGATTCAGACCCAGACTCTCCCCCTTGGGTGGCAACGATGGCCGGATTGGATGTTCAAATGGAAAAAGCCCTTCACACCCCGCTTGAGAAATGGAATGGAAAAACCCCTCACGAAATGGCGCGCGAGGGGCGTGTGCAGGAAGTGGATGAGTGGCTGAAAGAGTATGAATTCCATTTGTTTAACATGCAAGAACGAGCCAATTTGCCGGTGCTCATCGGAGTGAATCCCATTCGCTCCCGTTATGGATTGCCCCCATCTCCGTTTAGCTCATCACATCGTCTTTCGGACTTATGGAAAATGAAATGGATGGGGCCGGAAAGAACCGAGACATTGTTGATCCGCGCGGAATGGGAAGGGATGTATTTTACCGATGACGCATTGGCGTTTTATAACGAAGTCATCGTGAGCGGAGAAAAAGAGGCCAAAGAGGCGTGTTGGGCCGTGGTTTTGCTCGTGTGTGAATATATGACCGGGCGGACGTTTTCATCGTGGGAGGACGTAGGAGAAGAAGACTGGAAACAATGCATCGTCGAGCAAATCCCGTCAAGATGGAGTTCGTTTTCATGGGAAGTGGTGAGCCGAGCGCTCGATATGTTGCTTGAGTGGGCCGATTGGCTGGACCGCCGTTATGGAACGAATCATCGAACTGTTGTTTGTGCCGTGCTGGAAGAGGTCAGAAGCGAATTGGAACATTGCTTTGCTTTGCTGGATGAATGGAGGGGCGAGAACGGAAAGGCGGATGAGGAACTGATGGCTTGGCAGCTTGCTCGTTTGTTTGGTTTGCCTATTCCCCTTTCCGTCGGTTTCTCGTTTTTCCGCGTCAAGCGTGTGGAACAGGGGAAGGCGGTGCTGGATTGGCTTGCCCATAACCGAACGGTGACATGGGACATTCCGAAGCGGGCAGAGCCGCATCTGTTGCCGGGCATGTATATCGTCGCCGCGACCGATCGCAACGGCAAGCTGGACGATCTTGCCCGCGTGTATCCGCCGTCTTTCTCTCCGTACGTAGAGCCGTGGCTTCAGGCGCTGCAAGAGTGGCCAGACAAGGTGGAGAAAGAACGGGCTGCGTTTCAAGAGCGCCTGCTTGCCTCGTTGTCCCGTTTGCTTCGCCGGCCGTAGGCGTCCCGATGAATGACGGGGCGCTTGTTTCTCTCGGCTCGGCCTCTATGATTCTCCATTATGCAGGCAAGACCAATGGTAAGAGTCATTCATATTCTTAGGATTTTGGTCCATCACCATAACGTGTGCTTGAGAAGCAGGGTTTTTCTCGTTTTACCCAGAAACGGATGAGGACGCGAATGATCCAAGAATCCTACACCTTTAGGAGTGCGGAGTGTCAACCGGCATGAAAATCATGGATTGGCTGATTTTCTCCTTGGAGAAGGAAATATGGCATGTTTTGAAAAAGCCAAGGGCACCTTTTGGTGAAGAACCAGGATTTTGGTTAGGCATAAAAAATGGAATGCGAATCGATGTTCTCGACATGAGCGGCGGAAGTCCCAAAGTGCTTGCGATATGTGTTGCTGAAAGCAGTTCCATCACACGTTGATCGTGAATGTCTCCCCAAGGTGTTTAGCTGGCCCGAGCGTTAGCGTAGAGGGGGAGAACGTTCAATGACTATGATACAAAGAAAGTAGGTAGCTATATGGCGAAGGCATCGCGAAACAATCTTTGTCCATGCGGCAGTGGGAAAATGTACAAGCATTGTTGTGGGAAGAAAGAAGCAGTATCGATAGAATCTCTAATTGACCGTGAAGTGGCCAAATGTATGCAAGATGTGTTTTCGTTTGCGTTAGAGCGATATGAGGAAGAGCTTGCTTTCATGATGTCTGGTTCTCCATTTCAAGGGCTTCCTAACGAGCTGGAGACCAGCGCCAATTTATTGCTGACGAACTGGGCGATTTTTCACAGACACGTTGATGACAAAGGGATGACAATTTTTTCAGCCTATATGAGAAGCCGGCGCCGCACGCGGTGGCGTCCAGCAGTGCAAACTCATTTGAAGCGATGGGACGAGGCGGTTCCGTCGTTTGACGAGATCATTCATATCGAGGATGAGCGGCGTTTCCTTGTACGCGATCTGTTGACCAGAAAAGAAAAGTACGTCCGTTTTTTGACGCCGGAGGAGCTTCCGTCTGCTAGGGAGGGGGACGTGCTAGTAGGATGCCTCGTTCCGCATGGGGACGAGTGGGCGTACTTCATGAAGGTGCTGCCGATTCTAAAGAGCGGGAAGGATCGGCTTGCGCGGGCGCTTCAAGCGGAATGGAATCCGGATACGAAAACGTGTGAAGTGTTTTTGCGCGAGTCGTTTCCGGAATTGCTTGAAATAGCGGTCCATGAGCTGTTGTGGCAGCTGCTGAGCGAAAAGGACTGGGGGGATCGAGATCAAGATGATGTTTTTCGCGAATTAAAGAAAAAGGAAGAAACAACCTCCTCCCTAGTGCTCAGCGAGGCTGCGTTCCTTTGGCGCGCATATTGCGAAATGGATGAACCGGTCATCAAGAATCCTGCTGTGTATGCGGCTGCACTCCGTTATTTGGCGAGTGAAATGGCTGGAAGAGAATTTGTCAATATGGAAAAGGTTGCGGAACACTACGGCGTTCCTGTAGAGGAAGTGGAAGCCGCTGTGATGGAATTGTTTTTATTTCGCACAGAGTTGCTCGATGATGGAGATGATGAGGGCGAGAATGATGATGAGTGGCTCTTTGACGATGGGGATGACGGTGATGAGATCTGGTTCGACGACGGTGGGATGGAGGATGGCGATGAGCTGGACCGTGCGATTGAGGAATGGCTTGACCAAGTTGAGGAGTTGTTTGATTGCGAGGGCTGGGACGTTGATCAAGTCCATCGCTTGATCGACAAAGCGATCCGAACATGGAAAAAGGACGGGTTGCTTGAAGGAGTCGATGCAGCTGAGTTGCGCAAGGAGCTCGAGGAGCTCGTCTGGGAGACGTTTGCTGAACGGGGATTTTTGTAAGGCGATGGACAAAGCAGGCAACAAAGGACAGATGGATGCGAAAGAAGGTGCCCTTGAGAGATGACGGATACCTTCTTTCGCATGCGTTACAATCGGATATAGGCCAGCCGCTCGTTCGCTTCCTCGACGTCAAAGGCATCAGGATCAAAATCTTCGCCTTTCATGTCGTACATCCAGTCTACCAGCTCGCGCAATTCGGGATCGGCAAGAGAGTCTTTTTGCGCCGCCGCTTCCAGCAGCTCCAGGTAGCCATAGACACCGCCGCAATCCTCGGGAGGGCATGCCCGTTTTCCTTTCAGGCAAGCGGCGCGTTCCAACGGTTTTGGGAGTGTTTCAATCTTTTCAACAGTGACGGTATGGCGCCAGTAGTCGCCAAAATCGTAAATATATAGAAACTTTTGTTTTTCTTCCGTCAGCCATTGCTGTAATGGGATGCGGCGGGCGTCCATCAGTTCTTTTTCCAGCTGAAACGAATCCCAGCCGTCAGGGATGCCGATGAGAACGCTTCCGAAATCGAATTCGTATAAATGGGCTTGTTCCCATCCCATCGCTTCTTGGATGATGAGATGAAGCTCGTGAAATGTCGCATGTCCGGGAACAAGGACGCGCCGCCAAATCGGCGGGCGGATGCCGTTTAATGTGATTTTCAGCTGGTAGGCTGTTTTGGACCGCCGCCGTTTGGAAGGGGGTGCGCTCTTTGGCGCCTCAACCCATCTGCCGTGTGGACGGTCCCGCTCTGTCGGATGGAACATGGCAGACAATTCGTCGATCAGTTTAGCAAGATTGTCGGGGTTCATAGCCCTCGTCTCCTTTCGGATAAACGTTTTGTATAATAGTAGTTTATCCTGTCCATAGTAGAATTTAAACATTATTGATGGAAATATTGAAAAAAGAAAGATGGGAGAGGAGGATGACGCATGTCGATCGGCTGGAATGACCCATGCCCGTGTGGAAGTGGGAAAAAGTATAAGAAGTGCTGCATGAACAAACAGCAGAATCATGAAATCAAACGGGTGCGCCAGCGCCGCTTTTTTGACCAAAAATATGAGCTGTCGCAAATGGTGCAGCGGTTTTTGGATGAATCGCTGTCTTACAACGAACAAGCAGCGGCGAGACGGACGTTTTACCAAAAAATAGAGGTTATGAAGAATTTGGAATAGTTGGAATGTTTTGAAACGCTTTGGTACTTGTTCATTCACCGTTTTCCCAATGGAATGCGCGGCATTGAATGGTTCCAGCGCGACAAAGGACACCGTCTCCCGTTGGAGCACGGAGCGCTTTTGGCGCTTCTGCGTGTTTCTTCATGGGGACGGCTTATCCATTCGGACATCGGTTAGAGAAGCGATGGTGGTATGTCGGCCGTAGATGGATGGTTCGACTGGGTTGCGCGTTGTGGCTGCCGTTGTCGTGTGAAGAGGCATCATGCAGAAAAAGGAGAGCTATTGTCGGTTGATGGATGCCGCCCCGCTAGTTTTGTCGAGCGGTTTTCCCAAGTGACAGACAGGAAATTCCCCGTTGTGCGCGAACGATATAGTAGACAAATTGGAGACAACGGGGGAGGGAATGCGCATGAGGCGAGGAACATGGCTCGCCCTGTTGTTTTGTTTGCTATGGCTGGCTGCGGCTGCTTGGCCGGTGGGGGCGAAAGGGGAAAAGGAAATGGAGGAAACGAAGCGTCTGGCTGTGGTGACGGCGGATCGCGTGAATGTCCGCCAAGGGCCGGGGGTGCCATACCGTCCATTGGCGAACGTTCACCGCGGCGAGGCGTATCGGCTGATCGAGGTCAAGGATGGATGGGTGAACATCGAGTGGAAACCGAATCGAACCGGGTGGATCGCCGCGCGGTACGTCGCGTTGGCAAAAGAGACGGCCGTCGTGCAAGAAAACCGACTCCGCCTTCGACAAGAGCCGAGCCGAGATGGGCGAATTATCGGGCATTTGGCGCGGGGAGAAACGGTATGGGTCATCAAGGAAGATGGGGAATGGACGGAAGTGATCGCAGACGGTGCGATCGGCTGGGTGTCTTCAGCATACCTCACTGCGGCTCGGGAGTCATCGATTTCGCATCAAACCGGAATCGTCAACGTCAGTTCGCTCAACGTGCGGGCTGAGCCGTCATTGAAGGCAGCGCGCGTCGGCCGCCTTGTCCGGGGCGAAGAGGTCGAGATTGTGGAAAAGAAACCGGGATGGTACAAAATTGCCTCCCAAACAGGGCTTGATGGGTGGGTGTCATCCGCATATGTGCAGGTAAAGGGTGGACAAGCCAATGAAAAGGAAGCGGAAGCGCCCCAGTCGGCTGACCGCTCGCTGCTTTCAGCCATCGCGCCTAGCGACTCCCGCCTTTATGTAGACAGCTGGACGCGCGGTCCTGTTCAGGCGCTGGCCGGAAAAACGATCGTTCTTGACGCTGGCCACGGAGGCAAAGACGGCGGGGCCCAAAGTGTCGATGGCATCAAGGAAAAGGAGTTGACGTTGGAAACCGCCAAGCTTCTGAAAAACAAGCTGCAATCTTACGGCGCCCGCGTCGTGCTGACGCGCTCTAGCGATGAGTATGTGTCGCTGTCCGCGCGCGTGGCGATGGCGCGCCTGTATCAAGCGGATGCGTTTATCAGCCTGCATTATGACAGCGCAGATGACCAACAGGCGAGCGGCATCACCGTTTATTATTACGACCGTTTTGCCGATTACGGCTTAGCGCAATCATTCGAAGACCCGCTTTCCCGATTGGCCGCACTGCCTTTCCGCGGCGTTGCGTTTGGCGACTATTACGTGCTGCGGGAAAACGACAGACCGTCTGTATTGCTTGAGCTCGGCTATGTAAGCAACCGCACAGATGCGGCGACGGTGGCGACAGACGACTATCAGGAAGCGGTGACGACCGCGATTGCGGATGCGGTTCGGCATTATTTTGAATAAGGAATGATGGTGGAGAAATCGTTGATCGGCGGTCTGTTCGTTTTTGTGATCAATCGGCCGTCATCAAGCAAACGGAAACACGTCGTGCAACCGGGGGGGTGGCTCCTCCCGGTTTTCTTTTGGCCGCAGAGCACAACCGGTGAACTCAGCGGCTAGGCGAAAACAATGAAAATCCCCAGGCGATTCGATATAATGAGAACAAGCGACAATAGCTGCAATGGATCAAAAAGGTGTGAGGAACGATGAAAATCACGATCGCCGGGGCGGGGTATGTTGGGCTTGTGACCGCCGCCTGCTTGGCTGATAAAGGTCATGATGTCATATGCGTGGATGTCAATGAGGAAAAAATTCGGCGGTTGAATGAAGGGATCGTCCCCATTTATGAACCGGGGCTCGAACCGCTCATCCAACGGAACAGCGCCCGCCTTCGCTTTACCACAGACGATGCGGAAGCGTATCGGTGGGCGGAAGTGATCATGGTCGCGGTCGGCACCCCGCCGTTGCCGGACGGATCGGTCAAGCTCGATGACGTATGGGAAACGTTGCGCCGCATCGCCGCGTCGGCCGAACGCGACTGCCTTGTGGCCATCAAATCGACCGTGCCAGTCGGTACGGGAGACGAAGCGGCTCGCTTTTTGGCGGAACACGGACGCGGCGGGGTGCGTATCGATGTCGTTTCCAATCCGGAGTTTTTGTCACAAGGAACGGCGGTGCGCGATACGTTGCAGGCGCCGCGCATTGTGTTAGGCGTCGAATCGGAGAGAGCTGAGCGGATAATGAAGGACCTCTACGCCCCGTTTGCGCTCCCGTACGTTGTCACCGACCGCAAAAGCGCAGAGATGATCAAGTACGCTGCCAATGTGTTTTTGGCGCTGAAAATTTCGTACATCAACGAGATCGCCAACGTATGCGAGTTGGTAGGGGCCGACATTCAGGCGGTGGCGGAAGGAATCGGCATGGATCCGCGCATTGGCCGCCGCTTTTTGCGCGCCGGCGTCGGCTATGGCGGCTCTTGCCTGCCGAAAGATACGAAGGCGCTTTATGCGTTGGCTGCCTCCCATGGCTATTCGCTCAAAACCGTGTGGGCGGCGATGGACGTCAATGAGAAACAAAAATGGAAGCTTCTTGACAAAGCGCGTCCGCACATCGGAGATTTTCGCAACCGGACTGTTGCTGTGCTTGGCGCCGCGTTCAAGCCCGGCACCGACGATGTGCGCGAATCGCCGGCATTGGCGAACATCGAACGGCTCATTGCCGAAGGAGCCGACGTGCGCGTCTGGGACCCGGCCGCCCTCGGTCATGTCTCGCGCCGTTTTGGCGATGCGGTTGTTTGTTGCGAGACAATGGAGGAAGCCATTCGCGGCGCGGATGTTTGTTTCATTTTCACCGAATGGCCGGCTGTGCTGCAATTTGACCTTCACCGTTACAAGACGCTGATGAATCGGCCAATTGTGCTTGACGGGCGCAACTGCTACGACCCGAAACAAGCCGACGCCGCCGGCCTCATCTACGAGTCGATCGGTCGGCCGGTGGGGCATAGGCAGCTGAAAGTGGATCGGGCTGTTGACGTTCTCCAGTGCGCCTCAGCTGCCTTTTTCCACAAACAAAGTGAATAGGGATGCCGCTTAATTGTCCCGTTCGCATCGCCACGACGGCTTTTTTGTAAAAAAGGGAATAAGGCGGTCTGTCCGTTCGATGGAAGTGGGATAGTAGACATGCCGGCGGGCGCGGGGCATCAATCGCCGTTTCAAAGAAAGAGAAGGTTATGTTTCCAGTGGTTTTATGGGAAAACGTGGGGTCGTGGCCCGCCACTTTGAAAGCGGAGACAGGCGGGGAAGAGAGCGGCTGAAGAAGCCGTCTTTTCCCACCGCTATGGGCAGGCGGCAAAAGGAGGGATGTATCATCCGCATTCGCTTAGGTCTGTTTGGTGCGGACGATTCGCTGTCAATTATTCAGGCGGTGGCGCAAGAGTACAAAGAGCTTGTTTGCGTTCCCGTTGTGTATTGGGATGAAAGTGAAGTGATCGATTTGATCCGCCCGCTCGCGTCAGAAGTTGATATGTGGCTGTTTTCCGGACAAGTGCCGTATTCGATCGTCAAGCAGTCCAGTGAGGTCGATGCGCCGCTGTTTTATGTGCCACATATTGGTGCCAGCTTGTACCGCACACTGCTGCAGGCGCACTATACGGAGCAGATTCCGGTCAGCCGGCTTAGTTTTGACACGTACGAGCGCCGCGAAATCGAACGGCTGCTCGAAGAGGCGGGCATCGAGGAGCCGATTCCATACGTCAAGCATTACGAGGGAGGCATTTCGGCCCAGGAACTGTCCGACTATCATTACACCCTTTGGAAACAAGGGAAAACGGAAGCAGCGGTCACCTGTTTGCGGACAGCCCATCTCGAACTGGAGAAACTCGGGATGCCGGTGTATCGGGTATTGCCTGCCCGCTCGGCGGTGGAAGCGGTCATCCAAACAATCATTCGCACCGGACAGATGCTGCAGGTGCAAGATGCGCAAATCGCCGTGCAAATGATTGAAGTCGATGCGATGCAGGCGGCCTCCCCAGAGACATTTTCGACCGATGACATATATCGTCTGGAGATGAAGACAACGGAAAAATTGCTACGGTATGCAAAAAAAGTCCAAGGGTCGCTGAAAAGCGCCGGGCCGGGCCGCTATGTCATTTTTACGACAAGGGGCGCATTAAAAGAGATCACCGATGGCTATAAAACGGTCCCCTCGGCGGAGGAGACGGAGCTCTTGTACAGCGAGGTCATCGCGTGCGGAATCGGCATCGGCCGAACGGCGTATGAGGCCGAAATTCAGGCTGGGAAGGCGTTTTTGCATGCGAAACAAAGCGGACGGGGTGCGTGGATGGTGGTGTTTGATGATGGAACGATCTCGGGTCCGTTAGGAAAAAGTGTGCACCTCCGCTATTCGCTCGGCGGCGGAGAACTGCGGCAGCTGGCGGAGCGGACGGGATTAAGCGCCGCGACGCTCTGCAAATTGAAAGCCATATTGCAAAAACGCGGAACCAACGAGATCGAAGCGCATGAGTTGGCTTCTTATATGCGGATTGTGCCGCGCAGCGCCCGCCGGATTTTAAACCAATTGGAGACCGTGGGCCTTGCCGAAGTGGCCGGGGAGACAAACCCGTATCCGCGCGGGCGTCCGCGCAAAGTATACCGCATTTTCTTATAATCGCTCGATCAGCTTCTGTCTTTAGCGCCAGGCAGAAGTTTTTTGTTGTCTTGAAGACGTTTTTATTATTTGTATTATTTGAAAATTTACTCTATTTCCATTATAATTAAGGACATATCCGAAAATCATCCGTAATTGGCGTGAGGGGAGGATAGCTTGATTCAAGGGGAACGTCTTTGGCAACGGCTCATGGAACTAGGGGAGGTCGGCAAGAAACCAAGCGGCGGCGTCACGCGCCTCTCGTTCACTGCTGAAGAGCGGAGGGCCAAAGATCTCGTCGCTTCTTACATGCGCGAAGCGGGGCTTTTCGTATATGAAGACGCGGCTGGCAACTTGATCGGACGGAAAGAAGGGGCGAATCCGGATGCTCCGGTCGTCCTTGTTGGGTCTCATCTCGATTCGGTTTACAACGGCGGTTGCTTTGATGGACCGCTCGGGGTGTTGGCCGGCGTGGAAGTTGTTCAGGCGATGAACGAGCACGGGGTTGTGACGCACCATCCAATTGAAGTAGTGGCGTTTACGGACGAAGAAGGAGCGCGCTTTCGTTTCGGCATGATCGGCAGCCGCGCGATGGCGGGGACGTTGCCTCCGGAAGCGCTCGAGTGCCGCGACGCGGAAGGGATTTCCCTCGCTGAAGCAATGAAACAGGCGGGGCTTGACCCGGACCGCTTGCCGCAGGCAGCACGAAAACCAGGAACGGTGAAAGCCTATGTCGAACTGCACATCGAACAAGGACGGGTGCTGGAGGAGGCTGGTCTTCCAGTTGGCATCGTCACTGGCATCGCCGGTCTGATTTGGGTGAAATTTACTATCGAAGGAAAGGCAGAACATGCCGGCGCCACGCCGATGTCATTGCGGCGCGACCCGATGGCGGCGGCTGCCCAGATCATCACAGTGATCGAAGAGGAAGCAAGACGAACAGGGACAACGGTCGGTACTGTAGGACAGTTGCATGTATATCCGGGCGGTATTAATGTCATTCCGGAACGGGTCGAATTTGTGCTCGATTTGCGCGACTTGAAGGCTGAGGTGCGCGATCAAGTATGGAATGCCATAGCCGCGCGGGCAGAGACGATCGCCAAGGAGCGGAACGTTTGCCTCACGACCGAGCGGCTGCAAGAAATGGCGCCGGTGCTATGTTCCGATGAGGTGAAGCGCGCGGCGGAGGCGGCGTGCCAAAAACTTGGCTATCCGCCGTTTTGGCTGCCGAGCGGCGCAGCCCATGACGGCGTACAGTTGGCTCCGATTTGCCCGATCGGGATGATTTTTGTCCGCTCCCAAGACGGGGTGAGCCATAGTCCGGCGGAATGGAGCACGAAAGAAGACTGCGCCGCTGGAGCAGAGGTGCTTTATCATACGGTGTGGCAACTAGCCCAAGGGGAATAACGAAAAAGACAAACGAACAGGGGGAGATTATGGATGACAAAGGAAGAAATCAAACGGCTCGTCGATGAAGTGAAAACGGACGTCATCGCCTGGCGCCGCCACTTGCATGCCCATCCCGAATTGTCGTTCCAGGAAGAGAAAACGGCGCAGTTTGTCTACGAGACGTTGCAATCGTTCGGCGGTCTCGAGATTACCCGCCCGACGAAAACGAGCGTCATGGCGCGGCTCATTGGCCAACAGCCAGGCCGAGTCGTCGCCATTCGCGCGGATATGGACGCCCTGCCCATTCAAGAGGAAAACACGTTTGAATTTGCCTCCAAAAACCCAGGCGTCATGCATGCGTGCGGGCATGACGGCCATACGGCGATGCTTTTGGGGGCAGCGAAAATTTTCGCCCAGCTTCGCGATCAAATTCATGGCGAGATTCGCTTTTTGTTCCAACACGCGGAAGAATTGTTCCCCGGCGGGGCCGAGGAGATGGTGCAAGCTGGCGTCATGGACGGGGTGGACGTCGTCATCGGCACTCACCTTTGGTCGCCGCTTGAGCGCGGAAAAATCGGCATTGTGTATGGACCGATGATGGCCGCACCCGACCGCTTTTTCATCCGCATCATCGGCAAAGGCGGCCATGGAGCGATGCCGCACCAAACGATCGATGCGATCGCCATTGGGGCGCAAGTGGTGACGAACTTGCAGCACATCGTCTCGCGCTATGTCGACCCGCTCGAGCCGCTTGTTCTGTCCGTGACACAATTTGTGGCGGGTACGGCGCATAATGTCTTGCCAGGGGAAGTTGAAATCCAAGGAACAGTGCGCACGTTCGATGAGACGCTGCGGCGCACGGTGCCGCAATGGATGGAGCGCATTGTCAAAGGGATCACCGAAGCGCACGGCGCCTCGTATGAGTTTCAATTTGACTACGGCTACCGCCCGGTCATTAACTACGATGAAGTGACCCGCGTCATGGAGGAAACGGCGTGCGAGCTGTTCGGCGAAGAGGCAGTGGTCCGCTTGAAACCGAACATGGGCGGCGAAGATTTTTCGGCGTTCTTGCAAAAAGCGCCCGGCAGCTTTTTCTACGTCGGCGCGGGCAATGTAGAAAAAGGCATCGTTTACCCGCACCACCACCCGCGTTTTACGATTGACGAAGACGCGCTTGAGATCGGCGTGCAAATGTTTGTCGCTGCGACGTTGAAACTGTTGGCGGGGGCGGAATAACCGGTTCCGCTTTTTTGCACATCATAAAGGCGGATCGATATGTATTGCATGCTCTTTCTTTGTCACCAATTCACATGGTTGAACTTGGTGCAGCTCGCGTGAGTGGAGAAGAAATGAAGGAGGGCATAGAGTTCTCTGCCTCCCTTACTTTTTCAACCCCGACTCGATCAAGAACGTCAAGGCTAGGCGATTTTTATAATTTTTGTAATCGACGCTGGGTCGGGGTCTTGGTTGTAAAGAGTATGGACAAAATCGCCATCAAGCGTAGCGAAGTAGTCATAATGGTGGTATGTTGCAATGGCATAATGCAAGGCATCATAGGCTTCGAGCTGGAACAGCCGCATTTGAGCCAAGGCTAAATCTTGAATGTTGGCAAGCATCGATGTATATAGACGCTTGTCCAAAATGTTCATCTATGGCATCTTCATATGTCATCACAAACGACATAATCGGCTACCGTCCTTTGTTTGTAGATGTCTACTAATTTTTTGCCAAAGGGAGAAGGTTTGGCTATTTTTTTTCGTAATTCGGCAAATGAAAGATCCTTATTCGGTTTGTTGGCCTGTTCCGTGCAAGACAGTGTCACCCTCATTTTCGTTTCCAAAGCGGAGGGCATATTGATCACCTCATTGATTCTCCTTTCTAAAAATTATAATGCTGGCCAGAAAAAATGTACAGATTTTTCTTTTACTACTATACCCTTGTTCATGAAAGCATAAACAGGGAGAGAATCTCTCTTAAAAGGGAAATGGGGAAAGAAAAAAGGGAACGGAAAAGAAGTCTTCTTTCCAGCCTGTGAGCGAACGATTTTAAAACAATGGTAAAGCAGCTTTCAAAAAAGAAAATGGAAAAAGATCACCCTCCCTGTTATGATGATAAAGGGTTTAGCGAACAAGGTGTCTACTTTCGTTTGTTGTTTAGATACCTTGTTTTGTTGGTAAAAAGGTTGTTGGCAGGTGGAACGATGAGAGATTTCCTTTCCCGCTGGCTTCCCGTCATTCTCTGGTGCCTCGTCATTTACAGCTTCAGCGAGTCTTCCTGGTTCACCGGGGCGAATACGGCGCATGTGCTGCAGATGATTTTGTCGTACTTGCCGTTCGGCGGAGGGGATGAAGAGGGGCCGTCATGGTTGAACTTTGTGATCCGCAAAGCGGCGCATTTGACCGAGTTTGGCATTTTGGCTGCGCTTGTGTGGCGAGCGCTGTTGCCCAAGCGGTTTGCGTATGCGGGCGCTTGGCTGTTTGCGACTGCCTACGCGGCGACCGATGAGTGGCACCAATCGTTTGAACCGGGGCGGACGGCGACGCCAAAAGACGTGGCGATTGATTCATGTGGGGCGCTCCTGGCGCTTTTGATTGTATGGGCTTGCCGCTGTTGGGCAAGGACAAAGCATCGTGCGGTCAAACGCGGCGTATAATAGAATAAGCTCTCCCGATGTATCGGCTTAGATGTAAAAGGAAAGAATGGCAAATAACAAGTTTGTGAGAAAAGGGAGAGAGAGTCATGGTCGCGTTTATCGCGGGAATGTTTGTCGGCTCGTTCGTGATGCTCGTCATCATGAGCATGATGGTGGCCGCGAAACGGGCGGATGAAGCGAGCGAACGGTGGAGGGAAAAGTGAGAAGCTTGCAGAGGGACGTTAGGCAATGATCGAGCGCCTTAGGTGTTCTAAGACATGCTGGTTAATACAGATGCACGGTTTCATGCACGGGAGCAGCGGCAACTCCCTTGATAAAAAGGGGCTAATGGATGATGGCTGCTGTGGTTGTCGCTGATCATTTCGTTTGCGTCGTTGGTCGCGACAGTCGTTGTGCGGTATCAAAAGAAAAGTCCTCTACTAGGTGTAGGTGGGGGTGGGGCGATTCTGCCTATTTCTAGACCGTTGCACTTTTTGCGGTCGCTGTGCGTGTTGGTCAGGGCATTGGCAGTTGTCAATGTCCTGTTTTTTATCCTATGCTTTTATCTTATTAATTTATAACCGTGATCCGGGCAAATCACAATATGGCTTCGGGAAAACGTCGAGGCGCGGGAGTCTATCGCTTTTGTTTCGTACAAGGAGGGGGAAGAAAGATGGCTCGGCCATCGATTACGGTGATCGGCAGCCTCAACATGGACTTAGTCACTGTGGCGGCGCGGTTTCCAAACCAAGGAGAGACGATTTTAGGCGAACAGTTTCTCACCACTCCCGGCGGCAAAGGGGCGAACCAGGCGGTGGCCGCCGCCCGCCTCGGCGCCGATGTGCGGATGATTGGCGCGGTGGGGGATGATGCGTTTGGTCAAGAGCTCATCCGTTCGTTGCAAAATGAAGGCGTTTCCGTCGATTGTGTGAAATCGGTTACACATCAACGTACCGGCATTGCTGCGATTACGATTTCTGAGCGGGACAACCGCATTATTGTCGTCCCTGGGGCGAATCATGCGCTGACGCCGGAGGATCTGGATCCATATGAATCCGTGATCGCCGAAAGCGATGTGTGCTTACTGCAGCTGGAAATCCCGCTTCCTGTTGTGGAGCGGGCCGTTTCGATCGCGCATCGCCACGGCGTGCGCGTCATCGTGAACCCAGCTCCAGCCCAGCCGCTGCCGCTCGTGGTGCTCGAGCAGGCGAGTTTCTTGACGCCGAATGAACATGAACGGGGCATTTTGTTTGACAAGATGGATGAAGAATCGTTTGTCGATCAGCTCATTGTCACCGAAGGGGCCAAAGGGGTGCGCATTTGGCAAGATGGACAAGAACGGCTCATTCGAAGTTTCCACGTTCCCGTCGTGGATACGACGGGCGCGGGTGATACGTTTAACGGGGCGCTTGCCGTGGCGCTGGCGGAAGGGAAGCCGCTTCATGAAGCGTGCCGATTTGCCAATGCGGCTGCGGCTCTGTCCGTGACAAAACTCGGGGCGCAGGCTGGGATGCCGAGACGAGAGGAGGTGGAATCATTTTTGGCCGAACAGGAACGAAGTCAATGAGGCAAAAAGTCGATGTGCTGCTGGTCAACCCGACGGACTCAAGCGCTGTCACGTCTGCGATTGAATCCGCCAACAGCGCCAACATCCCGGTCATTACCGTCGATCGCAGCGCGGACGGCGGGAAAGTGGTCACCCATATCGCCTCCGACAATGTGGCGGGAGGAAAAATGGCCGCGCAGTTTATCGTCGACCACTTGAAAAACGGCGGAAACATTGTGGAATTGGAGGGGATTCCGGGCTCCTCGGCCGCACGTGAACGGGGAGAAGGATTCCACCAAGTGATCGACAAAGCAGCCAATGTCAACTACCCCCACTTAGCTAACGCTTGAAGTGGGGGCTTGCAACTCCCCAGAAGTGCAAACGGACTTCGTCCTCCTTCCTTGACTTGGGGTTGCATCAGGGGGCAGGTTGACGACTACCCAACGACGCAGGTCATGCCTGCATCGTTACCGATTCTCTCGGTGTGTCTGTTGGCAGTACTTGGCTTCCACACACAACAGACGGACCTACGCTCGATGTTTTACGGTTACAACGTTTCCTGTAACCAACTCCATACATCGAGTAGCAGTTATTGGAGTGCCTTTATTGAACGGTTTTCTCCACGCCTTTATTATATCATACACAAAAGAAAGGGGGAACGCGCATTCCTCTCCCACTTACTCCCTTTGGTCGTTGAAGTGGGAGTCTCCTGCGCGAAATAGGATGAAAGTCGTGGCCAAACAGGCGGCTGATTTTGACCGGGCCAAAGGATTATCGGTCATGGAAAACATTTTGCAAAGCCATAAAGACATTCAAGCGGTCTTTGCCCATAATGACGAAATGGCCTTAGGGGCGTTGGAGGCCTTGCAGGCGCATGGGATGAACAACGTGCTTGTTCCCTCGACCGGCTCCATTAACCATCGGAGGTCATAAAGAAACGCATCTTGGTTCATACTAAAGAAAAAGATGGAAAAAGAAAGGAACCCACCATGCTTCGCGAACTTGACTGGATGACGTACATCATGATCATTTTGGCCAGCTATCGGTTCACTCACTTGATCGTCTTTGATAAAATCACGGAATTTATTCGCAATCCGTTCATGAAAAAAGAGACAATCCAACACGAAGACGGGAGTACGGAAATCAAGAAAGTGCCGAAATCGAAATTCGGCTATTTGTTGAACTGTTACTGGTGCGCGGGGGTGTGGAGCGCGATGTTTCTCGCGCTTGGGTATTTATTCATCCCGAAGATCGCCATGCCGTTGATTTTTGTCTTTTCCATCGCCGGGGCGCAGGCGATTCTCGAGACGTTTGTCGGGGTCGGGACGAAGGCGGTCGATCTGTTGTCGGCGGCGAAAAAACGGATGGACTAAGGCGTGTTGGCGGCAGAGGGCGGGGAACATTTGCGGGCGTGCGGCGGAAACATGCGGCACGCTCGCTTTTCTTGCTTTTGTCGATACATCATGGTTAACTTATATAATTATTTAATTATATACTGATTGACGGAAACCATTTCATTGGTCGGCGTGGCCGTTTCATGATGGTTGTTCGTTTTGATATAAGCAAATCATGATATGATGATGAATGGAGGAGGTTATATGCCGCAACTCGCAATGGAGATAGGAGCAGCCGCTCGGGTGTTGAAGCTGCTCGGCGATCCGACGCGGCTGACGATTTTGGCGATTTTGAATCAGCGGGAGTGCTGTGTGTGCGAGCTGCTGGAGGTGTTTTCGTCAAGCCAGCCGGCGATCAGCCAGCATCTTCGCAAGTTGAAAGACGCCGGGCTGATCCAAGAGGAGCGGAGGGGGCAATGGGTGTATTATTCGCTCCGGCCGCAAAGCGAATACTACTCCCTGCTGCAAGCGGTGTTGTCATACGTTCCGGACCAAGACGAAAACATTCGCAAAATCGAGACAGCGAATCCCGCGGCCCGCTGCGGGTGCTGATGATGGACAACGGGGTGAATGATGATGGATTGTTGTGAACCGAAGCGGTTGTCGTTTTTAGACCGCTTTTTGACGGTATGGATTTTTTTAGCGATGGCGGCTGGGATTGGAATCGGGATTTGGGCTCCGGGGCTGGTGGATGGCTTGAACCGTCTGCAAGTCGGAACAACCTCGATTCCGATTGCGATTGGCTTGATTTTGATGATGTATCCGCCGCTGGCGAAAGTGCGTTATGAAGAGATGGGGCGCGTGTTCAAAGATGTGAAGGTGCTCGTCTTGTCCCTCGTGCAAAACTGGGTGATCGGCCCGCTGCTGATGTTCATCTTGGCGATTGTCTTTTTGCCTGACAAGCCGGAGTATATGATCGGCTTGATTTTAATCGGGCTTGCCCGTTGCATCGCCATGGTCATCGTCTGGAACGATTTGGCGCGCGGCGACACCGAGTACGCAGCAGGACTTGTCGCCTTCAACTCACTGTTTCAAGTGCTGTTTTTCTCGTTGTATGCGTACGTGTTTGTGACGGTCATTCCTGGATGGATTGGGCTTGAGGGAGCCGTTGTCGAGATCACGATGGCGGAAGTGGCGAAATCGGTGTTTATTTACTTAGGCATCCCGTTTCTCGCTGGCATGGCGACAAGGTTTGTGCTTGTGAAAGCGAAAGGGCGGCAATGGTATGAAACAGTGTTTGTGCCGAAAATCAGCCCGCTGACGCTTGTTGCGCTTTTGTTTACGATCGTGGTGATGTTTTCGCTCAAAGGCGATATGATCGTCAGCTTGCCGCTCGATGTTGTGCGCATTGCGATTCCATTGCTGCTTTATTTTGTCATCATGTTTTTTGTCTCCTTCTTTTTGGCGAAAAAATTGGGAGCCGGCTACCCGGTATCGACGACGCTCGCGTTTACGGCGGGGAGCAACAACTTTGAGCTGGCCATTGCCGTCGCCGTGGGGGTGTTTGGCATTCATTCGGGCGCGGCGTTTGCGGCAGTTATCGGTCCGCTCATTGAAGTGCCGGTGATGCTGGCGCTTGTCAACGTAGCATTGGCGTTTCAGCGAAAGTATTTTTCTTCGGGCAATCCAACATCAACGTAAAGGTGGGAACCAGCGATGAAGAAAAAAGTCATATACTTTTTATGCACCGGCAACTCGTGCCGCAGTCAAATGGCGGAAGGCTGGGCGAAACAACTTCTTGGTGAGGAATGGGAAGTGCACAGCGCCGGCATTGAAGCGCATGGCCTCAATCCGAATGCGGTGAAAGTGATGAAGGAAGTCGGCATCGACATTTCGAACCAAACGTCTGACGTCATCGACCCGGATCTCCTCAACCGCGCTGATTTGGTCGTGACGCTGTGCGGCCATGCGGCCGACCATTGCCCCGTCACCCCGCCGCACGTGAAGCGCGTCCATTGGGGCTTTGACGACCCGGCGAAAGCGGAAGGGACCGAAGAGGAGAAACTCGCGGTGTTCCGCCGCGTCCGCGATGAAATCGGCGCGCGCATCCGCCGGTTTGCCGAGACGGGGGAATAGGGGCGGTGCAGCGAGGCAGGCGCAAAGAGCGGGGAAACTGTCTTGCATAGGGTGCGCAGCAGCTGCTCGTCGAAGTGCGGCCGGAAACGGGGAAGTGGCTGGGCGGACGAAAACCGCTCGGCGTGACAAAGATGGTGAGAAGCCATCTTGTCGATCCACTGAACGTTTTGACAGACGAAATGAGCACATCGATGAAGGCGGTGCCACATTAGGTCACTGGAGGAGAAACCAAATGGAGTTATTTCATCAGTTAGCTCGCCGAAACATCAAAATCCGCAAACAGTCCGGTTTCGGAGCGCAATGGCGACAACAGTGGGAAGAGGTGTTTGCCGGCCATTTGACAGCGGAAGAAAAACAACACATCCACCTTCGTAATCGGAATGGAGTTAACGGCTACTTATGGCATGTGTTCAGCTATGGGATGAGAGGCTGTTTCACAGGAGAAGAAGCGGAAATGGCGTTTGATCAAGAAGAGAAAACGTGTTGCTATCTTTTCTTTCAACATGGCGACGATGCGTTCACCGTGGAGGATGCGTCCGGCTTGAAAGCCGCCGATCTGGCAACGGAAAACGACAAAATCGATCTATATGTGGTGGACAGCGAGTTCAACTGGACGTTTGTCATGACGCATGAAAGCGGATGGCTTGGCCCGTATTTTAGCAGAAGGTGACAGCCATGGCTTATCGGCGGCCAAGGAAATCCAATGAGACAGAAAGAAAAAGAGTTCCAACCGAGCCCCAGGAAGACTAGGTTGGAACCTTTTTATTATCGCTCGTCGGCCGGGAACACGATGCCGGTTTGTTTTCGCGCTTCGTCCATGATTTCCATCGTCCAAAGCGAATGGCGGTGCGAGTTGACGGACGATTCGCGTTCTCCGTTTTCGATCAAACGGATAAACTCTTGTGCTTCATAATACATCGGCGGCTTGTCCTGCGGCGCGGTGATGTCCTCGACGCGTCCGTCGCGGTAGCGGATTTCCGCTTTGGCTGGTGTGTGGATGGCGTCGATGATCATGTTTCCGTCTTCCCCTTGAATCTCCGAAGGCAAGTGTGAGTTCGTGATTTTCGAATAAAAGACGACCGCGTCCATGTCGCCGTAATCGAGCACGATCGAGCCCTCGCCATCAACGCCGGATTCGAGCTTCACGCTTTGCGCCTTCACGCTGCGGGGTTGGCCGAACAAAACGACCATCGGGTACAGGCAATAGACGCCAAGGTCCATCAACGCCCCGTTCGAGAGAGCGGGGTTGAAGGCGTTGAGCACCGTTCCTTGCTTATAGGCGTCATAGCGCGATGAGTATTGGCAATAGTTCGCCACATAGCGGCGGATGCGGCCGAGTTTCGGCAAGTGCTCGCGGATGGACCGGAAAGTGGGGAGCAGCGTCGCTTTCATCGCTTCCATCAATACGACGCCGTTTCGCTCCGCCGCTTCGATCATCGCTTTGACTTCTTTCGCATTGGAGGCGAGCGGTTTTTCGCATAAGACGTGCTTGCCGTGGTTCATGAGCCAAATCGCCTGCTCGGCATGAAGTGCGTTCGGGCTGGCAATATAGACGGCATCAATGCCGTCGCTTTCGGCCAGCTTTTGCAAGTCCGTGAACGTCCGCGGCGCCCCGACTTTGTCGGCAAACTGCTTTGCGGTCTCCTCGGTTCGCGAGTAGACCGCGGCGAGTTCGAAGGAATCGACGAGGCGCGCGGCGTCAAGAAATGCTTCGGTGATCCAGTTTGTGCCGATGGTTGCGAATCGAATCATGTTGTTTGGCCTCCTTCATTTGTATCGCCCCCATTGTACCACAAATCAACGGAGAGGCTTCGTTTTGTCATCGTCATGGAGCAAGTGTGCTTTTCTCTCTAGTTTTCATACAGCTCGATCGGCAGCCCGTCCGGATCTTGGAAGAAGGTGAATCGTTTGCCGGTCGCTTCATCAACGCGGACGGGTTCGGGATCGATGCCGTGTTGGCGCAAGTAGGCAATGGCTTCATCGAGGTTGTCCACCGCCAAAGCAAGATGGCGCAGTCCGCACGCTTCCGGGTAGCTTGGGCGCTTCGGCGGGTTTTCAAAGGAAAATAGCTCAAGCTGAATGCCGCCATCAGCCTCCAAATCGAGTTTGTACGAACGGCGCTCAGCGCGGTATTGCTCCCGGATGGGGCGAAATCCGAGAATTTCTGTATAAAATCGTTTTGATCGTTCATAGTCCGAGCAAATCAAAGCGATATGGTGAATCGTGGCAAGACGCATATTGCTTCCTCCTCTTATAAGACGAGTGATGTATTGCAAAATACCATTGAACTTATTCATTCTTCTTAGAGAAACCTCGTACAATTAACTTTTTTTGAACCATTTCCGCTCATTGGTACGAGACAGCCATGTTTCACGTCCTTCCATGTTTTTCGGAAAACTGCCTACCCATCACTGAAATCAGCAGCGGTTGAGCCCGTTCTCGGTGTTTCGGTCAAATCGAACCAAGAATTGTTATTTTGCGATAATAGAAGGGGTTGTCGATGCTTGTCGAAGCGGGCGAAAAATGTCTGCTCTCCTTATATTGACAGTTTGACAATCTATAGACTATCATAAATCTTGTAGGTTGGAAAATTTAAAATATTCATTTGATATTTTGGTAGAAAAAACGAATGGTCACCACGTTTTTTGTAAGCGCTTAACTTCTATGTTTCCTTATGATCGCCGCACCATCGATGCTGCACCATTGTTTTTGTTTCCAATCACAACATGAGAACAAGGGGAAGGGGATATCACATGATCTATGAATTTAAATTGCCCGACATCGGTGAAGGGCTGCATGAAGCGGAAATCATTCGCTGGCTTGTCCGGGAAGGGGATGTGGTCAAGGCGGATCAGCCGATTGCCGAAATTCAAACCGATAAGGCGATGGTCGAAATGACGACGCCGGTCGCTGGCAAAGTCGTGGCGCTTGCCGGACCGGAAGGGGCGACGGTGAAGGTTGGAGAGCCGTTGATTGTCGTGGAAACCGAGGCGTCGGTCGCGGGGGAAGCCGCGCCCATCGAAGATTCGGTTCGGGAGCCCGTGCCTGTTCTGCATGGAGAAACGCCTCGTCCTGCGCGCAAACGGGCGATTGCCGCGCCGTCTGTGCGCAAGCGGGCGCGGGAGATGGGTGTTCCGATCGATGAAGTGGAAGGAACGGGCGAAGGCGGTCGGGTGACGCTCGCCGATTTGGAGCGGTATGTCAGGGAGCGCGAGGCGGCCGCTTCGGTGGCGGAGGCGGCAAGAAGGGAAGCGAACGAAGCCGGCGTTCTGCCGACCGGCAGCGCGAGTGCGGCCGGAGGACGGCAGGAGAGTATAGCCTCATGGACATCCATCGCGAGTTTGGATGCGGTGTTTGAAGAAGAAGAGCGAATCCCGCTTCGAGGCTTGCGCAAAAAAATCGCCGAAAAAATGGTGAAATCGATGTACACGGCGCCGCATGTGACCGGCATGGACGAGGTGGACGTCACGAAGTTGGTGGAAATCCGCAAGCACCTTGCCAATCAATTGGCGGAAGAACGTATCAAACTGACGTATTTGCCGTTTATTATTAAAGCGGTGACAAGGGCGCTGAAGCAATATCCGATGTTTAACGCTTCGCTCGATGAAGAGACGAATGAAATCGTCTTGAAAAAGCGCTATCACATCGGCATCGCGACGGCGACGAAAGCCGGTCTCGTCGTCCCCGTCATCCGTGACGCCGATCAAAAATCGATCCGCGAGCTCGCCATCGAAATCGCGGAACTGTCAGAAAAAGCGCACCGCCAGGCGCTCCGCCTTGAGGAGCTGCAAGGAAGCACGTTTACGATCACGAGCACCGGGGCGGGCGGGGGCTGGTTTGCGACGCCGATCATCAACTATCCGGAAGTGGCGATTTTTGGGGCGCATGCGATCAAACGGCGCCCGGTTGTCGTCGGCGACGAAATTGTCATCCGCGATATGATGGGGATGTCGCTTACCTTTGACCACCGCGTCATTGACGGCGAGCCGGCCGGGCGGTTTATGCGGACGGTGGCCTACTATTTGGAAAATCCGGAAGTGCTGCTTTTGGATGTACGGTGATCATTCGATGCTTGCCTAAAAGCTGGGAGAGCGCGAAGTGAAGCGGCAATGAAAAAAGAGTGGGAGGGGACTCCATGTTTGATCCGGGCAAATTGCCGGTCGAGGTCGTGCAAATTTTGGACGAAAACGGAAACGGCGACGAGAGGCAGCTGGCGGCGTTTTCCGATGAGTGGCTGCTTCGTGCCTACCGGGAAATGCGGCGGGCGCGCGTCATTGATGAGCGGCTTTTGCGCATGCAGCGGCAAGGGCGGATCGGGACGTATGCCCCGTTTAGCGGTCAAGAGGCGGCGCAAATCGGCAGCGCCCTTGCGCTTCATAAAGACGATTGGATTTTCCCGAGCTACCGCGAAGTGGCGGTATGCTTGATGCATGGCATGCCGCTTGAGCAGTTTTTCCATTACGTGCAGGGCCGCTTGTCAGGGAAACGGATGCCGGAGGGAGTGAACATTTTCCCGACGCAAATCATCATCGCTGCTCAGACGCTTCATGCGGTCGGCTGCGCGTGGGCGTCGAAATTGAAGGGCGAACCGCACGTATCGGTGGCGTATTTCGGCGACGGGGCGACGTCAGAGGGCGATTTTCATGAAGCGATGAATTTTGCCGCGGTGTACAACGTGCCGGTCATCTTTTTCTGCCAAAACAACCAATACGCCATCAGCGTCCCGTACCGGAAGCAGACGGCCAGCCGGACGATCGCGCAAAAGGCGCTTGCGTACGGGATGAAAGGGGTGCTCGTTGACGGCAACGATGTGCTGGCGGTTTATGAAACGATGAAACAGGCGGTCGAAGCCGCCCGCCGCGGCGAGGGTCCTATGTTGATCGAGGCGCTCACCTATCGGCTTGGGCCGCACACGACGGCGGACGACCCGACGAAATACCGCCGGCCGGAAGAGGTGGAAGCATGGCGGACGAAAGATCCGCTTTACCGTCTGCGCGTGCTGCTTAAACGGCGCGGATTATGGACGGAAGCGCAAGAAGAAGCACTTGTCGCCCAAGTGAATGACGAAGTGACGGCGGCGTACGAGGCGGCCATCGCCAGCAAGTCCGGTTCGATTGTCGATGTATTCGATTACGTGTACAGCGAAGCGCCAACATTGCTTGCCGAGCAAAAAGACGAAGTGATGCGGCGCAAACAACGGAGCGGGGTGAGATAAATGGCGGAATTGACGATGATTGAAGCGATCAATGAAGCGATGCGCCAAGAGATGGAGCGCGATCCGCGCATCATCGTGCTGGGCGAAGATGTCGGCGAAAACGGCGGCGTCTTCCGGGCGACGGACGGGCTGCTTGCGCAGTTTGGCGAGGGGCGCGTGTTTGATACGCCGCTTGCGGAATCGGGCATTATCGGCACGTCTATTGGACTGGCGATCAACGGCATGCGCCCGATTGCCGAAATTCAGTTTCTCGGGTTTGTGTACCAGGCGATGGACCAGCTGGCGGCCCAGGCGGCGCGCATCCGCTTCCGCTCGGCCGGACGGTTTTCGTGCCCGATCGTCGTGCGCAGCCCGTACGGCGGCGGGGTGCGGACGCCGGAATTGCACTCCGATGCGTTGGAGGCGCTGTTTACCCATTCGCCGGGCTTAAAAGTCGTCATGCCGTCCAATCCGTACGATGCGAAAGGGCTGCTCATTTCCGCCATTCGCGACGAAGACCCGGTTCTGTTTCTGGAGCCGATGAAGCTGTATCGGGCGTTTCGCATGGAAGTGCCCGAAGAGCCGTACACGATTCCGCTCGGCCAAGCACGGGTTGTGAAAGAAGGAGACGATGTGACGATCATTGCTTGGGGGGCGACCGTGCCGCTTGCCGCCAAAGTCGCCGCCGAGATGGAAGCGAAAGGGGTCAGCGCGGAAGTGATCGACCTTCGCTGCCTGCAGCCGCTTGATCTTGATGCGATCATCGCCTCGGTGGAAAAAACGGGGCGGGTGATGATCGTCCATGAAGCGGTGAAAACGGGCGGGTTTGGCGCCGAAGTGGCGGCCTTGATCAGTGAGCGGGCGCTGTTTTCTCTATCAGCTCCAATCGTGCGCATCGCCGGCTACGACACGCCGTATCCGGTGCCGTCGGTGGAGGATGATTGGCTGCCGAACGCCGAACGCATCGTGGAAGGGATCGAAACGCTGTTGCGATACTAAACGAACCATGCCATCCGGGTCGATCGATCCACCATCAGAGTGCGTCAAGAGAAAAGGCGGCGCATCGATGGGTGGCGCCGCTTGATCCGATCGGGTGAGGAGGAGAACGATGAACGTATACGAATCACTGCTGGAATTGATCGGCGACCGCGAGCGGGTGAGCATCAATGAAACGGTGCTCGAACACCACAGCAAAGGCATCGCCTACCATGCGCCGCACAAGCCAGATGTCGTTGTCTTTCCGAAGACAGCGGAGGAAATCAGCCGGGTGATGGCGTTTGCCAACGAGCATCGCATTCCGGTCACACCGTTTGGCGCCGGCACGAGCTTGGAAGGGCACGTCATTCCGGTCCAAGGCGGGATTAGCCTCGATTTGACGTTGATGAACCACATCATTGACATTCGTCCCGATGATTTTTTGGCGATCGTCGAGCCCGGGGTGACGCGGCTGCAGCTGAATGAGGCGCTGAAGCGATACGGGTTGTTTTTCCCGGTCGATCCGGGGGCGGACGCGACGATCGGCGGCATGGCGGCGACGAACGCGAGCGGCACGAACTGCGTGAAATACGGCGTCATGCGCGATCAAGTGCTCGGATTAGAGGTGGTGCTCGCGGACGGTTCGGTCATGCAAACGGGCAGCTTGGCGGTGAAATCGTCGGCCGGCTATGACTTGACCGGCTTGTTCGTCGGATCGGAAGGGACGCTTGGCGTGTTCACCCGCCTCGTCGTCCGCCTGCACGGCATTCCAGAGGCGACGAACGCCATCAAAGTGTGCTTCCCGTCTCTCGAGACAGCGGCAGGGGCTGCGTTTGCCATTTTGCGGTCCGGCGTCGGCCCCGGCAAAATCGAGCTCGTGGACGAGGCGACGATCGCCGCGGTCAATGCGTACAAAAAAACCGATTATCCGGTGAAACCGACGTTGTTTATCGAGCTGAGCGGCAGCCCGTCAAGCGTCGAGGAAGGGACAAAGCTGGTCAACGAATTGTGCGAAGTGGAGGGGGCGGTTTCGTTTGTGGTCGAGACCGACTCGCTCGCCCGCGCGAAGCTGTGGGAAGCGCGCCACCATGCGGCGTTCGCCATTCAAGCCGCCTATCCAGGCAAGGCGATGCTCTCCACCGATGTGTGCGTGCCGCTGTCCGAGCTGCCGGGGGCGATCGCCGATACGCGCCGGCTTGTCAACGAGCAGAACATGACCGCCGCGATTTTCGGCCATGTCGGCGACGGCAATTACCATACGGTGCTTGCCTTTGACCCGAACGATGCGGCGGAAAGGGAACGGATTGAACAGGTGCATGCTCACATCGTCCGCTACGCCTTATCGCGCGGCGGCACGTGCACAGGCGAGCACGGCATCGGCATCGGCAAACGGGCGTTTTTGCGTGAAGAAAAAGGAGACGCCGTGCTTTGGATGAAACGGTTGAAACAGCTGTTTGACCCGAACGGCATTCTCAATCCGGGGAAAATCTTTTTGCCGTAACGCTTCATCTGTATGGCGGCTCGATGGATTAGGTTGAATATTTCTCCCAAACATAAATGGGCTGAAGACGGGCCTTTATGGGGAAAAGGGTGCTCTCAATGGAACGGAGCACCTTTTTCTTCTTGTGTTTCTCTACAAGGATGGAGAGTGCCGTTGCTCGCATTTTATGGAACGTCCTCACGGTTGCTTTTTGCATACTGCGCGCTTGCTTTTCTTATCCTTTTTGTAACAGTTTGTTACTCCGAAGAAACAATTGTTTTTCACGTTCGTCTCGTTACAAAAAGCCGCCGCGCCCTTTACTTTTTTCGCCAAACACGGTTTATTGGTGATAGAATGATTCATCGACGTTGTTGTGAGAAAGGAGACGATCTGAATGGAGCATCGCCATCTGAAACCGTTTCCGCCCGGGTTTTTATGGGGTGCAGCATCAGCTGCGTATCAAGTCGAAGGGGCGTGGAACGAAGATGGAAAAGGATTATCGGTATGGGATGTGTTTGCCAAACAGCCGGGCCGAACGTTTAAGGGAACAAATGGTATCAGCGTGTGATTGCGACGAACGGTGCCGAGCTGTAGCTTTGTCACCGCCCGCTCGGCCCGCGGTCAGTCTGCGTCGGCAGCAACCGGTACATTTCCTTCGCGAGCCGCTCAAGCAAATAAACGACCGGCAGTTGTGTTGTCACATCCGTCTGTCCCATCCGCTCGGCGGTGGCATAATACGTCAAGTTGTAGTCCGAGATGTTCGCGAGTGTGCAATGTTTCCGGTTGGTGATGCTGATGATCGTGCTGCCGTTTTCCTTGAACCGGTGCACTTGGGCGAGCGTATATGACGTCTCTCCAGACACCGACAAGGCGATCACGGCGCAGTTGTGGAAATAATGGCCGTAAATCGGAAAAAACGGGTCCTTGATGTAGACGGAAAACTTTTGAAAGGCAGAAAAATAGCGCGATCCGTATTCAGCCAAAATGCCGGAGCTGCCGGAGCCGACAAAAATCACGTGATCCGCCCGGGCGATCGCGGCTGCCGCATCCAGAATGGTCCGCTCGTAATCGGCGGTCAGCGTCCGTTCGAAAAATTCCTTAAGCGCCTCTTGACTGCTGATGATCGCGGTTCGCTTTGTCTCGCGCAAATACAGCTTCCATTTCGTTTTAAATTCACTGAACCCTTCGCATCCGACCTTTTTGCAAAAACGGAGCACAGTCGGCGGCGAGACATGGACGGCCTCGGCAAGCTCGCGAATGCGCATGTACGCGACTTCATGAGGATGTTTCATCACATAGTCGTAAATGGCGTAGTCGAGCTCGGAGAACTGGGCGATTTGTTCAGGAGTGAACATCGGGACACCTCGCTTTCATGGGACGGAACGTGCGATAGCTGGGAAAGGATGGCGCTTCCAAGCCCACTGGTTGATTCCTACATTGATTATACCATGCCCAACAGGGCGAAAGGGGAAGAGGAGTATGGATAAACGATTGAAAATGGCGACGATCGGCGGCGGGTCGAGCTACACGCCGGAATTGGTCGAAGGGTTGATCAAGCGTTATCATGAATTGCCGGTCGGGGAATTGTGGCTTGTCGATATTCCGGAAGGCAAAGAAAAACTCGAAATCGTTGGCGCACTGGCCAAACGGATGGTCGAAAAAGCCGGTGTGCCCCTTGAGATTCATTTGACACTAGACCGCCGCCGGGCCTTGGAAGGAGCAGACTTTGTTACGACGCAATTTCGTGTCGGCGGCCTAGAGGCACGGGCGAAAGACGAGCGCATCCCGCTCAAATACGGGGTGATCGGCCAGGAGACAAACGGCCCGGGCGGATTGTTTAAGGGATTGCGGACGATTCCGGTCATTTTGGACATCATTCGCGATATGGAAGAGCTTTGCCCTGATGCATGGCTGATCAACTTCACGAACCCGGCTGGGATGGTGACAGAAGCCGTTTTGCGCTACACGAAACAGGAAAAAGTGGTCGGGTTGTGCAACGTGCCGATCGGCATGCGCATGGGCGTCGCCAAGCTGCTTGGCGTTGATGCCGACCGCGTGCACATTGATTTTGCCGGCTTGAACCATATGGTGTTTGGCTTGCACGTCTATCTGGACGGCGTCGAGGTGACCGAAAAGGTGATTGATCTCGTCGCCCATCCAGACCGCTCCGGTGTGACGATGAAAAACATCGTTGACCTTGGCTGGGAGCCGGATTTCTTAAAAGGGTTGAAGGTGCTGCCTTGCCCGTACCACCGGTATTACTACCAAACAGACAAAATGCTCGCCGAGGAGCTGGAGGCGGCGAAAACGAAAGGGACGCGCGCCGAGGTTGTGCAGCAGCTCGAAAAAGAGCTGTTCGAGCTTTACAAAGACCCGAACTTGGCCATCAAGCCGCCGCAGCTCGAACAGCGTGGTGGGGCGTACTACAGCGACGCCGCGTGCAGCTTGATCAGCTCCATTTACAACGACAAGCGCGACATTCAGCCGGTCAACACGAGAAACAACGGCGCCATTGCGAGCATCCCTCCGGAATCGGCGGTGGAGGTAAACTGCGTCATCACGAAAGATGGACCGAAACCGATCGCCGTCGGCGATTTGCCGGTCGCGGTGCGTGGGCTCGTCCAGCAAATCAAGTCGTTCGAGCGCGTCGCTGCCGAGGCCGCGGTCACTGGCGACTACCAAACCGCGCTCGTCGCCATGACGATCAACCCGCTTGTCCCGTCTGACACCATCGCCAAACAAATGTTGGACGAAATGCTTGAAGCGCATAAAGAACATTTGCCGCAGTTTTTTAAACAGGCCAAAACAGTAGCTGGAAACTAAATCGTTTGGAAAAGCGATTGACAAAGCCGCCTGTCGCCGGGGCGGCTTTGTCATTTCATCGTGAAAAGCCGCACAACACAAGGGCTTTCTTCCCATTCACATTCCCCTTATTTTAGACAAAATCAATGCTTTTCACCAGCCTTTTCGGCAGGATTTTGCCCAAGGCGCGGCGAAGAAAATAAAGAAAGTTCAAATATCACAAGGAGGGAGACCGTGTCCGAAACGCGAATCGATCACGACCGGTTGTTTAAGGAGTTGCTGTCGACGTTTTTTGAAGAGTTTTTGCTTTTGTTTTTTCCGCACGTGTATGAACAAGTCGACTTCCGCCACGTCTCCTTTTTGTCCGAAGAGGTGTTTACGGATGTGGCGGCCGGCGAAAAGCACCGTGTGGATCTATTGGTGGAAACAAAATTGAAAGGGGGAGATGGGCTGATCATCGTCCATATCGAACACCAAAGTTACACGCAGCCGACGTTTCCCGAGCGCATGTTCATTTATGTCAGCCGTTTGTTTCAAAAATACCGCCGTCGCATTCTTCCCATTGCCATCTTCAGCTATGACGAACACCGCGATGAACCGTCCTCGTTCACCATCAAGTTTCCGTTCCTAACCGTTGTCGATTTCCGCTTTCTTACTGTTGAACTGCGCAAACAGCCATGGCGTGAGTACATTCGCCGCGACAACCCGGTCGCGGCCGCCTTGTTAAGCAAAATGGGGTATAATGAAAGTGAGAGAGTGGCAGTGAAAAGAGAATTTTTGCGCATGCTCGTCCGCTTGGAGCTTGATGAAGCGAAACAGCGGCTGTTGTTTGGATTTTTCGAGACGTATTTGACGCTGTCCGAACAAGAGGAAATCCAATTGCGAAACGAGGTGAACCAAATGGGAACGAAGGAAGCGAAAAAAGTGACGGATCTCATCGTGTCGTATGAGCAACGGGGGATGGAAAAGGGAATCGAAAAAGGAATCGAAAAAGGAATCGAAAAAGGCAAGATGGACATCGCGAAACGGATGCTAGGGAAAGGATATGATGTGCCAACGATTTGTGAATTGACTGGACTGTCGGTTGAGGCAGTGGAAAAGTTGAAAGGATAAACGAGTGGAGAGACCCCGTTCCGATGCAGCGAGCTTGTTTCGGAACGGTGTTTTTTTGCTCGCTCTGCACTTGATGATGGGCATGGCCATCGCCGCATGGCGAATGATGCCGGCCGGACTGACCCCTATTTGGATTTCATATAGATGCAATTCATCCATTTTCTTTTGTCTAGGCTAGCGCCCCGACGTTCGTGTACAATGGCGGTAGGAGGGATCAAGATGCGCGATTGGTGGAAACGGCTGTTTTACGGGGGCGGCATCGCCGCGCTGATTGGAAGCGCTTCCTTCACCGCCTATTGCGCTTGGAACGTGTATGCGTATCCGAAATCAGAAAAGGAACGGGTTCCGGAAACAACAAAAGAGGCCTATCATTTCGTGCTTGTGCCGGAGGAACTCGATAATGATTACTGGCGGCTCGTGGAAAAAGGAGCGAAAGCGGCGGCGAAAGAACTGGGGGTTGACCTCGAGTATATCGGCCCGCGGCAGGCGAATATTGATGAGCATTTGCGCATTTTGAAAAAAGCCGCGGCAGCGAAAGTCGATGGGATCATCACCCAAGGGTTGACGGAAGCGGAATTTGTCCCAGTGATTAACGAAATCACGGACAAGAATATTCCTGTGGTGACGATCGATACGGATGCTCCAACGAGCCGACGCGTCGCCTATGTGGGAACGGATAATTATTATGCCGGTTTTCTCGCGGGACGGGCGTTGGCTGAGGATACAAAGGGCAAGGCGACGGTCGCGATTATTACCGGCAGTTTGACGGCGGCGCACCAACAGCTGCGAGTGCGCGGATTTGAGGATGCAGTGAGACAGGAAAAAGGAATCCGCATCGTTGCCATCGAAGAGTCGCACATTACGCGTGTGCAAGCCGCGGAAAAGGCGTATACGATTTTGAAAAAGCACCCGGATGTGAATGCGTTTTACGGCACGAGCGCGCTTGATGCGATTGGCGTTGCCAAGGTGGTCGAGCAGTTTCATCGGGAGCAAAAGACGTATATTATTGGCTTTGACACGCTGCCGGAGACGATCCGCTATTTGCAAAAAGGAACGATTGCGGCGACGGTGGTGCAGGAGCCGTATGAAATGGGATACAAGGCTGTCAAAATGATGGCCGAGATCGTCGCCGGGAAAGACGTGCCGGTGGTGACGAATACGGAGACGAAAGTCATTCGGAAAAAAGACTTGCCGCTGCGCCCGGCGCGCAATTATGAGATCAACACGCCATGAAGGGGCCTGCCAGGCCTCCGTAGGGAGGGGGCTGAAAGCGGAGAAGGGTTGGCGAGCGCTAAAGCATGAGAGATGGCCGTCCTTGACGTTCGAACACGTTCGACTTGAAGCGGCAGGACGATGCAGGCAACAAAGCGCCGGTGACAGCGGGGTGGAATTCAGATGAACATTCGGACGAAGATGCTGCTTTGCTTTACCGTTTTTTTGCTTTTGCTGAACGGAGCGGTGTTTCTTTTGTATCAGACGAGCGAAGAGATGATGAGCGATTATGATCAACGGATGCGCCGATTGTTGTTGCTCAATGAGGTGTCGCAGCGGGCAAACCGAATGATGGAACAGCTCAATGCGTACGTCTCGGAAAAAGAAGGACGGTATGCACGCGCTTATGAGCGGGAGTTCCGCTGGCTGCAGCAACGCCGCCGGCAGCTCGGCGCCATCTTGCCAGTGCTGTCCGACCGGCTGGCGGCGGAAAACTATGAACATATGATTGAAAGTTTGCTGGAGGAGGCGGCGCTGACGGTCTATCATTTTCAAGCTGGAAATATTGGCTTGTACTCATCCCACTTGCATGAAACGATGAACATTGCGTCCTTTTTGCAAGAGGAAACGTTAAACTTGATTGACGATGAGCTGACGGCCTACCAACGGCGGTACGATGAAGTGGAGCGGCGCAACCGCTATTTCCGCTATATGGGAATGGGATTGTTTGTCACGACGTTGTTGCTTGGCGCCTTGCTGGCGGTGTTCTTTTCCGGCCACTTAACGAAGCCGATCATTCTTCTCTCGCGCGCTGCCCGATCCATCGCTGACGGGCGGCTGGACGGGCCGGATATTGAGCCGATGACCAACGATGAGCTGCGGCTGTTGACGATCACGTTTAATGACATGCGCCGCAATTTAAAGCAGCTGATTGCGGAGATGAAACAAAAGGCTGAGCTCGACCGGCTGGTGAAGGAGCTGGAACTCAAAAGCTTGCAAAGCCAAATCAATCCGCATTTTTTATTCAATACGCTGAACACGGTTGCGAAGATGGCGTACTTGGAGGACGCCCAGCAAACGTCGCGGCTGATTGAAGCGGTGGCGGCCATTTTGCGCTACAACTTGGGTGATTTGCAGCGGACGGTGACGCTTGCCGATGAGGTGCGCATCGCCCGTGAATATTTCTTCATCCAGCAGACGCGGTTTTTTGATCGGATCAAGTTTTCGTTAGAGGCGGAACCATCTTGCCTCGATCAACCGATTCCGCCGCTCACGTTGCAGCCGCTGATTGAAAATGCGTTCATCCATGGCATTGAGACGTACGAGCAGGGAGCCGAGCTGTCCGTGTCCGTTTTCGCCGAAAACGGGCGGGTCGTTGTGGAAGTGCGCGACAATGGCGTTGGCATGGATGAGCAGGTGAAAGCGGAGCTTGAAGCGTTGATCCGCGGCGAAGAACCGCGGACGCGCCGTGAGCAAGGGCGCGGCCATTCAACCGGCATCGGCTTGCACAATGTCATTCGCCGACTGCAGCTGTTTTACGGAGTGATGGATGTGGCCGAAATCGAGTCTGCACTAGGAAAAGGAACGACGGTGCGGTTATGGCTGCCAAGATGGCAAGGGGGGATGAACGGTGAAAGTGGCGATCGTCGATGATGAGGCGTTGGAGCGAAGAGCGCTTTGCAAAATGATTAGCGACCACCTTCCGGATATCGAGGTGGTCGCCGAGGGCGCCAACGGGCGCGAGGCGGTCGAGATCGCCAAGCGTTATCGTCCGGATATCATGCTGATTGACATCAAAATGCCCGGCCTTGACGGGCTGCAAGCGATCGAAGCGATTCGCCAAGACGGCCTCGATCTGGAGTTCATTATTGTGTCGGCGTTTGATTTGTTCGACTATGCGAAACAAGCGATGCGGTTTGGCGTCAAGGAATATTTATTGAAACCGAGCCGGAAGGAGGAGGTCATTTCGGCTTTGGAACGGGTCAGCCAAGAAGTGGCGGCCAAGCGGCGACACGAGGAGAGCAGCCGCCAGCTCGAGGAGCAGATTCGCCGGTTGCAGACGCTTGTGGAAAGCGAATGGCTGTCCGTCCTCATGACAGAAGACGTATCGGCTGATGAGTGGGAGCGGTGGAAGGAACTGCTGCCGTTTTCGATTGCGTCGGGGATGTTCCTCGTCATTCAGTTCCCGGATGCAGGGGTGGCTGACGAATGGAAATCATGGCTGGACAAGCAGCTTAGCGGGAAGGCGCCAACGCGCTATTGGATCGGGCGGATGGTGAACCGGCGCCTGCCGGTCTTGTTTTTCCGCAGCCCAAACGATGGCGAGCCAGCCTGGAAGCCCGTCATCCAGGCATTGGCGCTCGATTTGGCGCGGCAGTTTTCGGCCCGGTACGGCGCCGCGCTGTATATCGGGCTCGGCTCCCCGTTTTCCCGCCTTGACCAACTTCGTTCCTCGTACTATGAGGCGCTGTCGGCCGCTCATTATTACGCCGACCGGCAAAAAGCACAAGTGGGGTTTCTGCCGGCGGAAGCGACGCGCGCCGGCGGGGAAGCGGAACGGGATAAGCAGCTGTTTGAAGCGCTGCGCCTTGGCGACATCGAGCAAGCCCGGATGATTTGTCTGACGTATATAGAGGAACTGGCCTCTTCTCATTCACTGCCGGCCGCCGGCCGCAAAGCGGAAGAGACCTTTGTGTGGCTCGGGCGTCTTCTATCGGAGCTGGGCATTCGTTATGAGCGGCTCGCTTCCTTTGCTTCCTGCCGGTCGGCGGCAGAATTGAAGCGAGCGGCGCTTGATGAACTGGACCGCATCGCCGCTGATCTCGAGGTTTGGCGCCAGCAGCAAGCGTATGGCAAACTCGGCAAGGCGAAAGACTACATTGACCGCCACTACGCCGAGCCGCTGACGCTTGAGGAGGTGGCGGAACAAGCCGGGATGAGCCCATACTACTTCAGCAAACTGTTCAAAGAGCACTTTGGCATCACCTTTATCGACTACGTGACGAACGTGCGCATCGAACGGGCGAAAGAAGCGCTGGCTGGGACGGACCAAAGCTTAAAAGAAATTTGTTTTTCAGTCGGCTACAACGATCCCAACTATTTTAGCCGCGTCTTTAAAAAGCAGACCGGCCTGTCGCCGAGCGAATACCGGAAAAAAGTGCAGGCGCGCTGACAAGGGGAGTGCTGTCTCCAACAAGGAAGGTGCATGGCAAGTCAAAAGGTAAGTCCCGCAGACAAAGCAGGCTGCCCCGCCCTCTTCCGGCGTCTGAAACGAAGCCCGCCCCCTGGATGGGGAGACGGGCTTTTTTCACGCCATAAAAGCGAAATGGCTGTCCGCTGCACCGCTTGCCTGACAGGAGAACGGAAAACAAAAAAGTGAAGAAAAACGCAAAAAAGTGAAGAAATCAAGCCGCCGTTTGCTGGACAGCGCATGGTACACTCGATGTTGAAAGGGGTTTCAAAAACAAAAGACAAAGGGGGAGAACCATGAGAAAGAAAGCATCCGCATGGCTGGCGTTGGCGCTTGGAATTGGGATGGCGCTCTCAGGCTGCAGCAGCTCGAACTCTTCATCCGATCACGCCAAACAAGGCAGCCAAAAAGCGGGAGAGAAACTCGAGATTTTCAGCTGGTGGACGGGAGCCGGCGAGGAAGACGGCTTAAAAGCGCTCATCAAACTGTTCCAAGAAAAATATCCGGATATTAAAGTCGAAAACGCCGCAGTCGCCGGCGGGGCCGGAACGAACGCCAAGGCGGTGTTGGCGAGCCGCATGCAAGGGAACGACCCGCCATCAACGTTCCAAGTGCACGGCGGAGCGGAGCTGAATGAAGGCTGGGTTGCGGCTGGCAAAATGGAGCCGCTCAACGATTTGTATGAAAAAGAAGGCTGGATGGACAAATTCCCGAAAGCGCTTATCGATATGGTAAGCAAAGACGGCAACATTTACTCCGTGCCCGTCAACATTCACCGCGGCAACGTGCTCTGGTACAACAAAAAAATCTTTGCCGACAACGGACTCCAGCCGCCGAAAACGTTCGACGAGTTTTTCCAAGCGGCGGATAAGCTGAAAGCAAAAGGCATTACGCCGCTCGCCTTGGGCGACAAAGAGCCGTGGGCGGCGACGCACCTGTTTGAAAACGTGCTGCTTGGCACGCTCGGAACGGACAACTACCAAAAACTTTGGACCGGAGAACTGTCGTTTGACGATCCGAAAGTGAAACAGGCGGTTGAGACGTTTAAGAAAATGCTCGGCTATATTAACGAAGACCATAGCTCGCGCAACTGGCAAGACGCGGCTCAGCTCGTCGCTGAAGGAAAAGCGGCCATGTACGTGATGGGAGACTGGGTGAAAGGCTATTTTGTCAACGATTTGAAATTGAAGGTGAACCAAGACTTCGGCTATGTGCCAGTGCCGAATACGGAAGGCAAGTTTATGGTCATTACCGATACGTTCGGCCTGCCGAAAGGCGTGAAAAACCCGGATGATGTAAAGAAATTTTTAGCGGTGCTTGGCTCGGTGGAAGGGCAAGATGCGTTTAACCCGCTGAAAGGCTCGATCCCGGCTCGCATTGACGCTGATCCGTCCAAGTACGATGAATACGGCAAGCAAACGATGCAAGACTTCAAGACGGCGGAGCTGGCGCCGAGCTTAGCGCACGGTTCGGCAGCGCCGGAAGGGTTTGTCACGAAGGTGAATCAGGCCGTCAACATTTTCGTGACGCAAAAAGATGTGAAGACGTTCATCGACACGTTGGCATCGGCCGCCGCAGAACTGAAGAAGTAATCGGGAAAAGGGGACGGGAGCCATTCTCTTCCCCTTTTCGTCATCATGAGGAGGGATCTTAGTGGAAACGGTCAACATCACGCCAGCCGAGAAGACAGCGGCTGTCCCCGCGGTGCGGAAAAAGCGGAAATGGACGGCCGATCATTGGCTGGCAGCGGCGTTTTTGGCACCGTCGGTCGTACTGATTTTCTTATTTGTGTACGGGTTTATCGGCTGGACGGGGTATGTGTCCTTGAGCAACTGGAATTCGCTCGTGCCGGATTGGTCGTTTGCCGGGTTGAAAAACTATCTGTATTTGTTTCATGATTTCCGCTTCCAGGCCGACTTGCGCAATACACTTGTGTTTACGGTGTTGTTTATCGCCGCCGTCATTGTGCTCGGCCAACTGCTTGCCATTTTGCTTGACCAAAAACTGCGCGGCGAGTCGCTGTTCCGCAACATTTTCTTCTTCCCGATGGCCTTGTCATTTGTCGTCACCGGAGTCGTGTGGCAATGGCTGTTCAACCCGTCAACGGGTGTGAATCTATTTTTGAAACCGCTTGGCCTTGATGGAAAATGGTATACGGATACGAACATCCTTGGCGGATTCCATTGGGGGAAAATCGAATTTGGCGTTCCTGTCGCCATCGTTGCTGTTGTCGTGGCGGCCGTCTGGCAAATGACCGGATTTGCGGTGGCGATGTATCTCGCCGGCCTGCGCGCCATTCCGGATGAAGTGCGGGAAGCGGCGCGGATGGACGGAGCGACCGAGTTTCAATTGTATTGGAAAATCATTTTGCCGCTGCTGCGGCCGATCACCGTCAGCGTCATCATCATTATGGCCCATATTTCGCTGAAAATTTTCGATTTGATTTACGCCATGACCGGGCCGGGGGCGAACTTTGTCACCGATGTGCCGGGCGTATACATGTTTGAAACGACGTTCCGCGGCAACTATTACGCCAACGGCGCGGCGATTGCGATCGTGATGCTGCTGTCGGTCGCCATCTTTATCGTTCCGTATCTTATCTCAAGCCGGAAGGGGGGATCGTGATGGCGAGATCCGTGTGGGCGCGGCCGTTTTTGTATTTGTTGGCCCTCGTCATGAGCGTGTTTTTCCTGTTGCCGGTGTATGTCATGGTCACAACGAGCTTGAAGCCGCTCGATGAAGTGACATTGGCCGATATGTGGAAGCTGCCGTCAACGATCGATTGGAGCAGCTACGCGACGGCATTTGACAAGCTCGCCCCGAACTTTTGGAATTCGATTTTGCTCGTCGTGCCGGCGACGCTGCTCTCCGCGCTGTTGGGGTCGCTCAACGGCTATGTGCTGTCGAAATGGAAGTTTAAAGGAGCGGATACGCTCTTTACGCTCATTTTGTTCGGGATGTTCATTCCGTATCAAAGCATTCTCATTCCGCTCATCCAATTTTTGCGCGAAATCGGGCTGTACAACACGATTCCGGGGCTTGTGTTCGTCCATGTCGTCTACGGCATTCCGATCACCACACTGATGTTTCGGAATTTCTACGCGGCGATCCCCGATGAAATGATTGAGTCGGCGAAAATCGACGGCGCTGGGTTTGTCCGTATTTTTCGTTATATTATGCTCCCCTTGTCCATCACTGGATTTGTCGTCGTGGCGATCTGGCAGTTTACAAACATTTGGAACGAGTTTTTGTTCGCCGTGACGATCACGACGTCGGACAAACAGCCGATCATGGTCGCCTTGCAAAACTTATCCGGCAGTCAAATCGTCCAATGGAACGTGCAAATGGCGGGAGCCCTGTTGGCGGCGCTGCCGACCTTGCTTGTGTACATCTTCCTTGGCAAATATTTTGTCCGTGGGTTGTTGGCTGGTTCGGTGAAGGGGTGAGCCAATCAGCAGTGTAGATCAACAAACCCGGTAGACAATAGAATCGATTGCGCTATGTTTCAAAAAGCCGCTGATCAGCGGCTTTTTGTCATTGATGCCCTCTCCCTTTTTCTAGTAAGATAGATACAAGAAAAGAGCAGATGAAGAAAGAGAGGCGTACATATGATCCTAGGAGCCATTGAAGCTGGAGGCACGAAATTTGTCTGCGCCATCGGCGATGAACAGGGGAACATCCATGAACGAGCGGTGTTTCCGACGACGGCGCCGGAAGAGACGATGGCGCACGTCATCGACTTTTTCCGTCCGCACCGCATCGAGGCGATTGGCATCGGGTCGTTTGGCCCGGTCGATTTGCGTCCGGACAGTCCAACGTACGGGTACATTACGAGCACGCCGAAACAGGCGTGGGCGCAGTTTGATTTTGTCGGCACAATGAAGCAGCATTTTCCCGTGCCGATCGGCTTTGACACGGATGTCAACGCGGCGGCGCTCGGCGAGCAGCGCTGGGGGGCGGCGCGAGGACTTGACAGCTGCCTGTACATGACGGTTGGCACCGGCATCGGCGTTGGGGCGATCATCGAAGGCCGCTTGCTGCATGGGCTGCTTCACCCGGAGATGGGCCACATATTGGTCCGCCGCCATCCGGATGACGCGTTTGCCGGCATTTGCCCGTATCATGGCGACTGCTTGGAAGGCATGGCGTCCGGCCCGGCGATTGAGCGGCGTTGGGGGAAAAAGGGGGCGGAGCTGGCCGACCGGAGCGAGGTGTGGGAGCTTGAGGCGTTTTACTTAGCCCAAGCGATCGCCAACTACATCCTCATTTTATCGCCGAAAAAGGTGATCACGGGCGGGGGCGTCATGAAGCAGACGCACGTGTTGCCGCTTGTGCGCCGTCATGTGCAGGAGTTGCTCAATGGGTATGTTCAGCACGAAACGATTCTCGAGAAGATCGACGAGTACATCGTCCTCCCAGGGCTTGGCGACAACGCCGGTGTTGCGGGTGCCTTGGCGCTCGCAGCGGCGGCAAATGAATAGCAAGAACGGCCGTCCACCGTCTTCAATCAGGCGGTGGGGCCGTTTTTTTTTGTTTGAAGGCAGGGATGTTGACTGATTGTTCAACAAATTTAGTCTGAAAAAATGACTATTTGGTCAAAAAATATCGTTTTTGAGTTGCATACCTTTATAACAGTAGTTTATAATCGTTTTGACCAAATGGTCATATGGGATATGGAGGCGAGGACAATGACCGATGTTCGACGGTTGGTTGAATGGCTGCAACAGCGCGGCGTACGGGTTGATTTCGTGAAACCGCGCGCGGTGTTGCCGTCGTATCGGCAATGGATGACAGCGAATGGGAAAGGAATGAGTCGTTGCCATGGATGAACGGCGCGTCCAATTTATTGAGGCGGCAATGAAATTGTTTGCCGAAAAAGGGTATCATGAGACGTCGATTCAAGATTTGGTCGAGGCATGGGGGATTTCCAAAGGAGCGTTTTATCACCATTTCGCCTCGAAGGAAGATTTGTTGCTGGCGGTGCTCCGCTACTACAGCGAAAAAATGGTCGCTGATTTCATGGCGGACGGCGGGGAAGGGACGGAAAAAGAACGGTTTACTCGCCAGCTGGCTGCCCATTTTTCTCACATTCGCGAGTACAAAGACTTTTTGCGTATGATGATGTCGGAGCAATTGCCGAAAGTCAATCCGGAAGTGGAACGGTATATGTTCCGCCAGCATGGGCGCCTTTTTTTATGGTATTGCACCCGTCTGGCGGAGGTGTACGGAGAGGAAGTCTGTCCGTATGTGTATGATGTCGCCATGATGACCAACGGCATCATCCGACAATATTTGTTTTACTTCTTTTTTCGCGAGGAGGCGTTTGATGCGGACGCAACGGCTCGTTTTCTCGTGCGCCGCATTGATGCCATTGTTGCTAGCTTTGCGGCCGGCGAGCGCCCGTTGTTGACCAAGGAGGCGCTCGTGCCATGGATAGAACTCGAAGAGCGCGAGCGCAAGCGCCAGCGGGAGCGGCTGGTTTCGGCGTTCGCCGCCGTCCGGGAGGCCGCCAACGGGCTTGATCCGAAGCGGGCGAACGATGTGCTTGAAGCCGTAGCGGCGCTGGAGGAGGAAGTGCTTGGGCGCAATGAGCCGCCGCGCGCCTATATCGTTGAAGCGCTGCTTTTGTATTTGCGCCATCAACAGGCGCCTCGACTTGCGTCGGCTTTGGACGCACTGAGCCAAGAAATGGAAGCGTATCAACGACTCAATGGATGGGAGAGAGAACCATGGAAAAAGCGGTAACAGTGCCAGCGATCACCATTCGTCATCGTCCGTTGCTCATTACCGGGCTGATCATTGCCATGCTGTTTGCGGCATTAGACGGGACGATCGTCGGCACGGCGATGCCGCGCATCGTCGGGGAGCTTCACGGATTGGGGATTATGACGTGGCTGACGACAGCGTATATGTTGACGTCGACGACGGTCGTGCCGATCGCCGGCAAGCTCGCCGACTTATTGGGCCGTCGGATTGTCTATGTGAGCGGGTTGGTCATTTTTATAGCTGGTTCAGCGCTTTGCGGCATGGCGAACGATATGACCGAGCTCATCATTTACCGCGGCATTCAAGGACTGGGCGGCGGGATTATGATGCCGATGGCGATGATTGTCATCGGTGACGTGTTCACCGGCAAGGAGCGGGCGAAATGGCAAGGGGTGTTCGGCGGTTTGTACGGTCTCGCTTCAGTGCTGGGCCCGCAAATCGGCGGCTTTATCGTCGACCATTTGAACTGGCGCTGGGTGTTTTACATCAACTTGCCGGTCGGCATTCTCGCCACGGTGCTGATTGCGATGGGGATAAGCAAATATAAAGCCGAAGGGCCAGTGAAATTTGACATCGCCGGGATGGCGACGTTGACGGCGGGCGTCGTCAGCTTGTTGTTGGGGTTGACGTTTGGCGGCGACCGATATCCGTGGGGGTCGTGGCAAATCGTCTCGCTGTTTGCGGCCGCGGTTGTCTTTTTCGCTTTGTTTGTTTGGGCGGAAAAACGGACGGAGGAGCCGATCATTCCGCTTCGGTTGTTCCGCAATCGGACGTTTACGTTGCTCAATGGCATCGGTTTTTTTATGAGCGTCGGCATGTTTGGCGCGATTATGTTTGTGCCGTTTTTTATGCAAGGCATTGTCGGTGTGAGCGCCACCCAATCCGGGACGATTATGACGCCGATGATGATCACGATGATCATCGGCAGCGTCCTTGGCGGCCGTTTGGTGTATCGAATCGGAGTGAAAACGCAACTCGTCGCCGGCATGATCATTATGGCGTCCGCATTCGGGCTGCTTGGCACGATGGATGTTGACACGTCCAAATGGGCGGCGACGATGTATATGATCATTCTCGGTCTTGGCACAGGGCTCGTGATGCCGATTTTGACGCTCGCCTTGCAAGAAAGCTTCCCGAAATCGGAGCTTGGCGTTGTCACCTCTTCGAGCCAGTTTTTCCGTTCCATTGGCGGGACGTTTGGGATGACGGTGCTTGGCGCCATCATGAACCACCGGTCGAGCGCCTTGCTTGACGAGCGGCTCATGCCAAAGCTCGAAGCGCTGCCGGCGCAAGCGAAAGGGCTTGTCGACCGCTTTGCCGGCATGATCCATGATGATCCGCAAGGGCTGTATTCCGTTCTGCTCAGTCCGGAAGCGATGGCCAAGATTCCAGCGCTGCTGCGCGACATGTTCGTGCCGGTGCTGAAGCAATCGCTTGTCGATTCCCTGCAAGCCGTCTTTTGGTTCGGGCTCGCGTTTATCGCGGTCGGCTTGCTTTTAGTGTTCGGCTTGAAACGGATTGTTTTGTCTGATCGGGCAGAGGCGATGAAGCAGGCAAAAGAGGCTGAGTAAAGAAAAGGACATGGCGGACCACGCCTCATTTGGTCAGGTGGCGGACCGCCATTTTTTTGTTGCGACGAACAAACCGCTCCGAAGGGGATAAAGCATCTGGGAACGGGGGCGAAGGGGAGCGGTCGAGCTCCGTGCTTTTCATTGGACAAGCGATTCATACATCGCACATGGCGGGTTCACAGCGGCATCCCGCAATGGGCGGCTTACGGCGCACCTGCATCCGCGCTTTGGCCGAAGACGCGCGAGCGGGTGAGAAAGCGGACGCCTTCCGGGCCTTCCAGTGAAAACATGCCGCCGCGCCCCGGAACGACATCGATGATGAGCTGTGTATGCTTCCAATATTCGTATTGCGCCTTGGCGATGTAAAACGGGCAGCCGCCGATTTCGCCAAGCAAAACGTCGGAATCGCCGACGATCAACTCACCGAGCGGGTAGCACATCGGCGAGCTGCCGTCGCAGCAGCCGCCGGATTGATGGAACATAAGTGGGCCGTATTTCGCCTTTAATTTTTCAATCAATTTTAACGCCGCTTCGGTGGCGATGACTTTCGGTTCATTAGGCATCGGATGCACCTCCTTTCGCATCACGGTCAAAGACAGGCGCCGGCCTGGCGCAGCTGCGCTGGATTCGTCGAATGGAATGGTTGCTGCGTTGTTTTCCATTCCATCATCAAAAGGCGTTTGCGTGGTTTTGGCGGCAATGGATGCAACAGTGGGCAAAAGGCAGCGCGTCGGCGCTGCCTTTTGCTGTGGAAGAGCAGGTGGACCAATGTCAGAACAAGCCAAGTTTTTTCGGCGAATAGCTGACGAGCAAGTTTTTCGTTTGTTGGTAATGGTCGAGCATCATTTTGTGCGTTTCGCGGCCGATGCCGGACATCTTGTAGCCGCCAAATGCCGCATGGGCCGGATAAATGTGATAGCAGTTCGTCCACACGCGGCCGGCCTGGATGCCGCGGCCGAAGCGGTACGCGGTGTTGATGTCGCGCGTCCAGACGCCGGCGCCAAGGCCGTACAGCGTCTCATTGGCGATCGAAAGCGCTTCGTCGTGATCTTTAAACGTCGTGACCGCGAGCACCGGGCCGAAAATTTCTTCTTGGAAAATGCGCATTTTGTTATGCCCTTTGAAAACGGTCGGCTTGACGTAATAGCCGCCGGACAGTTCTCCTTCGAGCATGTTCCGCTCGCCGCCGATCAAAAGTTCGGCGCCTTCTTGTTTGCCGATGTCGATGTATGACAAAATTTTCTCGAGCTGTTCGGAGGAGGCTTGGGCGCCGATCATCGTTTCCGTATCGAGCGGATTGCCTTGCTTGATTTGCTTGACGCGCTCAAGCGCCCGTTCCATAAAGGCGTCGTAAATCGACTCATGGATGAGGGCGCGCGACGGGCATGTGCACACTTCGCCTTGGTTTAAGGCGAACATCGTGAAGCCTTCAAGCGCTTTATCAAGAAAGTCATCGTCTTTGTCCATCACATCAGCGAAGAAAATGTTCGGGGACTTGCCGCCCAGCTCGAGCGTAACCGGCACGATGTTTTGCGAGGCGTACTGCATGATGAGCCGTCCGGTCGTCGTTTCGCCGGTGAACGCCACTTTCGCCACGCGTGGATTCGAGGCGAGCGGCTTGCCGGCTTCTAAGCCAAAGCCGTTGACGATGTTGACGACGCCAGGCGGAAGCAAATCTTCGATGAGTTCGATGAGAACGAGGATCGACGTCGGCGTTTGCTCCGCCGGTTTCAACACGACGCAGTTGCCGGCCGCGAGCGCTGGCGCGAGTTTCCAGGCCGCCATTAAAATCGGGAAGTTCCACGGGATGATTTGCCCGACGACGCCGAGCGGTTCTTTGAAATGATAGGCGACCGTGTCGTGATCGATTTCTGAAATCGTGCCTTCTTGCGCGCGGATGCAGCTGGCAAAATAGCGGAAATGGTCGATGGCAAGCGGAATGTCAGCCGCGAGCGTCTCGCGGATCGGCTTGCCGTTTTCCCACGTTTCGGCGACGGCCAGCATTTCCAAATGTTCTTCCATCCGATCGGCGATTTTGTTCAGCAAACGGGCGCGCTCCGCTGGAGACGTGCGTCCCCATGCGTCTTTTGCCGCATGGGCGGCGTCAAGCGCCAGTTCGATGTCCGCCGCTTTTGAGCGCGGCACTTCGCAATACGGCTGTCCGGTGATTGGTGTGATATTTTCGAAATACTCGCCGTCGACCGGCGGCACCCATTTGCCGCCAATGAAGTTTTCGTAGCGCTTTTTAAATGTGACAAGCGCGCCTGGCTGGCCTGGTTGTGCGTAGATCATCCCCGATTCCTCCTCCATTTGAGTTTTTTTGTATTCGCTTACAGAGGAAAGAATATTATAAAAATTCTTTCCAATGAATACAATATCATGACTGGACAATACTGTCAAGTCGAAAATGTCCATGCAGCCGTATAGATGGTGATGAGAAAAGGCGCCCCGCTGCGTTTGGGGCGCCCTTGGTTGGCTTCAAGGACTTGAATCGACGGTTCGGCCATCAATCGACTTCCAAGCCTTCCAGCCAGCGGCTTGCGTAGACGCTGCAAAGATGATGGAACGCTTCGATCGCCTCGTTCGGATCGGCGGCGAAAAAGACGCTCGCGGCCGTTTCGTTTTCTTCGCGGACGAACTCAAGCAAAAAGTCGGTGGCGATCCGGTTGAACAAAAGAAGCGCGCTGTAGGAGCGCTCAAGTTGGCGTTTCCGCTCGAGCGGATCGTCGATGGATAAAAACGGCCGCTCATAGCGGGCTGTCATCTCGGACAGCCGGCGCTGGATCTTGCGCTGGGCGTCCGCGAGCATCGCCTCGATCGTCTGTGGCGATAGAAAGGTTTGCTCGCGCAGCATATAGCCCCAAATTTGCTTGAGCGCATGGGCCGATTCGCTCGCAAACGCGATGTTGTTGAGCAGATCGGCAACGTATTGCTCGTCGTCATCGGTTTGAATGCGCAGCTTCATAATGATTTCGAGCACATCAGAATGAATTTTTTCTTTCCGCCATGATTTCGTCAGCTCATGAAGCAAGACGGAAAGCGAGCGTGCCAATTCTTCTTTCGTCATGATCAGCCAGTCCTTTCCCAGCAACATCGTTCCCTGTTCTCATTGTATCATGACGGCTGTCGGGATAAAGCAGATCCGTTATGTTTCCGAATTGACGGAGGAAAACGGCGGTTTGAGCGAAGATTGGGATCCATCGTTTCATCTCTATTTCGCGCAGGAGACTCCCACTTCAACGACCAAAGGGAGTAAGTGGGAGAGGAATACGCGTTCCCCCTTTCTTTTGTGTATGATAGAATAAAGACGTGGAGAAAACCGTTCAATAAAGGCACTCCCATAACGGCTGCTCGATGGATGGAGTTGGTTGCAGGAAACGTTGCAACCGTCAAACATCGAGCGTAGGTCTGTCTGTTGTGTGTGGAAGCCAAGTACTGCCAACAGACACTCCCATCTCCAAATGTTCACTTCGACACGGTTCGGTTGGTCAAAGGTCATCCGGAAAAAAGGAAGGGGAGAGAAGATGAAACCGGTTCGTTTGCGCGGTCATCATTTGCTTTGTGTGCACGGGTTTCGCGGCATGGGCTACAGCCCGTCGTTCGTGGAAAAAATGTGGGAGATCGTGGCGCGCATTCGCGATGAACACGACGATTTCCCGATTGAAGTCGTCGCGGCGCTCGATGAGGCGTGCCTCGCCTGCCCGCATCATGGGGAGACAACGTGTGAAGCCGGCCCCAATTCCGATGCCCACGTCCGTTCGCTTGACGGAAACGTCATTCGCCATTTAGGCTTGGAGCCAGGCAACGTGTATTGGAAGTCCGAACTGATTCGGCGGACGGCGGAACGGGTCAAGCCGGATGATTTGGACGAGTTATGCCGCGACTGCTCGTGGCTGCCGTACGGCGTCTGCAAAGAAGGAATCGCCAACGTCCGCCGCGGCAATGTGGCGCAAACGTGAGAAGTGATTTGCGGAAAAAGAATCGAAGGACGATGGGAACACGGCGCTGCGCTGAGCCGTCATTCGTTTGTCAAGGCGGGGGGCCTGTTGCAGCGGCATCTGATAGATGCAACGAAGAAGTTTAACATATCCTTGACGGAAAAGCGGTTTGTCCATTTTCGACTGTCGAGGGCAAGCCTGTAGCTTGGAAGACCGAACAACCATCCGCTTCACAGACCCATACTGGGGCTGAAAGCGGCGTTGTTCGGTCGCTCGACAGTCGATCCAATGCTCGGTAAAAGCGGCAAATGGTAAAGCTTCAAGTGGCATCTATATGTTTTGAAAAGAGTCATGGCCGGCGATGGCGGCGTTTTGGGACGTTGGCGGAAATTTCTAAAAAATGAATAGTTCCATGGGCGGAAAAATGTGATATGATAAACAATTATAGAGACTTTCGACAGAAAGGGTCATGAACGATGAAAGTAGCTAAATTCGGTGGAAGTTCGGTGGCGAGCGCTGCACAATTCCGTAAAGTGGCCGACATCGTCAGCTCGGATATCGAGCGCCGCATCGTCGTCGTGTCGGCGCCGGGGAAACGGTACAAGGACGATGTGAAAGTGACCGATATGCTCATCCAGCTGGCCGAACAAGTTGTGGCTGGCGAGCCGCATGAGGAAACAATGGAAGCGATCGTGAAGCGGTATGCTGACATCGCCAATGAGCTGGGGCTGGAAGCCGACGGCTTTTTGGCCGAGCTTGTCGATGACTTGCAGTCGAAAATCAGCGCCTATCGAAGCGAGCCGCCTCGGTTGTTTGACGCCATTAAAGCGAGCGGCGAAGACCATAACGCAAGGCTCATGGCGCTCTATCTGCAAGATTGCGGGCTTGAGGCGAGCTACGTCAGCCCGCTTGAAGCCGGCATCATCGTCACCGATGAGCCGGGCAACGCCCAAGTGCTGCCGGAGTCGTACGACAAACTGAAGCAGCTGCGCGAACGTCGCGGCGTTTTGGTCATCCCGGGATTTTTCGGCTATTCCCGATCGGGCCATATCGTCACGTTCCCGCGCGGCGGGTCGGATATTACGGGCTCGATCGTCGCCGCGGGCGTCAAAGCGGACGTGTACGAAAACTTTACCGACGTCGATTCGATTTATTGCGTCAACCCGTCGATCGTCGCCGATGCCCGCAAGCTGAAAGAAATCACGTACCGCGAGATGCGTGAACTGTCGTATTCCGGATTTTCCGTCTTTCATGACGAGGCGCTTGAGCCGGTCTATCGCGCCGGCATCCCCGTTTGCGTAAAAAACACAAACAACCCGGCCGCTCCAGGCACGTGGATCGTCGCCAAGCGCAATCATATCGACGAACCAGTCGCCGGCATTGCAAGCGACACTGGCTTTTGCAGCATCAACATCAGCAAATACTTAATGAACCGTGAGATTGGCTTTGGCCGGCGCGTGCTGCAAATTTTAGAAGACGAAGGCATCTCCTACGAACATACGCCGTCCGGCATCGACAACATGTCGATCATTTTGCGGGCAGATCAACTCGTGGATGGAAAAGATGAGCGCATCCTCGCCCGCATCCGCGAGGAGCTTGCCGTCGATGAGGTGACGATTGAGTACGGCTTGGCGCTCATTATGGTCGTCGGCGAAGGAATGGAAAAAACGATCGGGATGGCGGCGAAAGCGACTACCGCGCTCGCCAACGCCAACATCAACTTGGAGATGATCAACCAAGGTTCATCCGAAGTGAGCATGATGTTCGGCGTCAAAGAAGAAGTCGTCAACGAGGCGGTTCGCGCCTTGTACAACGCCTACTTCCAACAGGCAACCGTAAGTCACCTTTCCTAACGCGAAACAGGCGTCCGAAACTCGGGCGCCTGTTCTTATGAACCGAGAAGCCCCCACTTTCACGCGATCAGCCGAAGGGGGGAATGAATCAGCGTCTTCCATCATGGATGTTCCCCAACGCCGCTCAAAATATCTTGAAAGAAGGACTTCGTTGGAACCGCCAAATCACAGGGACAGACGGGGGATGGTCTGGCTGGCAGTCTGCCTTATGGCGGGTGTTCCCGAGAATCTCCCATCTCTAAGCGTTTGCGTAGGTGGGAGAGCGTTCAAGCGCTCTAAGCCGAGCTTTCTTCTTTTTTCGCTCGTTGGCGTACATAAGAGCGGCATGTTCGGAAAATACTACCAATGTACGCCAAAGAAAGCGGAAGGGAGGAAGAACGAATGCGGCAATGGCTAGGAATGGCGGTGCTTGTCGCTGTTTTCGCTTCGTTTCCGGCTGGGGCGGCGGCCATCAGCCGAAGCGAGCTTGAGCAGTACGCTGAGAGCGTCGGCTGGACAGTGAGCGACTTGTTGGACTATTTGGACCGATACGGCTTGACAGCCGCCGATTTTCGCACCATGGATGAGATGAAACAATGGCTTGGCACGCCCATCACTGACGAGCGGCTTCATGCCGTTCTGCGCCGGCACGGGCTGACGGTCGAGGAGCTCGAGGCGCTGCTTGGCCAGTTTGGCGAAACGGTGCAAGACTACACATTTGTCGAAGACTTGGACCGGGCCATCCGTTTTTACTCGCAGCACAACGCCGCCATGCAGCAAATCAACGACTTGCTTGGGGCGCTCGGGATGACGGAACAAGAAGTGCGCGCCCTCACCCGCCATATCGCCTCGCTTGACGACCCGCAGTTAGCCGGGCGGCTGGCGGCGCTTCGTGAACGGCTGCGTCCGTTTGCGGAGATGGAAGGGCCGTGGACGGATGAAGAGCGCCACAAACTGCGGGCGATGTGGGAAGAGGGGCTTCGCCTGCTTGAGCTTAAGGCGGACGTGCCGGACATCAAGACGGCCGGAGCGAAGCCCATCCATGTTCGCTTGTACACCCGCCAAGGCGAGAAGGTCGCCGATATCGCCATAACGCGGGAGATGCTCACATCAGGCTACATCGTCCGCGCGGGGGAGAAAGGCATTGACGCGGGGCTGCTCGCTGTAGAGATGAAAGGAAAGATGTATGGGGAAAAACTGCCGGAGACGGCGTCGCCGTATTTGACCTATACGTTGGCCGGACTGATGCTCGCTTCCGCCGGGTTCCTTCTTTACCGGCGGGTCGGGCGGCTGAAAGGGTGAAGGAACGTGAACGGCAAGCCCGCGCGGGTTTCGTGGAAGCGCCGGGCCGCCCAATGGGCGGCGCTGGCGGCGATCGTCATTGGGGCGGCGGCGGCCGGTTGGAACGGCTATTGGTACACCGTCGGCTGGATGGCGGTCAAGCGGGATGCTCCTGCGCCTTCCTCACCGCCGGCCGCAAGCCTTCCAGCGGAACGTTCGGCGCAAAAAGACGCACCGCTTGGCGTCTACCTTGGTGAGCTCGCCATCCCAAAGCTCGGGGCGGCGATTCCCGTGTATGAAGGCGTCCGCGAACAAGAATTGCGCCGAGGTGTCGGCCATTATCCAGCGAGCGATTGGCCGGGGGGACGAGGGCATGTCGTGCTATCCGGGCACCGCGATACTGTGTTCCGCCGCTTTGGCGAGCTTGAGATCGGCGATGCGCTTATCATTCGGACGGATCGCGCCGCCATCCATTACCGCATCGTCAACATTCGCATCGTCGATGACAACGACCGGACCGTTTTGGTCGAGAAAGCGCGCCCAACGCTGACGGTGACAACGTGCTACCCGTTTCGCCTCATCGGCCGCGCTCCGAAGCGCTGCATCGTCACCGCCCGCCCGGTTCGGGTTGATGCCCTGGCGTTTCCAAGAGGATGATCCACTTGCCTGCAGGAAGGCAAACAAAAAGGCTGGAAAGTGCGCTCTCCAGCCTTTTACCTTTTCCGTTCCTGCGGCGCCTTGGCATCGATTCGCTCATGCATTTGCTGGCGAAACTCTTGAAGCAGCGCCTCGCCTTGCAGCCCTTTCTTGACAAGGCCGGCCAGCACGACTTCCGCCAAATGGGTGCGCCGCGGGATCATCAGCCCTTCCATCAAGACGCTAATGTGGCCGTTCATTTTCGTGATCGAACGGACGGCGACGAGCATGTTGGCCGGGTCGTTGCTCGTGTGGGTGATCGTCACTTGCAGTTGAAACTCTGGACGCCGCTGCAAGTTCACAAACATTGGCTCATAGTCGTCATCCAAATACACCTCCACGAGCCAGCGGTTTTGCCCGTCTTCTTTGTTGATGATCAACCCGTCAATAAACGGGATGTCTTGGCGGTGCATGTCGTCGTCGATGACCGAGAGCCCGACAAGCTTGAACGTTTTCATCTCGTCCACCTCGTTACTGTTGTCTTATCCAAGATTATAGCACAGGCGGACGAGGGAAGAAAAACGGGATGCCGCCCCTCCTGCTGAAAAACGATCTGCATATTTTCCGTCGGATGGCAAAAACGCCATTTTGCCCCGCCATTGTCGACGAAGATTTCGCCTTTTTCGCTGAATTGTATCCATAGAGTGCGCCAAAAAATGCAAAAATCGCGATTTTACGACCCAAAACGAGATTCGTTATCATAAAGGTGCGGTGGAGGAAAGGGGGGATGCGCCAACACATGATCAACCAAGTCGTGTTGGTCGGCCGGTTGACGAAAGATCCCGAGCTTCGCTACACGGCCGAAGGGGCTGCCGTCGCGACTGTCACGCTGGCGGTGGCGAGAAATTTCCGCAACGCGGAAGGGGGGATTGACGCCGATTTCGTTCCATGCGTTTTATGGCGGAAAACAGCGGAACATACCGCCAATTATTGCCGAAAAGGATCGATGGTGGCGGTGACGGGGAGAATCCAAACGCGCCGCTACGATAAAAAAGACGGTCAACGCGTCTATGTCACCGAAGTCGTCGCGGAGTCCGTCCAATTTCTCCACTCCGGAAAGAAACCAGAATGGCCGGAGCACGTATAGTCGTTTCCCCATACATGCCTTTCAAAGCGAATCCTCAAGAGAAAGAACGTGTCCCCAAACACTCCCCAACGGATGGCGCTAGCACGTCGTTGTTAGCGCTTTTTTTCAGCATGAGGGGAGCTACATGAGCTCGGAGCACTCTTTTACGATCGTCACGATCATCGTTTCGACATGTTTTCGCTTTTTATCCGGCAGCTTCGCGAGCGCGTACACCGCTTCGCTCATCTCATGGTTATGAAGCAAGTAGTCCAACGCCGCGAGCACCGTTTCGTGCACGTCCGCCGTTCCGTACATGTCCGTCACTTCGCGCAACAGCTCGCGTTGGCGCGTTTCGCCGCCAAGCAAAAAATCGGCGCTGACGTCAAACAACTGGCAGAGCTTCTCAAGCGACTGCACATCCGGAAGCAAGCTGCCGTTTTCCCATTTGCTGATTTGCGAACGCGACACGTTCAGCTGCTCGGCCAGCTGTTCCTGTGTCCAGCGCCGTTGTTTTCGCAGTTGTTTGAGCGTCTCCCCCAAGTTTGTCATCGTTCGTCACCACGCTTTTCATCATTACTCTTTAAAGATAGAAAAGCATGGAGTCAATGGTTGTTCCTTTTTCGCTCATTTCTATCTTTGTTTCTAAATCAGAACGGATTTGTCCGTGATTTCGTCGTTCGGCATCTTTTTTGTCCAGGAAGGACATAGTACAATTAGTTAAAAATGGTAAATTACGAACCAAAAAGAGGGGGTCAAGGTGAACATCTATCTTGCCGATTTTGTCATTTGTGAACGAAACGGGGAGAAACACGCCCAAAAAATGTACCACATCTATATTAAGGAAATGAAAAATCCGTTTTCCGTGCGGCTGAAAACGATCGCCCCGGCCAGTTTCACCGATTCGCTGCGCTCGCTGAAAAACGAAGGTGGACGGATGCGTTTTGCATCGGAAGGCGAGGCGCTGTTCCGCACGATCACCTGCTCAAAGGAAGCCCAGCTCTATTTTGTATTTAAATGCACGAGCCAGCTTTACATGTTTATCGTCAAGCTCGATCTTCGCCAAAAAAAGTTTACCGTCGCCCTTTATGAATGGAACGAACCGAGGCAAAAATACATCCCGATCCGCGCAGATGAATGGCTGGCGATGGAAAAACAGCTCATTTATGAAGTGCTGCAGTCGATTTACCTTGTCGACGATCGATGCGTGTCGTATTTGTTCACGTATCCGTCGCCTCCGAAGCGAAGCATGCCCCGTTCCGGCGCATAAACTTCTTCCTTCTTCCAATAAAAAAAATCGTTTCCTTTCATGGCTTTCGTCCGTTATACTGAAAATATAGAACATTACTATTTTTGGCTGCGGGATGTCAAGCCGGCCTGAGGAACTATCCCGCATGAGGCCTCGATGAAAGATGAAAAACGAAACAGACGGCGAAGGGAGAGGGCGCATCCGTGAAACCGAATCACGTTGTTTTCGCCGCTGCCATGGCTTCTGCCTTTTTTCTCGCGCCGGACGAGAGCCAAGCGGCGGAATGGAAAAAAGGCATGAGTTCTCCTGAAATCAAACAGCTCCAGCAGCGCTTGAAAGAAAAAGGCTTTTTCACGTATCCGCAAGCGACCGGCTACTTTGGCGCCATTACCGAAGAAGCGGTCAAGGCGTTCCAACGGGCGATGAACTTGCCAGCCACCGGCATCGTCGATGACGCCACCTACGCGAAGCTCAAAAGCGCGCCTGCGTCAAACGACACGCTCGCCATCGGTTCCCGCGGCGCGGCCGTCCGCGATTTGCAACGCCGGCTGAAACAGCTCGGCTATTTTCGCTATCCGCAAATCACCGGCTACTATGGCGCGGTGACGGCCGATGCCGTGAAGCAGTTTCAACGGGCGAACGGGCTTCCCGCCACCGGGCGGGCGGATCGGGCGACGCTTGAGCGGCTGAAGCAAAAAGAAACAAGTCAGCCGGCCACGTCATCTGACGCGCTGACGATCGGTTCGCGCGGCGACGACGTCCGCAAGCTGCAGCAACAGCTCAAACAACTCGGCTACTTTACGTATTCGGACATCACCGGCTACTATGGGGTGCTGACCGCCGACGCGGTCCGCCGCTTTCAACGCGACAACGGCCTGCCAGTGACCGGCGCGGTCGACAACCAAACCGCTGCCCGCCTCGCGAGCGCAGTAAAAGCGAAAACAAACCCGCCTGCAACAGCCGAACGCCCAGCGATACGCCTTTCGATTGGTTCGCGAGGCGAGGACGTCAAACGTGTGCAAAAGAAGTTGAAAGAGCTCGGTTACTTCACCTACCCTACCATCACCGGTTACTACGGCACGGTCACTGCGGATGCCGTTCGCCGTTTTCAACAATCGGTGAAACTCCCGGTTACGGGCGTCGTTGACAGCGAAACATACGAGCGTCTGCTTGGACAAGCTCCCCCGACGAAGGTGGATGTCATCGAACTTGTCGCCGATGCGGCTGAGTTGCTCGGAACCCCATACGTTTGGGGCGGCGATGCGCCGGAAGAGGGATTTGACTGCAGCGGCTTCATTTTCTACCTGTTCCAGCAACAAGGCGTCCCCATCCCGCGCACCGTCGCCTTGATGTGGAATGCAGGCGTATCGGTTTCCGCCCCGGAAGTCGGCGACATCGTCTTTTTCGCCACGACCACGAATAGCCCGTCGCATGCCGGCATCTATATCGGCAACGGCCAGTTCATCCATAGCGGCGCTTCGACTGGAGTGACGATCAGCCGCCTCGACCAATCGTATTGGAAACAGCGGTACTTGGGGGCGAAGCGGTTATTTTAGCATGCTGGAACGACAACGATGACCAAAATGAGGAGGAAAACGAAGATGAAACATGCATCCCAAATGGCAGCCGCCATCTGCCTCGCCGCCGCCATCGCCCTCGGAGGAAATGGACAAACAGTTGACGCCGCCGTCCAATGGGGGCAAGTCCAATGGAAACAAGGCATGATCGGCAAAGTCGTCATTTTGCGCGACACGCCTCTATACCGCCTGAACGGAGCGGCATGGCAGACCGCCATGACGGTGAAACAAGGGCGCGAGTATCGCGTCTACAGCCAAAAACGGGCAGGCGGCGCCGTCTATTACAGCCTCGGCGGTGGACTGTATGCCAAACAAGGGGACGCCATCCAATACGTGCCGTTCACAAAAGACGAACTTCTCGCCCTTGTCGCCCGCTCATTGAAAGGGCAATACATTCTTCAGGCAGGAAATGAATCCGTTCCGTTCGTCATTGAGCGGCAAAAAGGAAATCGTCTGTTCGGCTGGTACTTATACGGCCAAAATATGTCATTGCCGCTTGAAGGCCGCATCGACGGCGCCACGGTGACGCTCTCCATTTTCTTCAACGACAACGCCGAAGCGATCGCCGACTCGATCTCTTACTTAAAAGCGTACAACGTGCCGAAGGAAGAGATCGAAAAAATCGCCGAACAGCTCGCCAACAGCGGCGATTACGCAATGCAGCTGCAATTTTCCATCACGAACAGCCCGGAACAATTCGCAGGACAGTTCCGCTTTCTCGATTTGTACTTGAATGACCGCTATGACGTCGTCAAAATGACGCTTGGCCAACCGATGGACGTCACGGTGAAGAAAAACGATTGATGTTTTTGCGCAAAATGTTTGCCAACCAAAACCATCAAACTGCCAAAATATCGTTCTAAATTTCTGTTACAGGCATATTCATATCAATGTCGCCATCGATGGCAATAATTTCAAAGGCATATTCTCTAAAAAATTTGTATTTAGGACTAGAATTTAGAAGAAAAATGTATTATTATAGGAGACGTGGAGCATTGAGGAATTATGCTCAAGTGCTAGCAACAGATGCTAGGCTTTCTAATCAGCCCAGCATCTAGCCGTCAAGGATGATATTGGTTGATGTTAGCACCTTTTAGGCAATGAATCTACTAAACGGAAACGTTTAGTACCCATTGCTCTAAAGTTTCATAAAAACGAAGGGGGATTTTGGGCTTTATGGACAAAAAGAAAGCAGTCAAACTCGCCACAGCCAGCGCTGTAGCAGCGAGCGCTTTCGTCGCAGCCAACCCGCATGCTTCCCAAGCAGCCACGGACGTTGCGACGGTCGTCAGCCAAGCGAAAGCGCAAATGAAGCAAGCGTACTATACGTACAGCCACACGGTAACGGAAACGGGCCAATTCCCGGACATTAACGATGTATACGCAGCCTACAACAAAGCAAAACAAGCGTATGCGAACGCTGTCGCTGTTGTGAACAAAGCCGGCGGCGCGAAGAAAGACGCGTATTTGGCTGACTTGCAAGCTACATACGAAACGTATGTATTCAAAGCCAATCCGAAATCGGGCGAAGCGCGCGTGGCTACGTACATCGACGCTTACAACTATGCGACAAAATTAGACGCGATGCGTCAAGAACTCAAAGCAGCCGTCGATGCGAAAGATCTGAAAAAAGCAGAAGAGCTCTACCACAAAATTTCGTACGAGCTCAAAACGCGCACGGTCATCCTCGACCGCGTATACGGCCAAACGACGCGCGAACTCCTCCGTTCGACGTTCAAAGCCGATGCTCAAGCATTGCGCGACAGCTTGATCTACGACATCACCGTTGCCATGAAAGCTCGTGAAGCGCAAGACGCCGTCAAAGCCGGCAACTTGGACAAAGCGAAAGCTGCGCTTGACCAAGTCAACCAATACGTATCGAAAGTAACCGATGCGTTCAAAGCTGAACTGCAAAAAGCAGCACAAGACGCCAATGCGGCGTATGAAGCGGCATTGACGCCGAAGGTTGAGAGTGTAAGTGCGATTAACGCTAGAGAATTAGTCGTTAAGTTCAACAAAGCTGTTGATAAAACTGAAGCTGAAAAGACTTCAAACTATAAATTAGAAGGTGAAACTTTTACTAGCGCTGTTCTTTCTGAAGATGGAAAAACAGTTACTTTGACAACTGCTGATGAACTTAAAGTTTCCAATGCGAAATTAACTGTTTTCCCTATCCCAACTAAAGCAGATGCTAACGTTAAAACTGCTGAGTTCAATCAATTGTTAACTTTTGCTGATACAGAAGCACCGGCTGTTACTTCCGTACAAGCAAAAGGGACAACAGCAGTTATTACTTTTGCAGAACCTCTACAAAGTGAAGGAACTGTCAGCTTAAATGGTGTTGAATTAACGAGTGGAAGCTACACTCTAAACGGTAATACTTTAACAATCACAGGATTAGAAGCTGAGAAATCCTACAGAGTTGATATTGTTGGAGCGAAAGACTTTGCTGGAAACACTGCAAATCCTATTGTTCTAAACTTTACTGTTGAAAAGCCAGTTGTTGATAATACAAAACCAACTGTTGCTGTTTCAGTTAATGGAACAAAGGTAACTGTTGACTTCTCTGAAGAGTTAAGCAAACAAGACTTTAACAATGACGGAACTCTAGATGCGTATGCAAAAGTTACTGTTGGCACTACTGAGTTCTTATTAACAGATGCTGAAAAAGATGCTAATGATAAAACTAAGTTTACTTTTGATGCAAAGTCTGTCCTTGGAACAAAAGCTTTTGTTAATACTACTGTCAAAGTAGAATCTTATAAAGATTTAGCTGGTAATGCTGGAGAAGCTTATTCTGTTGGAGCTACTTTAGTTGCTGACAAAACTGCTCCATCTTTAGTATCTGTTTCTTCTAAACTTCTTGTAGCAGATGACACAGCTAAGACAGATGATACTGATGTTGTTTACTTAACATTCAATGAGCCAGTAGTAGTTAACGGTGATTTCACTCTTACTTCTAAAAACGGTATCCTTTATACTTCTGCAACTCCTATAAAATTAACTAATGTTGCTTCTGGTGTAGATGTAGATGGAAATGGCGAAATCGAAGGAACTGAGTCAAATACTATTGCTATTTCTGTAGATTTAGACAAAAATTCTAGCTATTCATTTAAACTAGCAGGAAATTCTGTTGCTGATTTATCAGGAAACAAAATCGCTGATGATTTAACTATTAACTTCAATACAGCTGATTATCAAGCTCCTGCACAACAGCCATCTGCTACATTAGTATTGGCTGCAAATCCAGTTGTTGTCGATCCTAATAACAATAATGTATTCACAGTAGAATATGCAACTGATGTCACATCATCTGCTTTAAATGCAGCTAACTATAAACTAGGTGGAGCAGCACTACCTGCAGGAACTCAACTTCAATTTGTAGATGGAACTAAGAAGGTTAGAATTACTTTACCAGCAGGCTCTATCGTAGCAAACGGAAGCTATATGCTTGAAATTAAAAATGTAGTTGATACAAATGGAAATACTTTAAAAGATGGTAAAGCCACTGTTCTTGTACCATTAAAAGAAAGTGTAGCTCCTGTTGCTACTAAAATAACTTTAGTTGATAGCAATACTTTCACAGTTGACTTCTCAGAAGCGATTAAAGATGCAGCAGCTGGAAGCGTTACTGGTGTAACAGTTAAGATTAACGGCGTTGAAGACAAAGCTGCTTCAGTTTCAGCTGCAAATGGTAAGCTGACTGTTACAACTTCTGCTGACTTCAATTTATCTGATAGCATTACTGTTGAATTTAAATCAGCTAACCTAGTTGATGCTAACGGCAACAAAGTTAAAGATGGCGTTGTTTCTAAATAATTACCAGCTAATTTTAAAACCCTATCACTTAAATGTGATAGGGTTTTTTTTTGCAAGGGAAAAATAGAAAGTCAGTGTTAGTAATTCCGTTGTCAGCACTGCTCGTCGGCAAATTGGGGCTTGGTGCCTGTCATCACCCGCATTTTGTCGAAGGTTTATAGAGACAGAGAGTCGTAGTTTAGCTCTCTGGTTTTTTTCTGCATCCGCATCAAATGGAATTTAAATAAATTATTCTCTTGAATCTACAGTAAGTCTCCATTCTCCGAAAGGAATAGAGGTTATTTCGTTTTAGGAGAGAAAAGGATGAGCAAGTATCAAACTATCAACCACCAACAGCTAGAGTTGCTAGAAAGGGAGGTGTCTTCCAAGCAGCCAGCGAAGCGCGTCAACATCGTGAGCCTCAAACTCGTTTGGGAGTCTAGCGTGCTGTACAAGGAGCGGCAAATCAAATCCCCAGAGGATGCGTACAAGCTGCTGAAGCCGTTTCTTGTGGAAGCCGACCGAGAGAAGTTTGTCGTTATCTGCCTTGACACGAAAAACCAGCCGACTGCCATCAACGTTTGCCACGTGGGCAGTCTCAATTCAAGCATCCGTGCATCCGAGGGAGGTGTTCAAATCAGCGATTCTATCGAATTCAGCTTCGATTCTTGTCGCTCACAACCATCCATCATCTGACCCGACTCCTTCAAGGGAAGACATTGAAGTGACAAAAAGGCTCGTGGAGGCAGGAAGGATCCACTCGAGGATTAATCGAAACAGAGAAACATTGGTTGGGCCTCTATTTTTTTTCATTCATATGCAGGAGTTTGCTTGTTTTTGTTGAAAGAATCCTTAATGATGCATGAACGGAGATTGCTCGTCATTTTGTTGGGGGCAGATGAGCCTGTTGCAAATATGACAAAAAAAGGGGGGGAGAAAAGGTGAAGATGTTTGAGTACCGCTTTGCCATTACACCTCTGTTTCACTTCATTGCAAGCAAATCGATGGAAGCAGGCTTGCATGTATGTGATGGCCGTGGAAAGCAAACCGTGCAGTTGTTTATGAATGATGCAGCTTCCGAGAAAGGGAAGAAGCGCATTGGGGCTATACAATATGAAGGATCCAACGATTACACAGCGAAAGAGCCTTACATTGTCAGCTGGAGGTTCGAGCGAGCGTTGCTTCCCGATGGGCTCAAACAAGACTTGGAGGCGATCACGGCGTTTCGCAGAGATCGAAACGCAGGCCCGTCCATCAATCCAAACGCCCAGTCGATTGCCTTTAAGTTTGAAGCGTTGACGGATGGCGCCAAAGAAACGATTGAGGCGATTACCGCCGTTCTTAAGAAGCATGCAAGAAGTTGAGGTGGTTACGCGCCTGTCGCTTTTTGATGGATGGGACGGTGTGGCTAAGGCGGAGGTTGAAAGGGAAACGGGGGATTGGAAATGGCGCATGTATTTCAAATGAAAACGAAACCGCATGGGTTTCAGCGGTACGACGAATTCATTCGCGATCAAGTCATAGGGATTGGCTGGCCGCTGATCGGCAATTTAGACGGCATAAGCAAAGATGAACTGAGAGAGCGATTGCGCAACGTGTACCATTATTCGGGGGCGAAGCTTGGCAACGCTCTTGGTGCGATCTGGGCGTTTGTCAATACGATGGAACAAGGGGATATCGTGTTGGTTCGCAATGGAGCGTGGCTCAGCATCGGGATCATTGGCCCCTATCGCTATGTGAAACATCTCGACAATGATATCGATGGGTTTTGCCATCAACGATCAGTTGAGTGGAAGGTCATGAATGAAAACGTTCGCTTGTATAATGAGAACGTGCATGAAACATTGCGGCACCGGGGAGTTGTGACAAAAAGCAAATATACTGTGCACGAACTTCAACTAGGGATTTAACGGTGAAGCAGGAATGTTTGAGATATATATGAAATGGTTCAAAGGTCGAAAATAGTCATTTCGTCTCACTTCATCGCGAAGAAAATCATGGTACAATGATGATGAAAGGTACAGCTAAGGAAACTTAGCGTCACAAAGCTACAGGGGCTAAGGGGAAACCTATGCCAGCCAGCTGCCATTACCAAAAAATAAAGGAGGAATTGGTAATGTTGAAGAAAGGATGGCCAATTTTGGTGGCGTCGATGCTCGTCGCCTCTCCGGCGTGGGCGGCTGCCAAACCTGCGGGCAAAGCGCATGAGCGCGAAACGATGGTGAAGAAAGTGGAAGTCGTCGTCAAGAAGAAGACGGAACAAAAGGAAACAGAGGCGAAGAAAAAACAGGAATCGTCCAAGCAACAAAAATGGCTTGCGCAAAAGTTGGCGCAGTTACATAAAAAAGTAGGCCAAATTGAAGAGCGGCTAGACAAAGTGACCGCTCGCATTCAAGCATTGAGCGAAGCGGAATCGGCAACGGACACGCAAACGACGCCTGCTGATTCGTTGCCAACGGGCGAGCCGTCTGCTTCTCAACCGACAGAAGTCACAGCGGCAACTGACGCTCCGAGTGGACAAGCCATAGCGGCCAATGACGCTGCCGCTCCAGCTTCCAGCGGGCAAACGGTAACGGAGGCGCCGTCTCCGAATTCTCCACAACCTGTTGGTGAAGACCAAGAGGAACTCGATGAAGAAAAACAAGAGCAAATTGATGGCCTCATCGGCCAGCTCATCGCGCTGTCCAACCAGCTGCGGGCGGTGACGAATGAAATTCGCGCCCTTGAAAAGAAAGTCGGCGCCAACAACGCAGACATTCAGAAGGTAAAAGAAAAAGTCAAGGCGTTGAACGACCAAGTGCAAGCGAACAAAAAGGCGTTGCTCAATTTGCTATAGAAATGAGGAAGGGCGCCAGTGGAGGGCGCTCTTCGTTGTGTTGCAATGGTGACCTTCTATTTTTGCTTGGGTTGCTTCTTTTCCTGCTCTTTTAGAAAAGACATTCCTTCAAGGCATATTCTCTCTGCGAATAATGGATTATTTGAACAGCTTTTCTGCTTCCTTATCTACTCCTCTTTTTGTATATTCAAAGACGAGTGACCAGTATAGAGCAACTTTTGCTGTGGACCACATTTTTTCATTTTTGATAGTATATAATACGTCCCTAATTTTAAACGGAATGAAGAGTATTTGTTCCATTTCCCATTTCCCTGGGATTCCTCTGCTGCGTTGTTTCATAATTTCTTCGGCTTTTTCTTTACAGTGCGCAATGCCGATGATATTCCATTGATAGTATTGTTCATCTACACCGAACCCAAGAAATTTTATATTTTCCCTAGGGATGACAACGCCTAGTTCCTCTTCTGCGCCACGTACAGCAGTATTAAATAGGTCCGGCCCTTGTCCTACCGCTTTACGGTCGTGGGAAGGATGGATTGCTTCGACAACGCTAATATCCAACTCGTTTGGCCGCACCCCGCTTTCAGGCGATCGTTTGGTTAAAATGACGTAATTGTCTGAAGTAATGACAGTGATGGCTACGCCAACGCCGTTTGCTAGCGCTGGGATTGGTTGCCTAACTGTGTTTCCGGCCAAGTATTTCTCTCGGATTGTATAACCGGAAGGAAGTTGTTTATCTAGATTCATATTTAACGCTTTAAATGTATAATAATCTGAAGGAACGAACGAAAAAATGACTTTCATATCCTCATTCACTTTTGTTCGTAGAATTGAATATTTTTCGAGAGAGAGCAAAGGTCCATTCCAACTGTAGCTTTCCCCCCGTTGTTTCTTTGCATCTTCCGCTTTTTCTATTTCTCTCCTCAAAATTTTTAAATCACTGGGAAGCTCAACTGCATGGTTGTTTACTCTTGTTTCAATATTTTCAGGAGAGTAGGTCATAACGCCATCTCCGTCACAAACAATAAACGAAGTAGTTTCATTCCCAATGGTAAAATATGAGGGATCTTTAATAGTTTTTGGCTTTGCAAGGAGGCGCTTCATGTATTTGACAAATTTCCCCCAAGCCTCCTTTAGAGGGTCTCCTAAAATGACCCCGATGATCACACCGAGAACAGCATTGATGATGTCCCGCAACATTGCATACTCCCCTTGCAAATAAAAGCTCCAAGTTTTTATTTAATCATAACATTGATGAACGATGCGTGTCACTCCTTTAATGTCGGCTGTCATTCCTTTTTTTCTATCTTCCAACGGTTTTTTGATGTGTTCTTGCTAATGTTGAGCTGTCAATCGCTCGTCGGACGGCGGTTTCAATGATAATATACAGCATGAATGCGGAAAGGAAGATGGAAAAGATCAACCATTCCCAAGAATAGGACATGGTGTTTTCCTCTATCTCTTTCGATATTGTCTGTTTATTTCCTCATATTTCTTTTGTTTTTCCTATCAAAATTTTGTTGCTTTTATGGTAATATAGAAGTGAAAGTGATTGAATCTGAGCGAGGGGGATGGGCATTGAAAAAACGGAAGAAATACGCGGCAGCGAGCGTGGCGTTGGCGTTGGGGCTGCTGGCTCCTTCGTTTGGGCCGACGGCGGTGGGCGCGGAAGACCGAGATGTCGTCAAGCTGCGCATTTTAGAGACGACGGACGTACATATGAATCTCGTCAACTACGATTATTTCAAAGATAGTCCGACGAATGAGTTTGGGTTGTCGAAGACGGCGCGTTTGATCGAGCAGGCGCGCGCTGAGCAGCCGAATACGCTTCTGTTTGACAACGGGGATTTGATTCAAGGAACGCCGCTTGGCGACTATGTGGCGAAAGTGAAGCCGCTGCAAGATGGCGAAGTGCATCCAGCGGTGAAACTGTTGCATTTGTTGAAGTACGATGCGGCGACGGTTGGGAACCATGAGTTCAACTATGGCTTGGATTTCCTCAATGAAGTGTATGACGATGCCAAGCTGCCGATCGTGAATGCGAACGTGTACCGTGACGATCATGACCAAAATCCGGATAACGATGTCAACTATTTCACGCCGTATCAAATTTTAGCGAAAGAAGTCGTTGATGAAGACGGGGAGAAGCATACGCTGAAGATCGGCGTCATCGGCTTTGTGCCGCCGCAAATTATGGATTGGGACAAAGCGAATTTGCAAGGGAAAGTGATTGCGAAAGACATTGTGCAGTCGGCGCAAAAGTATATTCCAAAAATGAAAGCGGAAGGGGCCGATTTGATCGTTGTGCTATCGCACTCGGGCATTGAGACCGGCGGAAACAGCCCGAATATGGAAAACGCATCGTATTATTTGACGCAAATTCCGGGGGTCGACGCCGTGTTGACCGGCCACCAGCATAAAAAATTTCCGGCGCTTCCGGGAACGACGCCCGATTTTCCGGATGGGAACGGTATCAACAATGAAACAGGCACAATCAACGGTGTTCCGGTGACGATGCCGGGGGCGTGGGGCGATACGCTTGGGGTTATTGATTTGACGGTTGAGCAAGTCGATGGAAAATGGAAAGTGACGCAAGCGAAAGCCCAGCTTCGCCCGGTGTACGACAAGGCGACGAAAACGCCGTTGGTTGACAGCGACCCGGCCGTGGAGCAGGCGATCCAAGCGGAACATGAAGCGACGATTCAGTACGTCCGCAGCCCGGTTGGAAAAACAACGAGCCCGATCAACAGCTATTTTGCGCTTATCAAAGACGATCCGTCCGTGCAAATCGTCACGAATGCGCAAAAATGGTATGTCGAAAAGATGTTGAAAGGGACGAAATATGAAGGCCTTCCGGTGCTGTCGGCCGGCGCTCCGTTCAAAGCCGGCGGACGCGGCGGGGCGAGCTACTATACCGACATCCCGGCAGGGGAAATCGCCATTAAAAACGTTGCTGATTTGTACTTGTATCCGAACACGGTGTATGCGCTGAAAATTACGGGAGCCGAGTTGAAAGAATGGCTTGAGTGGTCGGCGGGGCAATTCAACCAAATCGACCCGAACAAGACAGACGTTCAGCCGCTCATCAACAATGACTTCCCGACGTACAACTTCGACATTATTGATGGAGTGACGTACGAGATCGATGTCACCGAGCCGGCGAAATACGACAAAAACCAAAATGTGATCAATCCGAACGCGAGTCGGATTAAAAACTTGAAATTCGAAGGCAAGCCAGTGACGCCGAACATGGAATTTATCGTCGCAACGAACAACTATCGGGCGACGACAAACCGGATCATCAATCCGGGCGGGAAAAACACGATTTTGGCTGCGCCGGATGAAAACCGGCAAGTGATCATCGATTACATTCGGGAAAACGGAACGATCAACCCGTCGGCGGATGGCAACTGGCGGTTTGCGCCAGTGAAAGGGAAAGCGCCGGTGACCGTCACGTTTGAATCGTCGCCGGAAGCGCAAAAATACTTGCCGCAAGACGGCAGCATCCGCTATGTCGCCACCTTGCCGAGTGGATTTGCCCAATATGAATTTGCCTTGCCGCTTTGGAAGGAAGAAAAGCCCAACCCGCCCAAGCAGCCCGAGAAGCCAACCACTCCTCCAGGCCAAGTGAAAAAAGTCTACTGGGATGGCGTGGAGTTGAAAAAAGGGCAAATCGGCCGCTTGACGGTGCAAAAGCCGATCAATCTATGGAAACGGACGAAGGATGGGCGCCTTGTGTTCGTCCGCATCTTACAGCCTGGGGAAGTATACCGCGTCTACGGGTATGACGCGCGCTTCGGCGGGCAGTATGCGGTCGGCGGCGGGTATTACGTGACCGACATCGACACGCACATTCGCTACGAAACGCCGTCAAAGGAGAAGTTGAAGCAAGCAAATGGATGGTAACATCAAACACGGCCTTGTGCCGCCATTCATGGCGGGCAAGGCCGTGTTTTTTGCCTCAATGATAGAGCGGAATGTCTTTACAACGCGATCGCAGGCATCAAGGCCATGCCACCAACCGTGGTTCGGTCCAACGGACGAATTCATCAGTCCACGGTCGGGTTGTGATCGACCAAGCGATAGTAGAGACGGTCGTTTTTCTAGGAACCCAAACCGAAACCGAACCGCCATTGACTTTGAACTCCCCCCATCCATCACTGTTGATGGTGACGGTGTCACTCCGGTTGCCGGTAAGGTCATAGAACACTTTTCCGGCGTGTTGTTTGCCAACGTACATCCATTTGCTTCCTCCCGGCCCATCGGTGATCAGTGCGGCCAGTCCGGATCCTGGTTTTTCAGTGACGCCTTCCCTTGTCCACCCGATGATGTCGGAGTGATCAAGATAATCATGTTGCGTTCCATAAGCATAATCCCTGCGCGCGATGAGGAGCGGATCGATTTTGCTTTTCAGCGAAGGAATGTTATATTGTGGAATGCCATAATAGTCACCATAAAAGACGCACGGGTATCCTTCCTGCCGAGTTAGAATAAAGGCGTAAGCCAACGGTTTGAACCATGGGTCGACCCATGACTGCAGCGCTTGGCCGGGTTCGGTGTCATGATTATCAACGAAGGTGACGGCCAATGTCGGTTGATCTTTCATGAGAGTATTGGTCATTAACGTGCGCATATCAAATGCGCCCCCTGATTTGGAAGCGGTATAAAATTTGTTGTGTAACGGGGCATCAAACAAAGACATCGTTCCGTTTGTTTTCGTAATGTAATTGTGCAACTTGTTGATGTCATAGCTCCAATATTCCCCGACGGTAAATAGTGGCTTGCCAGTCTGAGAACGCACATACGACAACCAATCAGGAAAAAAACTGAACTTAATATGCTTGACGGCATCAAGCCGGAACCCATCAATGTTCGTTGTGTTGACATACCATTTCCTCCAGTTTTTCAGCTCGGTCACGACTTCGGGATGATCCATATCAAGGTCGGCATACATTAAGTAGTCATAGTTTCCGTTTTCCGTGTCTACTTCCCAATCCCACGCTTTGCCGATGCCGCGGAATTTGTAAATGCGGCTCAATTTTCGGCTTTCGTCCCAATCAACGCCATCAAAATGGTACCAGCGCCACTTAAAGCTGGAGTAGGTGTTGCCCCGCCCGGGAAAATCAAATTTCGTCCATGCTTGGATTTGATAGGTGCCCGAGATTTCTTGGTTGCGGTCGGACGGATTGACTTCGACGGCGTCCACCCATTCCGTGCCGTCGGCGCCGCCTTTATGGTCGAACACGACATCGGCGTACACTTGCATTCCAGCGGCGTGGGCGGCTTGAATGGCTTGAAGATATTGAGCTTTTGTTCCATATTTTGTGCGGACGGTCCCTTTTTGATTGAATTCGCCGAGGTCATACAAGTCGTATACTCCGTACCCTACGTCGCTGCGGCTTGTTCCTTTGTAAGCGGGCGGCAGCCAAAGAGCGGTGATGCCAAGGCTGGATAAGTTGTTGGCTTCATTGGCCACTTTGGTCCATAACGTGCCATCATCCGGCAAGTACCATTCAAAATACTGCATCATGGTGCCGTTAAACGGTGCGGCAGCCTTGGCGTGCTGTCCTGTCGGGCAGAACAGCGAGGCAGTGAGCAAAAACGCGAGCAGGAACACCCACCCTTTTCGAATGATGCGGTGAAACGTTAGTACAATGCCCTTCCCCCTTAATCAAATGTTACATTCGACGGTTTGGCTTCCAAAAAATTAAGGGAAACGATTGCATAAAAAGAGTAAAAAGGGAGCAAACCCTCGAACGTTTACGTCTATTATAATTTTTGTTTGTAATCGTTTTCAATATCGAATTTAAACGATTTTGAGTTAGGAGTGAATCGAAAATAAAAAAACAGAGGGGAATATAGTTGAAATATTCTGTTTATTAGTATAAGATAAAGATTGATGAAATCGTTTGCATCAACCGTTTTGTGCAAACGATTGCACAAAGAATATAAAAAGGAAAGGAGAGAAGGAAGTTGGCAAAACAAAGGAGAAGGGAGCGGGGGATGATCAAGAAGGCAAGGAGAATGCTATCATTGGTTTTGGCATCGGTGTTGTTGCTGGCATTGACTCCTTTCCAGGCGGTTGCCGCTGCGAACGAGGCAGGAAGTTCTAGCGCTCTAGGGAATGGGGAGCATCGGTGGACGGCCGAATCCACGGCCTCGCAGCCACGGACGATCACGCTAGTCGGCAATTTGCAAGATGAGTTGGGCCATACGGCGGAATGGGATCCGGGGGCATTGGCGACGAGGATGCATGATGAAGGGAATGGGCTTTATACATTCACCGGGACGCTGCCAGCCGGGACCTATGAGTACAAAATTGCGGTCAACGGCAGCTGGGATGAAAATTACGGCGCCGGTGGTCGCAATGGCGCAAATCTGGTGTTGAAGCTGGATCGGCAAACCGAGGTGACGTTTTATTACAATGACCGGACGCATGCGATCGCGGATTCGACATGGTATACGGCGATTGCGAAGGAGAAACAGCCGCGTCTTGTCGGGACGGTGCTGCCGGCCATCGGCTATGAGGGGGAGAACAACGGATGGACTCCAGGGACATCGACAGCGCTGTTGACCGATGATGATTTTGACTCGGTGTACACGTTTACGGCGCGGGTGCCGAAAGGATCGTATGAATATAAAATTGTCCTCGGAAACAATTGGAACGAGAGCTACCCACAAGAGAATGCACGCTTAACCGTTTTGGAAACGACAACCATTACATTCTTCTTCAATGCGAAAACAAAAGACGTGTACACCGACTACAACCCCAATGGCTCTGACGGTGTTGTTCAGAAAGACCGATTAAAACACAATACATGGGATACGCTGTACCGCCAGCCGTTTGGCGCGGTGAAAGCGGGAACGAAGGTAACGCTTCGTCTTGCGGCGAAAAAAGGCGATTTGACGAAAGCGGATGTGTATGTGAAAAATGCGACGACCGGAACCGCCAAAGTCTACACGATGGAAAAAGTCGGCGTGCTCGGGGATGATGAGTATTGGGAGGCTGCGTTTACTCCTTCTGCGCCGGGGGTATACGGTTATAAATTTATCGCTGTCGATGCCGGGATGAAGGCGGAATATGGCGAAGATACGAAAGAAGGACAATGGGGGAGGGCGGTCGACAAAAATGCGGAGCTGTTCCAGCTGACCGTCTATGATCCGAATTACAAAACACCAGATTGGATGAAAGAAGCGGTTGTGTATCAAATTTTCCCAGATCGGTTCTTTAACGGCAACCCTTCAAATGACAACAGCAAGCAGCAGGCACGCGGGGCGCAGCCGATTGAGCATCGCGATTGGTCGGATTTGCCCGATAATCCGCGCCTGAAAGGAACGAGCGGCTACGATGGCGACGGCGAATGGTCGAATGACTTTTTCGGCGGAGACATCGCTGGAATTGAACAAAAGTTGGATTATTTGCAGTCGCTTGGGGTGAACACGATTTACTTAAATCCGATCGCCAATGCGCCATCGAACCATAAATATGATGCGAGCAATTACAAAGAATTGGATCCGATGTTCGGTTCCCCGGAAGAATTCCAATCGTTTGTGCAGGCGCTTGCGAACCGGGGAATGCATCTCATCTTAGACGGGGTGTTCAACCACGTATCCGACGATTCGATTTACTTTGACCGCTACCACCGCTATCCGACCGTCGGCGCGTATGAATATTGGGAAGCGGTTTACGATTTGATAAATGAAAAAGGATTGAGCGAGGAAGAAGCGCGGAAACAAGTGGAAGAGAAGTTCAAACAAGAGGGACAGACGTTCAGCCCGTATGGGTTTCACCTTTGGTTCAATATTGAAAACAAAAAAGTCGATGGCCATTATCAATACCAATCATGGTGGGGCTATGACAGTCTGCCGGAGTTTAAGTCGGTGACGGGGGAAAAAGTGCCGCATCCGAGTGAATTGAACAACGATGCGCTCGCGAATTACATTTTCCGTGAATCGGATTCGGTGGCGAAAAGCTGGATTGCCCGCGGCGCCTCCGGCTGGCGGTTGGATGTGGCCAATGAGGTGGATCCGGCGTTTTGGCGCGAGTTTCGCCAAGAATTGCTTCAAGGGTCGTACGACCGCGGTCCGACGTTAAAAGAGGGGGAGCAGCCGCTCATTTTAGGGGAAATTTGGGATGACGCATCGAAATATTTTCTAGGCGACCAGTACGATTCCGTGATGAACTACCGGTTCCGCGGGGCGGTGCTTGACTTTTTGAAAAACGGAAATGCGGAAGAGGCGGACAAGCGACTGACGGCCATAAGGGAAGACTACCCAAGTGAAGCGTTTTATGCGCTGATGAACTTAATTGGTTCCCATGACACGGCGCGGGCGGTCTTTCTGCTTGGGAACGGAACGGATTCATCCGAGCGGGCGGAGCTTGATCCGAATTATAATGAGGAACTTGGGAAAAAGCGGCTCAAGCTGGCGGTGATTTTGCAGATGGGATATCCGGGAGCTCCGACGATTTATTACGGCGATGAAGCGGGAGTAACAGGCTCAAAAGACCCAGACAACCGCCGCACGTATCCGTGGGGCAAAGAAGATCAAAATCTATTGTCCCATTATCAGAAAGTGGGGCACATTCGCCAGCACCATCAATCGTTGTTGGCCCATGGCGACATCAAGACGGTGTATGCGCAAGGGGATGTATACGTATTTGCCCGCCAATACGGGCGTGAAGTGGCGCTCATTGCTGTCAACCGCGGCAATGAGGACAAGACGGTGGCTCTTGACGTCGCTTCGTTGCTTCCGAATGGCACCGTACTCACGGATGAGTTGCATGATGGCGAGAAAGCCACGGTCGCTGGCGGAACGTTGACGGTCACGATTCCGGCCCTGGATGGACGGATGATGTTTGGGGCGGTGACGGTGGAAATGCCGGCAGCAGTCAGCAATTTGCAGGCGAGCCCTTCGGATGGCCGTGTCATGTTAACGTGGGAAGGAAATGCGTCGAGATACCGAATTTACGAGTCCACGTTAAGAGGGGCCGGTTATACGATGGTGCAAGAGACGGAAACAACTTCGGCTACGATCGGTTCGTTGACGAACGGAACAGCCTATTACTTTGCCGTTGCGGCGGTCGATGAAAACGGCAATGAATCACCGAAGGTCGAAACGAATCGCGTCGTTCCTCATTACCCGCTGACGAGCGACAATGTCCAGTTCGTGACAACGTTAAGCGATGCCACACTGGATTTGTCAAAGCCGCAACAAGTGGATGTCCATGTCAACATCGACAATGTGACAAGCAAAGGAGCAGCTGATGGGTTGCAAGCGGTGTTGCAAGTGAAAGGCACCCGTGACGAAACATGGAAAGAATACAGAGCGTCCTACCAAGGACAAGACGGCGACGCCAACGTGTTCCGAGCTGTCTTCACTCCGCTCGCCGCAGGGACGTATACGTATCGTTATGCGCTGACGACCAACCTCGGCGAGGAATGGGTGTATACAGCAGAGAAGCAAGTGACGTTTGCGGCAGACAACAGCGACCAAATAGCGCCAGCAGACGCCATCGAGCTGCGGCAGCCTGCGGTTGAATCGGGACAAGTGAATTTATCATGGATGTTTGTTGGGAAAAAAGATGGGGATGCTTATTTGTTAACCATCGAGCGCAACGGTGATATCGTGCATACAACCACTTCGATCGGCGATTCATTTACAGACTACGATGTCGAAAACGGCACCGAGTACACGTATGTTGTCAAGTTGTATGACCGCGCCGGCAATGTTGTGGCGTCGAACACAGTCAAGGTGACGCCGGACATTGTGATGGTGAAAGTGATTTTTAAAGTGAGAGCGCCGGATTATACGCCGCTCGATGCCCGCATTACGATTCCGAACAGTCTGAACGGCTGGAACACAGGAGCGTGGGAGATGTCGCGCAACGGTGCGGTGACGCCCGATTGGCAATTTACCGTCGAGGTGCAGGAAGGGGAAACGATCACCTATAAGTATGTGAAAGGCGGATCGTGGGATCAAGAGGGGTTGGCCGACCATACGCGTGAGGACGACAACGATGATGACGTGAGCTATTACGGCTACGGGGCGATTGGCACCGACTTGAAAGTGACGGTCCACAATCAAGGAAACAATACGATGGTTGTGCAAGACCGCATTTTGCGTTGGATCGATATGCCAGTCGTCATCGAAGAGGTGCAAAAACAAGGGAGTCAAGTGACGATCAAGGGCAATGCCATTAAAAATGGCGTTTTGACGATCAACGGTGAGCGGGTGCCGATTGATGGCCGGATGGCATTCTCGTACACGTTTGCGCCGGCCAGCCATCAAAAAGAAGTGTCGATTCATATTGAACCATCGGCTGAAAGCAAAACAGCCATTTTCAACAACGACGGCGGAGCGATTGCGAAAAACACGAAAGATTATGTGCTGAATTTAGAAACGAAGCAATTGAGCGAAGGGAAGTTGACAACGCCGCCAAGCAACGGCGATTCTCCGGGAAGCGAAACGCCGTCCCATGACGGAGGGGCAACACCAGGCAACGGCACCTCTCCGGGCAGCGGTGGTCCATCGGATGGCGCATCCCCTGGGGGGAGCGTTCCGCCGGGCGGCACAGCTCCACCGGGAAACGAAGCGCCTCCATCCAGACCGCCGCAAAAACCGTCTCCATCGAAACCAAAAGAGAAACCGAGAAAGCCAACCACTCCTCCAGGCCAAGTGAAAAAAGTCTACTGGGATGGCGTGGAGTTGAAAAAAGGGCAAATCGGCCGCTTGACGGTGCAAAAGCCGATCAATCTATGGAAACGGACGAAGGATGGGCGCCTTGTGTTCGTCCGCATCTTACAGCCTGGGGAAGTATACCGCGTCTACGGGTATGACGCGCGCTTCGGCGGGCAGTACGCGGTCGGCGGCGGGTATTACGTGACCGACATCGACACGCACATCCGCTACGAAACGCCGTCAAAGGAGAAGTTGAAGTTGGTGAATGGGGAGTAAGCAAGAAAGCAAGGCTGTCCGAATGAATGGGGCAGCCTCGCTTTTTGCACGTTATTGTTCACTCGTGACCGTAACCGCCAACCCGTCCGCATCATAGGAAAGGGCAATCACAAGGCCGTCTTTGTGAAATGCGAGTGCAGGCGGGTAGTCTTGGCCAGAATCGGACTGTTCATACTGGTTTCCAAATAGCGTGATGAGCTGTTGTTTCAGATTGTTGTAAATCGCTGTGAGCTGATCGTTTGTATACTCCTGGCCGGCATCGAACGAGTAGCCGTAGAAGGCAAGCTTTCCGTTCTCAAATCCATAGACGAGCAGCGTATGATATCCGAAAAGAGAAGTCGAATAGACCCAGGCTTGGCCGCCGTCTATATTTTCTTGTAGGATCAATTTTGCGGTTTCCAACTTCTTGACTTGAGAAGTGGACATGCCGAGTTTTACTCCACGGAACAGCTGTTCCATTTTAACTTGATTGAGTTTTGCTTTGGAAGGAGTTTCGTATTTTACCCGGGCATCGCGATCGACATAATATCCGCCGCCTAAACCTAACATGCCAGGTTTAAACGTGTAAATGCGATAGACTCCGCCGGCTTTTAACGTTTTTATGTAAACTTTCTTCTCTCCTTGTAACTTATAAAGCTCGGTATCTTTCAAAACAGTTAATTTGCCGATCTGTCCCTGCACCAATTCCATGCCATTCCACCAAACTTTTGCTTGCGCATCGTGGGCGTGAAATGGCGACAGAAGGATTCCGGCGCTTAGCGCTGAGACTGCTAGAAATTTTTTCATGATCTTCATAAAGTATGCTCCTCTCTCACGAAAATGGAAGAATAATATGATCCATTTTAACCTATATTTCGCCCCTTAGCCAAGTGGGTGCGAAGCATGTTGGACGAAATTTCGACATTTGCACAGCCAAAGCGGCCTCTTTTTCGTTGAAATCATTCTTTTTTCTCTTTTCTTTTGATGGAAAGACCTCTATGATGAAAGAAAAAGAGAAAGGAAGGAGCGGGCGGAAGTGAGGAAATGGGTGCAGGCGGTGGCAATCGGAATGCTGTTGGCGGCGGTCGGATGGCTTTGGATGCCGAGTTCATCCATGGTCAAGGCGGGGGGATGCGGAGAACGTGTCGGCACGGAAAAAGTGTGGTGGGACGGTGCTGAACTGAAGCCCGGGCAAATCGGCCGGGTGACGGTGGTGGCGCCGACAGAGCTATGGTTGTCGAACAAAGCAGTGAAGACGCTGCCAAACGGTGGGGTGTACCGCGTGTACGCGTTGCGCGGCGGGGATTTCGATGTCGGCGGAGGATATGTGATTAAGAACGATGCCCGCGTCCGCTATGAAACGCCGTCAAGAGAGAAGTTGGCCGCTGCTTTATGCGTGCAGCAGGCGAAAACAAGCATGGCCGATGTCACGATGAACGGGGTGGCGATCGGCGACTCGCGCGCCAAGATCGAAGCGATGTACGGCAAGGCGAAGCGGAAGACGAAAAACGCCTACGGCCTATATTGGGAGGCGTATGATCAGGGCGGTTACAAAAACTTTTTGATGGTGAGCTATGACCGTGATCGGGTGGCGGCGATGTACACGAACCAACCGATTGTCCAAACGAAAAAAGGAACGGGCATCGGAACGGCGAAAACGGTGGTGGAAGCGCGCTACGGCCGGCCGCTCGCCTTCATCCAAAAAAAGGATGCCGTCTACGACATTCAAAATGACGAATACGGGACCTATCTTGTCAACGGCCGCTACGTCACCTTCTTTTATGACCGGTATAACAACAATCGGGTTGATGGCGTGCTGGTGGTGAATCGCGCACTGGAAGATAAAAAACCTGGATTTTATGGAATGCCGACGGAGGAGCTGCGCACAGCGTATGAATATCAAATTTTTGATTTAGCAAACGCGGCGCGCCGCTTGCACGGGCTTCCGGCGCTCGCGTGGGATGCGAAAGCGGCGGCGGTTGCCCGTGAACATAGCGAAGATATGGCGGTCCATCACTACTTCTCTCATACGAACTTGCAAGGATTGTCGCCGTTTGACCGTCTGAAGCGCCATGGCATCGCTTATCGCGTGGCGGGCGAGAACATCGCCTACGGACAATACGATGCGATTTTTGTCCATGAAGCGTGGATGCACTCGCTCGGGCATCGGCAAAATCTTTTATACCCGGACTTTACCCGCCTCGGCGTTGGGGTGGCGTTCAATGCATTCCATCAACCCTACTACTCTCAAGAGTTTTATGCCCCGTGACCGCGGATGATTTTTTCGCTTCTACAGAGCGTCCCAGCAGTGCTGGGACATTTTTTTTGACCAAATAAATGGAAAAAGATCCCCCTTTTTGTAGAAGTTTGTCGTATAATAGAATCGATTGCAACAAAATGATAGAAAGAGAGGAAAAGGGAACCAGTGAGAAAAGTGAAGAACATCATCCGCAGCGGGGTCGGGGCGGTGTTGGCGGCATGGACGGCGCTGCAAGCGACAGAAGTGGATGCCGCGGCGAATGTCGTCTACTGGGAAGGTATGCGCCTTGTGCAGGGGCAAATTGGGAAATTGGAGATTGTGAAACCTATTAATCTATGGAAACGGGAAAACGGGGCGCTGACGTTTGTCCGCGTGTTGCAGCCTGGAGAACAGTACCGGGTGTATTCGTATGACGAGGCGTTTGGCGGCCAATACGGGGTTGGCGGTGGATATTACGTCACCAATATCAAAGGGCATGTTGTGTATAAAACGCCGTCGAGGGAGAAGCTGAAGCTTGTCAATCCGGGGAAGTATGGGGCAAGGCAGCTGGCGGTCGGCACAGTGGTAAAGGAAGTGTCGACGCGCATTGCCTCTGGGGTGGAAAAAGAGGAAATGGAAATCGTCGGCGCGCGCGGCAAGCAGCACGTGTACAAGCTTGACATCGATACGTCGAATGAGAGGCTGGCCATTGAGACGGCGCTGTCCAATGATCAAGTGCTTGGCATTGAACCGGTGCTTGAGCAGGCAAAACGGTACGATGGCCGCGACGGAATCGTGCTGGCGGCGGTGAACGGCGATTATTTCAAACAGGATGGTTCGCCGACCGATTTGATGGTGCACCGTGGGGAAATTGTGATGACGAATACGACGCCGGCGGCGGAACGGACGATTTTTGGCATCAGCGCTGATGGGAAGCCGATGATCGGCAATCCGGATGTCCAGATTCGAGTTCAAATGGGACAGGGAAGCCCTTATCCCATTGACGGCATCAATAAACCGCGGCGTGCTCATCAGTTGATTTTGTATACCCCGTATTTCGCTGCCTCCACGAAAACGAACGCTCTTGGGACGGAAGTCGTGTTGACGAACGTCCAAGGGGTGTTGAACGGGAATGGAACGGTCACTGCAACGGTGAAGAAGGTGGCTGTGAGTCAAGGAGATGAGCCGCTTCAGCCTGGGGAATTGGTGTTGTCGGGCCACGGACGGGCGAGCGACTATTTGCGGCAAGCGAAAGAGGGGGATACGGTGCAAATTTCCCTTCAGTATGACCAGCCCGAATGGAGTGGGGTGAAAGAAGCGCTCGGCGGCCGATACCGGTTGGTGGCGGATGAAAAAGTGCAGTCGTTTTCGATTGAAGGAGTCCATCCGCGTACAGCCGTCGGCATTGACAAGAACGGAAATGTCATGCTCGTCGTTGTCGATGGCCGCCAGCCTGCCTATAGCCAAGGAATGACATTGAATGAGCTGGCCAAACTGATGCATGAGCTTGGCGCGGTCGATGCGATGACGCTCGATGGCGGTGGTTCTTCGACATTTGTCGTCCGCCAGCCAAACGGGCAGCTCAAAGTCGAAAACAAACCGTCTGATGGATTCGCACGGCCAGTGGCGAATGCGCTTCTTGTTGTGTACAAAGAGACGCAAGAGAACGGGGAAAGCGAAGAAGTGCTTGATGACTTTGAAACGGAGTCGAAGTGGAATGCATCGGGCGTCAACTATGTGGGGGCGGCGGTCGAACGGACGACAGAAAAGGTGAGAGAAGGAAAGCAGGCGCTGAAAATTTCATACGATTTCCGCGGGATGCCAGGGACATCCGGCGTCTATGCTAGTCGGGAGGAAGCGATTTGGATTTCGAAACGGCCGCAAGCGATTGGCATGTGGGTGTATGGAGACGGAAGCGGCCATTGGCTGCGCGCCCAGCTGCGGGATGGAAGCGGGCGCCGCATCTGGATCGATTTTGCCCGCCATGTCGATTGGATCGGTTGGAAATATGTGCAGGCCGCTGTGCCTAGCGATGTCGCGCTTCCGCTCATGCTGGAGATGCCGGTGCGTTATATGGAAACGGATATCGGGCGGAAAAACGCCGGAGCGATTTACATCGACGGCCTTCGCGCCATCTTCCGCTGATGCGCTCGCCTCCCCTGCTCGCCTAGAAGGATGGTGAATGAACAAGGGATGTTGCTCGCCGATAAGGATTCCTATATAGACTTCCATGACGGAAAAATTTCGTCACCAACGGAAGGATGAAAATCCCCCTCTATATTTTGCACATTTTCGAATTCGGGTATTTTCAGGATGCAACGAAGACGTGGAACAGATCCTTGACGGAAAAGCGGTTGGTCCATGTTCGACTGTCGAAGCAAGCCTGTGGCTTGCTTCCATCACACCAAGGCGTGACGGAAGACCGAACCACCGCCTGCTTCACAGACCCATCGATGGGTCTGGAAGCGGCGTGGTTCGTTCTATATACAGTATACTCTATATTATGTAAAAAATGTAAATTATAGAACTTCAAATGGCATCTATATAAATCGGGCCATCCTTGCATGCTGTTCTTCTGGGCATTTGCATTTCTCTGAAAAGTATTGTATATATGTGGATAGGCAAACCGCAAGGGAGGCAAAAGCTTGACGATGGACGAACAAACGTTGTTGGAGCAGTTGCGGAAAAACCCGCCGAAGCTGGTCGGAGGATATAAAAAACAAGGATGGGCGATCAAAGTGTTGGAGCGAATCGCCAATCCGGATGTGGAAGACGAAGGAGACGGCCGGGTGACGGCCAAAGCGGTGCTGCGGGCGCAAGACGGCACGTATTACCCGGCTTTTTTGACGATTGACCTCCATCAACAAGGAAGAGTCGTCGGCGTCTATTTCATCGCCGAAAACAAGGAACAGTTCGATTTGATTCCGTTCGAATGGGCGAAAGAGTTTCTTGGCAAGCCCGAGCAGGACGTGATTCCGTTTCGCTACCGGACGCTGAGCAAAATCGACGGCGACAAACAGCAAACCCATTGGCCGGACTTTAGTTGATCAAGGCTGGCTCTGACAGTCAAAAAGGTGGCTGAAGAGTCGGCCTTATTTTATGCTTTGAAGGGCTTAAGTTCGATTTTTTTCAGAACATATTTTCATTTTGTGTCTTTTCCAGTAAAATTGAAATACATGTTTACTATTTTCATAGATAGCAGGTGAAAGTGTGAGGAGAAAACGGAGAAAAGCATTTTCCATCATCGGATGGCTGGCGGTGTTTTGGTTGTCGTTTTCGCTGTTGACTGTTCAGGCGGAAGCGGCCTCGTTCCCGAATGTGGAGCGGCTTGAGCAGCATGCCGCCCAGCTTGAGCGGGCGATGAAAGCCAATCAATGGTCCAAGCCGTACCGTCTCTTCAACCAAGTCAAAAGCGATTATGAGGCGGCAAAAAAAGAAGTGGCGCGCGTGCGTCCGCAAACGGCAAGGGCGCAGTTGGAAAAACGGATCGCGGCCGGAGAACAGACAATCAAAAAGGCTTCTGCCTATATCAGCGCTGTCGAAAGCGGGGAGCGATTGCGCGCCTTGACGGCCAACGTCGACCGGGCGCTGCGGACGGGGGATGTGGATGTCGTGTACGATTCCTATGCCCTGTTGCAATACCAAATTCGCAAAACGGCGATTCTCATCGGCCGTGTTCCGGGAGCGGCGCTTCGCGAAAAGATGGAAGGATGGTTTCAACGCCCGGCTTTGGCTGTCAAGCAGCGCGCGTATTATGCCATCAATATTATGAAAGCCATGGACAAGCTGCTTGATGCGTATGATGAAGGGGATATCGCGCGGGCGGAGCGGCTGCTGTCGCTTTGCGACCGATGGCTGCCAAATGTGGTGGATGCGGCGACGCGCAAGCAGCTGGCGGTGTATATCGATGATTTTAAAGCGCCGGTTGTCTTAGATGTCGATATCGAATAAACCGGCGCATGTCGGGAGAGGAGAGACGGATATGAATGTGATTCAGCGATGGGCGGCGGCTCTTATGTTGCTTGCGGCTTCATTTTCGGTTTGGAGTCCGCCGGCGGAGGCGGCGGCTCCGGCGTCAACGAAGGTGCTCGAAGAAGTGAGGGAGTTGGTTCGTCAGTATTATGTTGAACCCGTAAGCGATCGAGTGCTGAAAGCCAGCACCCCGCAAGATATTGTCAAACAGCTTGACCCGTATTCTGCCTATATGACAAAGGAAGAATACGAGGAATTTTTGAAGTGGATTGATATGGAGTCTGTCGGCATCGGCGTGATGGTTGAGGAAGATGAGGACGGCGTCCACATCATGTCTGTCTTGGACAATGGGCCAGCCGCCCGCGCCGGACTGCAGCCGGGCGATGTGATTCGGGCGGTTGACGGGCAGCCGGTAACGAATGAGACAATGGAAAAAGTATTGAGCCTGATCGCAGGGGAAGAAGGAACGACGGTGGCCGTAACCGTTTGGCGGCCGTCGACCGAGGAAACCGTCAGCGTCACCATCAAGCGGGAAAAAATCGACTGGCCGAACGTTGAGTTCAAACGGCTGGCAGGGAATATCGGCTATATTCAGCTATATAGTTTTGATGAGACAGCGCCCGGTGAGATCGAACGCGCCATCCGCTCGTTAAGCGGGGTGAAAGGGTGGATTTTTGACCTCCGCGACAATCCGGGGGGATATGTGGAAACGGCGCAGAAAATCGCCGGCTTTTTCCCGAATGTGAAACAGGCGTTTCAGTTGCGCGACCGTTCGAATCACCCAGAAGTGTATGCCGCTGTCAAACAGCCGGTGCAAATGACGGGACCGATCCGGCTGCTTGTCAACGCGTCGAGCGCGAGTGCGTCGGAAATGTTGGCGGCGGCGGTGAAGGAGCAAAAGGCGGCCGTTTTGTATGGGCAACGGACGTTTGGCAAAGGATCGATGCAGGAAATGTTTGAGCTGTCGGACGGCAGCATGTTGAAGTTGACCGTCGCCCACTTTTTCTCGCCAAAAGGGACGCCGATTCATAACGTTGGGGTGAAGCCGGATGTGCCGACGGTCGTTGGAAAAGAGCTGTATGCCGCTCACCGCGATTTGCTTATTGGGCAGCTGAAAGGGTATCAGTCGCTCGGCAAGCTGCGCAATGCGCCGGTCGATAAGACGTTTGTCGTCCGTTTCTCTCGTCCGCTCGCCAATACCGCGGTAAGCGGAGTAAAATTGTATCAATTAGGTGGACAGGAAGTAGCGGTGACGGCGCAAATCCGCCGGGGGACGGAGCTTTTGATCAAACCGGCAGCGAAGCTGGCCAAAGGGCAGAGCTATTTGTTGGTCATTCCGCCGGTGTTAAAAAGCAAAGACGGTGTGGCGATGAAAAAAGGCGCTTACATGGAGATTCAAACCGCTGCTTCTACGAAATAAGGCTCTCCCATCGAGATGCGTTGGATAGCCGTCTGCTCTTGATGGTGCAAAGTTCGGCTGCTTCGACTAAGGCGCGGCCGACAGCGGGAGCGCGGTCGTTTTGAACGGAACGATGCAAAGAAAGCTGGCCTCCATCGGTCGTTTGGCGACCATGGGGGCCAGCTTTTTGCCGATTACGTTTCGCTTGATTGCGTTTCTTGCTTTTCGCTCTGTGCCGGGGAGGATGGGATTGTCACCTTCCAGGACGTCCAATCCGGTTCTGCTTTGTGCAGCAATTCCGGTGGGAAGAGGAACGTCCATGGTTTGCTGGTGTGAGCTTTCACTTCCAGATGGCAGGGAAATAATCCGCGGGCGACGATATCGCCAGCATAATCCCGCACTTCAAGCGGGATTTGTTCAAAATGGATATGTTTGTCGCTGCCGTTGCGAATGAGCAACGTGACGCCTAGTTCACCGGAAGGCAGCTGTTTCGCTTCAATGCCCATGAAGTTCACCTCTCCGGGAGCGGGAGGCGGAACCGAGTCAACGAGGGCTTGCAGATGTTGGCGCTGCTTGGCCGACAGCGTCTGCTCCCAGCTTTCCTCTAGGTCGAGCCGATGCCGCGGTGTCAGTTCAAAGGCGATCTTCCATCCATCTGCAGGCAACTGATCGACGAGCTTGTCCTCGGCGGCGAACAAAAACCGCCACGGGCGGGCCGTCATCGGCGGCAGTTCGCCGAAAGGGCTCATATCAAACTCTTTGCGGGCGATCGCCGTGCCATCCTCGTCAAGTAGCAACAGGCGGATTCGTTCAAAGCGAACCGGCTTCGGCAGCGTGTTGCGCAAAATGGCGACAGCGACAAACCCATCGTTGTATTCGACCAGCTTGACGCCGGAAATGGAAATTTGGTTTGGCTGAAGCGGCGGCAGCTGTTCGTGGTAAAAGCGATAGACGTACGTTTCTTCCGGAGACAGCTGCCAGTCCGGATGAAACGACAGCGTCGTTTTCGTTCCGACCTCCGGCTGTTTGACATGTTGCGCCGGCAGCTCGGCTTCCGGTTGCGTGCGTTGTTTTCGTCGGAAAATCATAGGGAACCTCCTTTACGAGGCGGCGTGCTGCGCCGCGGTTATGGTTTGTTCGCGGCGGCGGCCGCTTCGTCATCGATGACAAACTGGCTTTTCAAATAGTTCATGGCTGTCGTGCAAATGCCGGCGTCGATCGCTTGCTGCAGCGCGACGAATTCGCGGTAGGCGTCCATTTCAAAGGCGCGGTACGGATCCTCTTGGCCGTAGCTGCGCAAATGAATCCCCTCTTTTAATAAATTCAGTTGATTTAAGTGGCGAATCCAGTGGGCGTCGATTGTTTCAACCATCAAATGCTTAAGCCGCATGGTTTGTTCTTCGTCGCACGGAAGATCGGCGAGCGCCGCTTCAAGCGATTTGTATTCGTCCCAAACAAGCTGGGCGATTTCTTCTTTTTGCTTATGGCGAAGATCATCAATCGGATAGGCAAACCGGAAAAAGGCACGGCGCAGCTCGTTGTGCAGTCCTTCGATGTTCCACTCTTCAAAAAAGACGTTTTCCGGACAATAACGGTCGATCGTTTGCGTGATATGGCGATGGATGTGCCGAAGGAGCTCGGACAGCACCTCTGCTTGCTTCAGCGCCAAGACGCGATCGCGCATATGGTAGATGACTTTGCTTTGTTGGTCGATCACGGTGTCCAATTTCAATAAATGCAATCGCGCCGAATAATGGGCGTTTTCGATCGTTGTTTGCACTTTTTGGACGAACTTGATCGGGTCGGGCGACACGATGCGCCCGGTTTCATCCGTCTCGACTTTGCTTTTCCATTTTTTCAATTCATCTTGATCATACAAGCGGAATAAATCGTCGTCGAGCGAAATGATAAACTGGGAAGACCCCGGATCCCCTTGGCGTCCTGCCCGGCCGCGCAGCTGCATATCAATGCGATGGCTTTCATGGCGCTCTGTGCCAATGATGTGCAGCCCGCCAAGTTCCTTGACGCCTTCCCCAAGCAAAATATCGGTCCCGCGCCCGGCCATATTGGTGGCGATCATCACTTGCCCTTTTTGCCCGGCGGTCGCGATGATGCGCGCCTCTTCTTCCTCCGTTTTGGCATTGAGCAGGTGGTGAGGGATGCCTGCTTTCGAAAACGCTGCTGACAACCGTTCCGACTGAGCGACCGATGTCGTGCCGATGAGAACAGGGCGGCCGATGGCATTCATTTTTTTCACTTCGTCGATAATTTTCCGTACTTTCGCCTCGTACGTCTGGTAGACGAGGTCGTCCCAGTCGGTGCGTCGGGATGGCCGGTTTGTCGGAATCGTAATAACGCGCAGCCGGTACGTTTGCCAAAATTCTTCTTTCGACGGCGTAGCGCTGCCGGTCATCCCGGCCAGCTTCTCATACATGCGAAAATAGTTTTGGATCGTAATCGTTGCTTGGATGTCGTTTTCTTCGGTGATTTCCACACCTTCTTTCGCTTCAATCGCTTGATGCAGGCCGTCGCTGAACGAGCGTCCTTCCATCACCCGGCCGGTGAACGGGTCAACGATCATCACTTTGCCGTTTTTGACGATGTAATCGACATCCCGCCGCATGATAAACCAAGCGCGCAGCGACTGCATCGCATGATGGAGCAGCACGTGATGCTCCCAGTCGTATAGGTTATCGATGCCAAACGCCCGCTCGATTTTTTGCGCCCCTTCTTCGGTGAGGAAAATTTGTTTCGTCTCCGGAGACCGTTCATACTCTTTTCCTTCTTCGAAGGTGCGGACGATGCGTGCCATAATCGGGAACAATTCGGCTCCGATTCCCGATTTATTGGCGATGATGAGCGGGGTGCGCGCTTCGTCGATTAAAATGCTGTCGATTTCATCGATGATGGCGTAATACAGCGGGCGCTGCACTTTATCTTCGAGGCGGTACACCATGTTGTCGCGCAAATAATCAAAGCCGAACTCGGTGCCGGTGCCGTACGTGATGTCGGCCGCGTACGCTTCTTTTTTCTCGCTGGCCGTCATTTGCGACACATTCAGGCCGACGGTTAAGCCGAGAAAGCGGAACACACGGCCCATTTGTTCGCAGTCCCGGCGCGCCAAATATTCGTTGGCCGTAATAATGTGGACGCCTTTTCCAAGGAGGGCGTGCAAGTAGCTTGGCAAAGTGGCCGCCAACGTCTTTCCTTCCCCGGTCTGCATTTCGGCGATGTTTCCTTCATGCATCGCCAATCCGCCCATCAGTTGCACGTCGTAATGGCGCAGACCGAGCACGCGCCGCGCCGCCTCCCGGACGACGGCAAACGCCTCGGTTTTTATGTCATCGAGCGTCTCGCCGCGTTCGAGCCGTTCTTTGAAGACAACCGTTTTTTGGCGCAGTTGTTCATCGCTCAGCGAAGAAATGGTTGGTTCCCATTCATTGATTTGCGCCGCCAGCTTGGCAAGACGCTGCACTTCTCGCGCGCTTTCGTCAAATAGTTGCTTTACTTTTGCAAACATATGTCCATTCCTCTCCTAGACAGGCATGATTCACACCAAGTGCTCTAAAACCTAATTATAGCACAAGATGTTTCCTGTGGAGGGAGGATGTAAAATGTGGAATCGTTCGCCGGATTGGCGCTCGAGCTTCTCGCGGCAAGGGAAAAAGAAATTTTCCATCCTTGGGGACAAAAAAGGGGTGTAAAAAAAGATTGATTTACTCATCGTATATGGTAACATAAAGATGATGTGTGTTTCCGCGATTTTATAAGGCCAAGGTGATTGCACATGAATATGGAAGCATTTGCCGCATGTTTGGCTTCGTTTATTACAGTATTGGTCATCACCCCGTTCGTGATCAAGCTCGCCATCAAAATTGGGGCGGTCGATCGGCCGAACGGAAGAAAAGTGCATACAAAAGTCATGCCAAGGCTTGGCGGATTGGCCATTTTTATCGGTGTCGCCGTCGGCTATTTTGTCGGCGGGGTGTATAAAGAGCAAGTGACGGGGATGACGGTCGGCGCCATCATCATCGTGCTCGTCGGGATGCTCGACGATTTGTACGAGCTGTCGCCAAAAGTGAAGCTGGCCGGCCAGCTGCTGGCGGCGTTCGTCGTTGTCGCTTCCGGGCTGAAGGTCGATCTTTTGACTGTCCCGTTTGTCGGCACGTTTGAGTTGGGGCTGTGGAGCTACCCGATCACCATATTTTGGATTATCGCGATTACGAACGCCATCAACTTGATCGACGGGTTGGACGGATTGTCCGCAGGCATTTCCGCCATTGGAATTGCGGCCATTGCCGTCATGGCGGGCATGGCGGGCAAAATGCTCATTTTCACGCTCTGCTTGATCATCTTGGGCAGCGTCATCGCTTTCTTGTTTTACAACTTCCACCCGGCGAAAATTTTCATGGGGGATACCGGCGCGTTGTTTTTAGGTTATGCCATTTCCGTCCTGTCGGTGCTAGGGCTTTACAAAAGCGTGACGCTCTTCAGCTTCGTCGTTCCGGTGATCATTTTGGGCGTGCCGATTTTCGATACGACATTTGCCATTATTCGCCGCATTGTGAATAAAAGGCCGATCTCGGCGCCGGATAAGTCGCATCTTCATCATCGACTGCTGGCTCTCGGCTTTTCGCATCGCAACACGGTCTTGCTCATTTATGCGTTTGGCCTGATGTTTGCCATCAGCGCGATTTTGTTCTCCGCCTCGACGTTATGGCAGTCCATTCTCATCGTCTTTGCCTTGATCGTCTTCGGGGAACTGCTGGCTGAACTGATCGGCTTGGTCAATGATCAGTACAAGCCGTTTATGACCTTTATTCGCAAGCTGCTTCGGGGAAGCCGAAAAGTATACGGAAATGACCGATAAATAGCAAATGGGCCGTTTGTGTCATGAAAGGGACAAACGGCTTTTTTCAGGAATTGCCCTTCTTTGGAAAATTATACCCTTCTTTTTCGTTGTTTATGCAGCTTCTGCCGTTCCTTCGCTGATTTTTTTTGCGGCAAGGCCAAGATTGCCACAAAACTGTCATTATATATTGACGCAAATGTGATAAACTAAACATGTTTATTCTACATATTTTTTGGATTTGGAGGAACTTGCGATGAACGTGCCAATGTTGGATTTAAGCGAACAGTATGAACAATTGAAGCCGGAGATCATGCGCGTATTGGATGAAGTGATGCGCTCCTCTCGCTTTATTTTAGGAGATTATGTCAAAAAGCTAGAAGCAGATATTGCTGCCTACAGCCGGGCGAAACACGGAATCGGCTGCGGCAACGGAAGCGATGCGATACATATTGCTTTGCAAGCAGCCGGCGTCGGGCCGGGCGATGAAGTCATCACAACGGCGTTCACCTTTTTCGCGACGGCAGGATCGATTGCGCGGGCCGGCGCCAAACCGGTGTTTGTCGATATCGATCCGGTGACGTTCAACATCGATCCGGCGCAAATTGAAGCGGCGGTGACGGAGAAAACGAAAGCCATCATCCCGGTGCATTTGTACGGGCAAATGGCGGATATGGAGGCGATCGCCGCGATTGCCAAGCGGCATGGATTGGTTGTCATCGAGGACGCCGCCCAGGCGATCGGCGCGAAATACAACGGGAAATGCGTCGGCGAGCTTGGGACGGCGGCGACGTACAGTTTCTTCCCGACGAAAAACTTGGGCGCCTACGGGGATGGCGGCATGATCATTACGAACGATGACGAACTGGCGGAAAAATGCCGGGTCATCCGCGTTCATGGCAGCAAGCCGAAATATTACCATCATGTACTTGGCTACAACAGCCGCCTCGATGAGATGCAAGCGGCGATTTTAAGCGTCAAATTCCCGCATCTGGATCGGTGGACGGAACAGCGGCGCAAGCATGCGGCGACGTATACGCGCCTGCTCGAGGAGGCGGTCGGCGACCTTGTTGTGACGCCGAAAGAAGTCGATGGGCGCTATCATGTGTTCCATCAATACACGATTCGAGCGCCGAAGCGAGACGAGCTGCAAGCGTTTTTGAAAGAACAAGGGATCGCGACGATGGTGTACTATCCGCTGCCGCTGCATTTGCAACCGGTGTTTGCTTCGCTCGGATACAAGGAAGGGCAGCTGCCGGAGGCGGAAAAAGCGGCGAAAGAAGCGCTGTCGCTGCCGATGTTCCCAGAGCTGAAAGAGGAGCAGCAACAGTACGTCGTGGAGAAAATTGCGGAATTTTACCGTCATTCCGCTTGATCGTCCAACCGGCCAAAGGAGACGTCACTTGCGCACAGCAATGGCGTTTTCTTTGGCGTTGGATCATTTGTTTTGTTCACAACACTTTGTTATTTTATGATAAGGGATGGTGGCCGGATTGACGGCGGAAAAACGACCGTTTGTGCTATACGAATATTTGCGCTTTTTTTGGCAGCGAAAATGGTGGTTTCTTGTCGTTCCGCTTGCGACGATCGTGTTGACCGTCATCGCAGGGCGGCTTTTGCTGCAGGGGGAGAAGTATACGGGGAAAGCTGTCGTGTTTACCGGATCGATTGACGTAAAAGAGTTGACGGATCCGAAAAATATAGAAGCGAAGTTTCCTGAGGTGAAAAACTTGGATGTCGTCGTTCCTGAGGAACAGTACGTGCAAATCACTGTCAAAGGCGACGATGAACAAGACGTGAGTCGAGAATTGAAGCTTGTTGTGTCGGAATACAGCCAGGAGCTCAAGCGCCATTCGCAAGAGCGGATTGATGTCACCACGAAATACTTGCATGCGCTGGAAGAACGGGAGCGCGCATTGCAGCAAAAAGTCGATTATTATAGCGAACAAATACAGTCGGGCCGCTTGAATCCAGAACAGCTCAATGACATCAGCGACTTGTTGGTCGAGTCGGAAAACAACTTGACCGAAGTGATGGAGCGCGTCAATCGCATCCGCGGCAATCTTGTCTTTTACGAAAAACCGGCCGTGTTGTCGGAAACGGTGGCGAAATCGAAAACGTATACGGGGCAGCTGATGGCCGTCGGCCTTGTCCTCGGCCTGTTTTTGACGGTCGTTTGGCTCGTGCTTTGGAAGTATATATTGGACGCGAGGAGGTACTATTCTTCATGATCCGTTTTGCCATTGTCGGCATGGGGCATATCGCCAAAAAACATATCGATGCCATTGAAAAGGCGGACGGCGCCGAGCTGGCGGCCGTGTGCGACACGAATCCGGAACGTTTGCGCGACGTGTCGGACGTTCCTGTTTACACTGATATGGAGACGATGTTGAAGGAGAACGAACAGATCGATGTCGTCAACATTTGTGTTCCGTCTGGATTGCACGCGCGGCTGGCCAAGCTGGCGGCCCGCTATCGCCGTCATATCATTGTGGAAAAGCCGATGGCGCTCCGTGTGAGCGACGCCGAAGAGATGATCAGCGCGGCGAAAGAATACGACGTGAAGCTCGCGGTCGTTCATCCGAACCGCTTCCGTCCGGCTATTCGGAAGCTGAAAGAGGCGATGGAGCGCGGGATATTCGGAAAACTGAGCCATGCGAACGCCACGGTGCGCTGGAATCGAAATCAAGCCTATTATGACCAGGCGGCGTGGCGGGGGACGAAAGAGTTTGACGGCGGCGTCCTGATGAATCAAGCCATTCACAATTTGGATTTGCTGCTTTGGCTGATGGGGCCGGTCAAGGCGGTGCAAGCGATGGCGGCGACCCGTCTGCGCAAGATTGAGACGGAAGATGTCGCGGCGGCGGTCGTCGAGTTTGAAAGCGGGGCGCTTGGCGTCATTGAGGCAGCGACGACGATTTATCCGCAAAACTTGGAGGAATCGATCGCCATTTTCGGCGAAACGGCATCAGTGAAAATCGGCGGCCGGACGGCCAACTTTATCGAAACGTGGGAAGCGGAAGGCGTCAGCGAGGAAGAACGGGCAAAGCTCATCGATGAGATCAACGCCGACCCGTTTGGCAAGCCGGGGCACCAATGGATCATTGAAGATATGGTGCAAGCGATTCGCGAAAACCGCGAGCCGATCGTCACTGGTTGGGACGGATTGGCTCCTGTTCGGCTGATCGAAGCGATTTTGCGTTCGGCGGAAACGGGGACAAGAGTGCAACTATCTGAGTAGAAAGGAATGAGAGGAATGAACTACGCGGAACGGCTGTTGCAAAAGTTTGAGAAACGCGACGCGGTCATCGGCGTGGTCGGGCTTGGCTACGTCGGGCTGCCGCTGGCAGTCGAAAAAGCAAAAGCAGGGTTTCATGTCATTGGCTTTGACATCCAACAAAGCCGCGTCGATCAAGTGAACAATGGGATCAACTACATCGGCGATGTCGTCGATGAAGATTTGCATGAGATGGTCAAACAAGGGCGGCTTGTGGCGACGACCGATTACGCCCGGATCGCGGAAGTCGATGCCGTGGCGATCGCGGTGCCGACCCCGCTCGATGCGCATCACCAGCCGGATACGTCCTACGTTGAAAACTCGGCAAACGAAGTCGCCAAATACGCCCATGAAGGGATGCTTGTCGTTTTGGAATCGACCACCTATCCAGGCACGACGGAAGAAATCGTGAAACCGGCGCTGGAGAAAAAGGGGCTCGTCGTCGGGGAAACGGTGTTCGTTGCCTATTCGCCGGAGCGGGTTGACCCGGGCAACAAGCAGTTTAAGACGAAAAATACGCCGAAAGTCGTCGGCGGCGTGACAAAGACGTGCACGAAAGTGGCAGCGGCGATGTATCGCGCCGTGCTTGAAGGCGATGTCCATGAAGTGTCGAGTCCGGCGGTGGCGGAAATGGAGAAAATTTTTGAAAACACGTTTCGCCATATCAACATTGCGTTAGCGAACGAAATGGCCATTTTGTGCGAACGGATGGGCATTGATGTCTGGGAAGTCATCGATGCAGCGAAAACGAAGCCGTACGGATTTATGGCGTTTTATCCGGGGCCGGGGCTTGGCGGCCATTGCATTCCAATCGACCCGTTTTATTTGACATGGAAGGCGCGCGAATACAACTACCATACGCGCTTGATCGAGCTGGCCGGAGAAATCAACAACGCCATGCCGGAATATGTCGTCAACCGCGCGATGCTCATTTTAAACGAAGAAGGCAAGGCGCTGCGCGGTTCGAAAGTGACGGTGCTCGGCGTCGCCTACAAAAAAGACATTGATGATGTGCGCGAATCGCCAGTGTTGAAAATCGTCGAGCTGCTCGAGCAATACGGAGCGGAATTTGCGGTCGTCGACCCGTATGTTCCGTCGTTCCGGGCGTGCAACCGGGTGATTGAGACGGTCGAGCTGACGCCGGAACTGCTTGCACAGTCAGATCTTGTCTTGATTACGACGGATCATTCCAACATCGACTATGAAATGGTCGCTCGTCACAGCCGGGTCGTGTTTGACACACGCAATGCTATGAAAGATGTGTCGAAACCGGCCAAATACGTCAAATTGTAAGCGAAGGAGACGAAACCATGAACGTTGTCGATCCCTCTGTTGTTTGCGGTGAACGTGTCGAAATGGGTCATTTCACTGTCATCGAGGCGAATGTAAAAATCGGAAACGACGTTAAAATCGGACATCGCGTCACGATTCACGAAGGAACCGTCATCGGCGACGGCGTGACGATCGCCGACGGAGCGGTGCTCGGCAAACCGCCGAAGCCGGCGAAAACGAGCACCGTCAAGCTGTCGGGCGAGCTGCCGCCGCTTGTCATCGGCGACCATTGCACGATCGGCGCCAACGCCGTCATCTATCGAGGCGCGACGATCGGCGCCTACACATTGATCGCTGATTTGGCGAGCGTGCGCGAAAACGTGCACATCGGCCAATATGTGATCGTCGGGCGCGGGGTGTGCGTCGAAAACCACGTCCAAATCGGCGATCGGACGAAAATCCAGTCAAACTCCTACATCACGGCCTACACGACGCTCGAAGACCATGTGTTCATCGCCCCGTGCGTCACGACGACCAATGACAACTACATGGGGCGGACGGAAGAACGGTTCGCCAAAATCAAAGGGGCGACCGTCAAGCGCGGGGCGCGCGTCGGAGGCGGAGCGATTTTGCTGCCGGGCGTGACGGTGGCGGAAGAGACGTTTGTCGCCGCTGGGGCGCTCGTCACAAAAGATACGGAACCGAGGACGGTCGTGAAAGGATTCCCGGCGCGCTTCAGCAAAATGGTCGACGAGCGGGAGTTGTTATAAATTGTTCTCGGCATTCAAGCGTTTAGGAGCGGATTCGCTCCTTTACGCGTTTATGAACGTCGGCACGAAGCTGATTGCCTTTTTGATGCTGCCGATTTATACAAGCTATTTGTCAAAGGCGCAGTACGGGGCGGTCTACTTGATCGACCAATGGACGTCGATGCTGACATTTCTCGTCATTTTCGGTACGGATTCGGCGCTCTCTTTTTACTATTACGACACGGACGACAAAGAGAAGCGCCTTTTGTATGTGCACAACGTCATGTACTTCCGGCTGTTTGTCGTCGCCATCTTATTTTTGGCTGTCGTTTTGGCCGGTCCGTGGATCGCAGGCGCGCTGTTTCAAGAACCTCGCTATGTCGATTTGCTGTACATCAGTATCGCGACGTTGCTGCTCGATACGATTTTCGTCATGGCGACGACGGTGCTGCGGTTTGAATTTCAGACGAAAAAAGTCGTGATTTGGACGCTCGTGAAAATGCTGCTTGTCGCTGTGCTGTCGTATGCGGCGCTCCGGTGGTTCGCGGCGACGCCGGAAGGGCTGCTCATCGGCCGGCTCGTGAGCAGCGCGCTCGTGTTTTTGTTGATGCTGCATTTGACCGTAAAGTATATGGTGTGGCGCGTGCGCTTTGACGTGTTAAAGGAGCTGCTTGCCTACGCCGCCCCGCTCGTGCCGACTTCGCTCGCCTTTTGGGTGATCGCCAACGTCAGCACGTTTTTCATCCAACGGTTTGCGTCGTTGGAGGAAGTCGGGGTGTTTGGGGTTGCCTTGCGTCTCGCGACCGTGATCACGCTCATCACGAGCGGCGTGCAGATGGCGTGGCGTCCGTATTCGATGTCGATGAAAGACCGGCCGGAAAGCCGTGCGCTGTTTGCGAAAGTGTATATGGCGCTTTTGCTCATTGGAGCGTTTGGGTTGCTTTTGATCGCCACGGCGAGCCCGTGGCTTGTGGAAACCTTTTTCAAACCGGAATATCGCGATGCAGCGTCCTATATCCCGTTTTTATCGGCCGTCACGTTTTTGAACTTTTATTATCTGATTGTTTCCACCGGCTTGTTTTTGACAAAGGAAACCGGCTATATTTCACGGGTGTTCACGCTAGCGGCGCTTCTTCATCTTGCGTTGAACGCCGTTTTGGTGCCGCTTTGGCTCAGCTGGGGGGCGGTCGCGGCCAGCCTCATGACGTATATGGTCGCTGTGGCTTTCATTTTTCGCAAAAGCCAGCAAGTGTATCCTGTGCCAGTGTCATGGAAAAAGATGGCTTTGGTTTTGGTCGGCACATTGCTCGCCCTCATCGTCATCGTCTACGTTCAGCAGGCGCCGCTTGCTGACGGCTGGGTGCTCGCTGGTTGGGGCCTGTTTGCCGCCACACTCTTTGCCAGCCGGGTTGATCGTGATTTGCGCCGTCCGGTGCGCACGATCGAGGATGAAAATGCGCAAAATACTTGATAACCGCTCATCTGATCTAGGAGGTGTTTCGGATGAAAATCGCCACCGTGTTAGGCGCCAGACCGCAGTTTATCAAGGCTGCCCCCGTCTCGCGCGTCTTGCGAAAACAATATACCGAAGTGCTGATCCATACCGGGCAGCACTATGACCCGAATATGTCGGCCATTTTTTTTGAGGAGTTGAACATTCCGACGCCTGACTACTATCTTGGGGTGGGTTCAGGCAGCCATGGAAAGCAAACGGGCGAAATGCTGATGAAAATTGAAGAAATTGTCATGCAGGAAAAACCGGATTATGTGCTCGTCTATGGCGATACGAACTCGACGCTCGCGGGCGCTCTTGTCGCAGCGAAGCTCCATATTCCCGTCATCCACGTCGAAGCCGGACTGCGCAGCTTCAACAAGCAGATGCCGGAAGAAATCAACCGCATCATGACCGATCATGTCTCCGAGCTCTTATTTTGTCCAACGGAGACGGCCGTGGAAAATTTACGAAAAGAAAATATTACGCGAAACGTCTGGAATGTCGGCGACGTCATGTATGACGCCATTTTGTACAACAAGGAGCTCGCACAGCGCCAATCGACGATTTTGGCTGATTTGTCGCTGGCGGAACAATCCTACTACTTGATCACCATTCACCGAGCGGAAAATACCGATGACCCCGACAAATTGAAAGCCATTTTGGCTGCTTTTCGGGATATTGACGGAACGAAAGTGTGGCCGATTCATCCCCGGACGCGGCATAAGCTTGAAGAGTACGGCTTGGACGCTTCGGCGATTCCAGGGCTTCGGCTGATCGATCCGGTCGGTTATTTGGACATGCTTCGGTTAGAGAGCGGCGCGAAAAAAATCATCACCGATTCAGGAGGCGTACAAAAGGAAGCGTATTTCCTTCGTGTGCCTTGCGTGACGGTGCGCGAACAAACCGAATGGGTGGAAACGCTCGAAGGCGGGGCGAACATCTTAACCGGCACGGACCGCGAGAAGATCGTCGCGGCGGTCCACAAGGAAGTCGCCCCTGTTTATGCGGACGTCTTTGGCGATGGGCATGCGGCGGAGAAAATCGTGGCGGCGATCGGACAGCGATAAGGGTGCGTCGGCATGTTGGACGTGTTGATTGGGTTGATTGTTCTTGTCGCCTCCACCTTGATGTTTCGCTATGCAGCGGGGACGCTTGCATGGACGGCGCCGAATCTCGTGTCGATTGTGTACTATTACTCGTTCCTTCTGTCAAGCTTCATCGGCGCGCTGCTGATCGCCTTGGGGATGGACGATTACTACATGATTCGCAAGCTGTTTCGGCCTGAGGAATACCGGCAGATTGGATTTGCTGTCGTATGCTTTGTCATGATCGTGTTCCCGCTGTCGATGGTGGTCGTTTCAAGGCTGTGTGGATTTGAAGCGAGGCAGGAGTTTCGCGCCTATTTGCAAAAGCCGCTTTCTCCGTTGGCTGGAGCGACGGGCAGCCAAGTGTTTTATGCGTTTTTGGCGCTGTCGCTGCTCAGTTTTGCCGCCATTGCGTATATGATTTGGAAAACGCCGACGATTCCGGTGTTTGCGCTCTTGACAGGGACGGATGAGAGCTTGGCTGCGTTGCGCATTGAGGCGTCGCGCCATTTTGCCGGAAACGTGCTCGTTCGCAATATTTTTGCCATTACGCTCACGCCGCTTTTGTCGTTTATCGCTTATTTGTTTGCCGAGCTGACGCACGAGTGGCGGTGGAAGCTGCTGTTTATCTGTCTGTTTGTCGGGGCGGTGTTCGTCAATGTGTATGATTTGGCCAAATCGCCGATTTTCTTTTACGTGATGATGTTTTTGCTGATTCGCATCTACATTGGAAAAACAAGGCTGTCGGCGGCGAAATTGGCGTTGTATGGGGGAGTGGGGGCGGCGGTGCTCGTCGGCATGTACATCGTCATTCAAGGGGTGCAAGATGTTGCGACCTTTTTGTCTTACAACAAAGGCCCGATCGGCCGCATGATTTTGGCGCAAATCGCGCCGACGTTTCTTCATTTGAATTTGTTCGGCGAAGCGCTGCCATTTCTTTATGGAAAAAGCTTGCCCTCGATTTTAACAGGGTTGTTTGACGTCGAGAATGTCCGCTCCGCCCGCCTCGTGATGGCGCACGTGTTCCCGGAGCGGATCGAGGATGGAACGGGAGGGGTGCTCAATACGCTCTTTGTCGCTGAGGCGTATGCGAACTTTGGCTACGTTGGAATCGTCATCGGCACGCTGTATGTCGGTGTCGTGACGCAGCTGTTGTACATTGGGTTTCTACGGTTGCCAAAAAATCCTTTGTTTTTAAGTTTGTTCGTTTATTTTTCCATTAACATCCCCCGCACGCTCGTCGGTGGGTTCACCGATTTTTTGTTCAATCCGACCTGGGTGCTGCTCGTGGCGTTGTTTGGCGGAATGGCGTTATGGCTGCGGGTGCAGGGGGATTTACGGGCATGGTTTGCAACGAAAAGGCGAATCACTGATGAGGGATGAATGATGAAAACCGTATTGATTTATTACCCGTTTTCACTCGCCGCGGAACGAAACAGCGGGTCAAAGCTGCGGCCGTATGAAATGCATCAGGCGTTTTTGCGCTGGGGAGCGAAAGAGGGAGTGGACGTTCTTCTGATCGCCGGCACGTCAGCCGAGCGGGAGAAGCAATTTCAAGAGCTCCGCAGCCAAGGCAAGCTCGATGATGTCTGGTTTTGCTATATGGAAAACCAGACGATTCCGCTTTGGCTCACGGACCCAGGACACCGGCCGCAACGTCCGTTCGTCGACCGGGACGTTCTCCGCTACTTGAAAGCCCGCAACGTTCCGATCGGCGTCTTTTACCGCGACGTCTATTGGAAGTTTCCTGATTTGTATCCGCTCCGCGGTTGGAAAAAAGCGGCCATGCAAATGATGTACCGTTGGGAAGAACGGTTTTACGAGCGGTACTGCGATGTCATCTTTTTGCCGAGCCTCGAAATGGGAACATATGTCGCGATCCGCCGCCCGATGGTCGATTTGCCGCCGGGTGGGAAGCAAAAGCCGTTTCAGCGGTTCGGGACGGCGAAACAGCCGCTGAATGCCATTTATGTTGGCGGCATCAACAATGCCGACTATGGGCTTTTGCTCCTGCTTGAGGCGATTCGCTTGGCAAACCGCCGCAAGCCGCTTGTTTCGCTCACCGTCGTCTGCCGAAAAGACGAGTACGAGCGGCAGCCGCTTGCGGTGAAAGAAGAGCTTGCCGCCTTGCAAGTGCGCGTCGAGCACGTCAGCGGCGAAGCGCTCGACCGTTTGTATGCGGAGATGGATTTCGCCTTCATCCCGCGGCGGCGGAGCGAGTACAATGATTTTTCCGTTCCCGTCAAACTGGTCGACTATCTGTCGAGCGGCCTGCCGATTGTCGCCACCGCTTGCTCAGCGCAAAAGCGATTGATTGAAGCGGATGGGTATGGCGTCATTTGCGACGACAACCCGTCGTCGATGGCAGAAGCGATCGCCAAGATGGCGGACATGCTCGAGGAGTGCCGCTTGCGCATTGCGCGGACGTTTATGGCGAAACATTCATGGGAAGCGAGAGTGGAAAAGGTGAAAGAAACGTTGGTGGGGGGCCTCCGATGAAAGTCGCCTTATTGGCTCCAAGCAAATCGATCCATACGCATAAGTGGGCCCGCTTTTACCAAACGCAAGGCATCGATGTGAAAGTCGTGACGTTTAAAGACCATTACGGGCCGGAGCAAGCGAAAGAAGTCGAGACAGTCGTGCTGCCGAAATGGCTGCCGGGGAAGTTGTCGTATTTTTCCACTGTCTTTTCATTAAAGCGGCTGCTCGCTTCGTTTCGACCAGATATTTTGCACGCCCATTATGCCTCCAGCTACGGGTTGATCGGGGCGCTTGCGGGGTATCATCCGTTTTACGTCTCCGTCTGGGGACGCGACGTGTATCAGTTTCCGAATGCCAATCGCTGGAACCGACGGATGCTTGAATATACATTGCAGCGAGCGGATGTCATTTGTTCGACAAGTCATGTGATGGCGAAAGAAACCGGAAAGTATACGGACAAACCGATCGAGGTGACGCCGTTTGGGGTGGATGTCGCCCGCTTCAAACCATTGCCGAAACAGCCGAAACGGACCGTGACGATCGGCACAGTGAAAGCTCTTTCGGACAAGTACGGGATCGCTGATTTGATTCGAGCGTTTGCCGTTGTGCACGAGCGGCATCCACAAACGGAGCTGTTGATCGTCGGCGATGGGCCGCAGCGAAGTGAATACGAGGAGCTGTGCGCCCGCCTCGGCATCCAATCCGTGACGACGTTTGTCGGCAAAGTTCCGAACGAACAAGTGCCACTGTACATCAATCAAATGGATATTTTCGCCGTGCCTTCGACTGAAGACAGCGAAAGTTTTGGCGTTGCCGCCGTCGAGGCGATGGCGTGCGGCGTTCCCGTTGTCGTCTCCAACGTCGGTGGATTGCCGGAAGTCGTCCGTGAGGGAACAACGGGGTTGATTGTGCCGAAAAACAGTCCGGAAAAGCTAGCGGAGGCGTTCGAACGGCTGTTGCTTGATGAGAGGCTGCGGCAACGAATGGGGGAAAACGGCGTCAACCATGTTCATGAACATTACGATTGGACGGAAAATGCGATGCGCATGATCCGATTGTATGAACAAACGTTGAAAGGCGGTGGAGGGAGTCGATGAGGAACAAAGCCGTCATATCAGCCGCCGCGGTTGGTGCTCGTTTGTTGCCGAAAGCGGAGGCTAAGTCGCGAAGCCGGCGGCTTTCCGTTGGCAAGCTCATGATGACCGTCGGTTCGCGGCAACGATTATACATCCAAGGACAGCGGAACGATGCCAGGGGGGCGTTGCCCTTTTTCCACGCCTCGTTTGCGCTCACCTCTTGGCGCTCGAAATGGAACGTTTGTTTGCGATTTTGGGGGAAAGTGGTGTGGAGCGGACGATGAGGATCATTTACCTATGCCAACACTTCCCGCCGGAAACGGGCGCACCGCAAATTCGTGTGTATGAGGTGAGCAAAGAGCTGATCAAACGGGGGCATCAAGTGGAAGTGCTCACGGCATTCCCGCATCATCCGCACGGCGTCATCCCGGAGCCATACCGCGGCCTGTTTTATTTGTTTGAACAATGGGACGGCATTCCCGTTCATCGGACATGGATTTATCCGTCGCCAAAGGGGAGCTTTTGGAAGCGACTCGCTTCGTATTTTTCATTTACGTTCAGCTCGTTTTATTCATTGCTTGTGAAAGCGAAGCCGACGGATGTGATCATTTGCAATTCCCCGCCGTTGTTTTTAGGGATCACCGGGTACGTGGGCGCGAAGTTGAAACGGGCGAAGTTTGTTTTCAACGTCGCTGACATTTGGCCGGAATCGGCCGTTGAGCTCGGCATTTTGAAAAATCGGCTGTTCATCCGAATGGCGAGATGGCTCGAGCTGTTTTTATACCGGAAGGCTTGGAAAATCGCTGCCGCGACAGAAGGCATTCGCGATTATATGATTGAACAAGGAAAGGCGCCCGAGGATGTCTTTTTATTGCCGAACGGCGTCAACACGGATGTGTTTCGCCCGCTGCCGAAAAACAAAGAGTTGCTTGCGGAATTAGGGCTCGAAGGAAAAGTGGTGTTTACGTACGCCGGAACGATGGGATACGCCCAAGGGCTCGATTCGGTATTGCGGGCGGCGGCCATCGTCAAAGCAAAAGATGAACGGGCGCATTTCCTGTTTGTCGGCGACGGCCAAGAGCGAGAAAAGTTGATGGCGTTAAAAGAAGAGCTTGGCCTTGACAACGTGACGTTTTACGGATCCGTTCCGGTTGAGAAGATGCCAGCGATTTTCTCCATCACCGATTACAGCATCGTTTCGTTGCGCAATATCGATTTGTTTAAAGGAGCAAGGCCGTCGAAAATTTTCCCGGCGATCGCCACCGGAACCCCGGTGCTGTATTGCGGCGAAGGGGAGAGCGCAGAGATTTTAGAAACATACCATTGCGGAAAAATCGCTCCTCCAGAAAATCCTGAACAGATCGCTGCCGCGGTTCTCGAGCTGCTTTGCCTTCCGAGAGAGGAATACGAAAAGATGGCGGAAAATGGGCGCAAGTTGGCGGTGGAGCAATACTCATGGATTCGCATTGTCGACGATTTGCTTCACGCCCTTGGCGATGAAACAAAACGTGAATCCGTCAGATGGACAGAAAAATAGAAAAAGAAGAAAGGGCGTTCCGCTCACAAAGAAGGACGCCCTTTTTTGTTCCCGCGTGATGCCGAGGTGGAGAGCAAAATCCCGTATGACATCATGGACTCTGTCGCTAGAACGAGACTTCAGCACCGGGGAAGTAGTGTTCTAAAATTTGCTCCGCCGTCCATCCACGCTCGGCAAATGCTTTTGCTCCGTATTGGCTCATGCCGATCCGGTGCCCCCATCCTTTTCCAGTGACAGTGATCGAGCTGACCCCTGACGGCGAGGCGGAAAGCGGCATGATGCCATCCGTTGTTTGTACTTTGATTCCTTCGACGCCGGCGAGCGAAACCGTTCCGTTCTCTGTTTGGACAGAATAAGATGACAAGGAAGAGGCGGCGATGCTGCCGTTCGTCGTTTGAATCGACACGGATGGACCGCTTTTTTGCACTTGAATGTCGAACCAGTTGGACGGCAAGATGCCGTAAAATTGATTACCGTCTAGCGGGAACAGTTTGCGGATGGTCGTTTCATTGCCTTTCACCGTTTTTTCGCCGGCCGAGGTTTCAATCGTGACGGCCCCCACTTCCCCGTTCGCGCCGGTTTTGGCGATCGAGACGTCGTATAAAACAACCGATGGATCGGTGAGCCCGAACGAACGCAGCAGCACAGACGGGGAGAAGGTGAACGACCAACGGCTGTACGGCGATGATTCATACGGGTCATCGACGCTCGCCAAATATGGGTAGGCGGTTTGCGACGAGTTCCAGACGTCGCTTACGTTGGCGGTTCTGCCGCCGCTTGTCGAGTGGTAATACGTTTCAATGACACTGCCATTATATTTAAGATACAATCCTCTTGTCGCATCCACTGCCTCGTTCGATCGGGGAGATTCTCCATCATATCCTTTATACGTCTGTGTGTTTGGATTGGTCGTCAAACTTGTTTTATGTTTATAGGCATAGTTTCGGGCTGCAATGGCTTGCGCCTTCAGCGCCTCAAGCGGCCAAGAGGCAGGCATCTCGCTCGGCACGACTCCTTTTAAATAATCTTCCATATCTAAAATATTGACAGCATACAAGGCGCTGTTTTGCAGGCGAATGTCGACGCTTCCCCGATACCGCGTTTGGTTCACCTTGACAAGGGACAACGGCGCCGCGCCGATTGTTTCTTGAATAGTAAATCCGGTGCTTGAAAAATCCGTCTTTCCATTGTACGTGACAAACACGGTCGAAGAGGAAGACCGAAATGTCAGATTTGTCCCGCTTGGCAACGGGGTGATCGTCAACGTCTCTTTATTGACGATTTGATAGTTTCCTTCGACGGCGGCTGTCACCGATGCCCCTTTATATAAAAGGACTTGCACGGGATTGTTGTACGTTTTCACCCCAGCGGCGTTCGAGGCGGAAGGAGAGGTGATGAGCCAAAACAGGACGACAGCCAACCACGCTAGTTTTTTCATCGTCTACTTCACCTCACCAAATTCAGCGGCCATCCAACCCCGCCGCCCGTCAGACAGCTGCACGTTGTACCATTTCTCTCCTTTGCTGTTGGTAAACGGCTGGATATAGACCATCTCTGTCCCTTTTGGAACGGTCGCAATAATCGGATAAGAAGTCGTCGCTCCTTTTCGAATATTGACCGCGGCCGTGGCGATGACGTGCTTGGTGCTGTCGCTGCTGACAGCGGATGTCGAGACATCGCCTGAATGGATCCATCCTTTCAGCGATGAAGATAGGACGACGTTGTACCAAAGTCCTTGGGAAGTAAGGTGCGCCCCGACGACTTGCAGTGAAGCCCCTGCCTGTTTATAAGTGATGACGCGGTAGCTCGTTGACGCTCCGCTGCGGACGGCCGCATTGTTTTTCGCTACATAGACGACAGAAGGCAAAGAAGGCGAAGCGGGTTTGCTGGCAAGTTGTTGTTGAAGCTGTTGAATTTGTTGTTGCTGGGCGGCCAGTTGTGCTTTCAGGTTGGCAATGTCGTTTTTCATCGGGTTGAGCTGGGACGTCACCCAGTCGACGCTCGCTAACACGACTTCTTCCGATGCTTTCATCGCCGATGGCGTAAACAAGAGGGCGCCTGCCGTCATTCCGACCGCCAGGCTGGCAGCAACGGCCCATTTGGCTTTTCGTTTCATCATGTTCATCTCCCCCGTTTTTGGATATGGAAAGAAAGGAGAATAATAGCTTTCCTAAAAGGCCGGTGAAACACAACGGATTCGCTTGGTTCATGAGGAATCGCAAGGAATGAAAACGCGATGTTGCCATGTTTCTCCAGCTTGAGAAACACCGTTGCCAAAGCTTTATATCCGTTGCATCATCGGCCTTCTCATGCTATTATTCTCCGAATACGAACAAACTAGAATTGACTGAAATACTCTTCCAATCCTTCGCGAATGCCGACGGCCGCTTTTTGGCGGAACGCTTTCGTTTTGAGCAGCGCCTCTTCATTTGGATTGGAGATGAAGGCGAGCTCAACGAGAATGCTCGGCAGCTCGTTTTTTCGGTTGACGTAAAAGTCTTGCGTTTTATGGCCGCGGTCATATGTTCCGAGCTGTTGGACAAGATGTTTTTGCACGATGGCGGCCAACTGCTCGCTTTTTGGCCCATTGAAGTTGCTCGATACGTTGTAGTACGTTGTCGTTCCGCGAGATGTCCGCGAGTACGAGTCGGCGTGAATGCTGATAAAGGCGTCGTAGTCGGAACTGTTGGCGATCCATGTCCGTTCAGACAGCTCCAAAAAGATGTCGGTGCTTCGCGTCAATTTCACGATCGCTCCGGCCCGCTCCAATTCTTCTTTTAGCAATAAGGCGGTGTCGAGAGTAATATCTTTTTCCCGCGTGCCGCCAGGGCCGATCGCCCCGGTGTCGTGCGCCCCATGCCCTGCGTCAATGATGATTTTTTTGCCCTTGAGTCCGGTCTCGAGAATTTTCAGCGCCAATCGGTCGCTGTAATGGCGAAGGGTGAACGTGTACCCCGGTTCAAAGGTGATGAGCAGGCTGCTGCCGGTCCATTCCACGGTTTGTATGCCTGGAATATCGGTCGACGGGACTTCAGCGTAGGAAAACGAGCCGGTGATTTTCAGACGATTGCCCGGCAACAACGAATAGGAGACGCGGAAATTAGACGTTTTTTTCCACGTCAAATAGGCATTGTCGTTGATGGTCGAAAACGTCGGTTCAACGAGACTATTTAAGGCGACGGTAGAGGTGCTTGATTCCTCCACCCATCCGCGGACGCCATTGGATGTTTCGACATTCAGCCATCCATGATATTCGTAAAGGACAGCAAGCCGCTCATTCGCTGCCAACGCCTTCAACGATTGATAGTTCGAAGATGCACCTCGGCGCAGCGGAGTGCCCGCCTGTTTGACGTATACGTAGGATGGGGCTTTTACTTCAAACACCGGCATCCATCCCGTTTTCCCCGATGCAGAGGTGACTTGCACCCAGTCGAACGGAGATGCTTCTGTCGTCTTCAAAACCGTGACCGTTCGGTTTTTCGCAATCCGCTCGATGACGGCGGCGCTCAACGAAGGTTCGGCAAACAGCGCCGCATTAGCGGTTGTCACCTGCTTTTGCATCCCCTGGCTGGCTGGTGGGGAAAGGTAGGATTTGGTTACGACCGTCTCGTGCACCCAGCCGAGCGTTTTTCCATTGAGGGACACTTTGTACCAAAGCGCTCCCGACGCATCTTTGGCGCTTGACAGGCTGTTCAGTTTGGTTCCTTTTTTCAGTTGGGTGACGACTTTTGCTTTTAAAGATGGAGCTTGCCGCACATTGGCGACCGACACGCTGACCGTCAGCGGCTGGCCTGAGATGCTGGACGTATCCGAGACACCGCTTGGAACCGAAATGGTTGATGACATCGTCAACACTTTTTCCGACACCCATCCCCGGACATGTCCGAGATCAACGCGGTACCAAAGTTCCTGACCATTTGTGACGAACAAATCGATCACTTTGACAGATTGACCGCGTGACACTGTGGCGACGGCGCGGTAATGGACGCTCGCCCCGCGGCGAACCGGGGAGGACTGCACAACGTTCATGAATGTCGGCAAAAGTGTCGGAAGCTGTTTGGGTATGTAGATCTGTTCCGTTTTCACCCATCCTTTGACTCCCGCCCACTCCACACGCACATACTGTTCCCCGAGCGAATTGGTGAACTCGGCAATGATGGAGACGACATCGCCGTTAGACAGTGTTTTGACGACCGGATAGTAAGGGGATGCCCCCTTGCGCATCGCGATGTCGTTGGCGGCGATCACCGCACGCTTTCCGACGAGCATGGAAGGCGGTTGGTTAGAAAAGCTGTCCGCACGCGTCCAGCCGGTGACGCCTCCGTACTCGATGCGGTACCACGTTTCACCATAGGCATTTTGAAACTCGTCTATGACTTTCACTTGTTGGCCAGCGGGAATCGAACCAACGGACCGATATGAATCGGTTGCCCCTCTTCTCAGCAACGAGTCTTGCTTGGCGAACATCACGTTAGGGAAGGCGGAAGAGACATGCGCTTCAGAAAAGTCGTCTGCCCGCGCCCAGCCCGTGATGCCCTTATATTCGATGCGATACCACGTTTCGCCAGCAGCGTTTTGGAACTTGTCGATGACCTTTACTTGTTGGCCAGCGGAAATGGATTCGACGATTTGATAGGAATCCGTCGCTCCTCTCCTCAGCAAAGCGTTATGCTCAGCGACCATGAGTGTCGGTGAGGATGAGGACGGACTTCCATCGGCGGCCAAGGCGGCCGACGGCCACAGCGGGCAAGTCGCCAACAAGACGGAAAGAAGCGTTTTTTTCAAGGATTCGATCCCCCCTTTTTTCTCAAGTTTGCGTTTTCTATACTATCATAGCGAATTTTGCCGTTTTATCCAACCCGAATTCAGTCCTATTATGAGAAAAAATGAAAAGTTTTGTTGAAAAAGAGAGAAAAAAAGCAGAGGACATGAAAAGTTGTGTTCTTTCATCATCATTGCGGCATGATATACGCTGTAAATGGAAAAAGGCGCCCCATTGCTTTTGGGAGCACCTTCTTTGTGATCGTTAATTTTGGTTTTGTGTGGATGGTGAATCGCTGCGCGTGAGGGAGGCGTTGGACGTCTCGAGCGCTTGCCGCAGCGTTTCATTGATTGAGCTGACCGATTGCTCGTCGGGGATGTAGTAGTACACGCCGTTGATCGTTTCGTCGTATCCTTTCAAATGCAAATTTTCTACATCCGCGTTTTTCATTTTTTGATAGACATAGATGAACGACAACAAATCGGCCGGAGGGATGTTCGTCCGCACGTGATCCCCTAAATCGGCGATGATGTCATCCAGCTTCGGCAGCGAGGTGATGGATGTGCTTTTGTCAATAATGGCACGAATGACTTGTTTTTGCCGCTCGTTTCGGCCAAAGTCGCCGCGGGGGTCCGATTTTCTCATGCGCACATAGGCGAGCGCTTCATTGCCGTTCAACTCTTGTTTGCCTTTATGGAACGTATGCCATTTGAGGGAGCCGGTCAGTTGGGCTTTGAATGTGAACGGAACATCCACCGTGACGCCGCCTAAGGAATCGACAATTTTCTGGAACCCGTCAAAATCGGTTGTCACGTAATAGTCAATCGGTACATCGATCAGCTCATTGACGGCTGCAATTGTCGATTGAATGCCGCCATGACTGTAAGAATGGGTGATTTTGTCTTTCCGCCCTTCGCTCGGGATGTAAACGCGCGTGTCGCGCGGAATGCTCAACAAATACACTTTGTTCGTCTTCGGATTGACGGTCAAAAGCATGACGACATCAGACCGCCCCTCCTCGTCGTGGTACTGGTTTTCCACTCCGACTAACAGAACGGTAAATGGGTCTTTGCGCATCTCAATGTTTCTTGCCGGCTTGCCTGATGGATCAAGCGCTTGATAAATTTTGCTTGACGCCTGTTTCGTCTCGGAGTAAATATTGTAGCCAAAGGCGCCGACACCCCCGAGCAAAAGAAGAAACACGAGCAAAAATAATCGGCGGAGCCGCTTTTTTTTCTTTCGCTTTTTCACCGTTTTTCTTGTATGATTCATCGTTTAACCCTTCTTTCCTTTACGGTGTCGTTTTAGGAAGACGGAAGCAACCGTTCGGCATACTCCATCGCTCCCGCCTGAATGTCCGCCCTTCCGTTTGTCAGTTCGGTCATCCACTCGCCGAACGAAGACTGGCCGTCCTCGGGAACGAGAACATCAAACGTGACGCGGTCGGCATATTGGATATTTTTAATAGTATATACGGAAGAGCGCAGCTCATTTTCCACCTTCCCAAGCCACGGGTAGTCGATCGTGACATGCATGACGCGCATGAGCCGACGCTCGACGATGCCGGCGGCGTTCAGCCCCTCGGAGACGGCGCGGCTGTAAGCGCGCACCAACCCGCCCGCGCCGAGCTTGATGCCGCCAAAGTAGCGGGTGACAACGGCGACGGTGTCTTTCACCCCTTTTTTCTTCAGCACCTCAAGCATGGGCACCCCTGCGGTGCCGCTCGGCTCGCCGTCATCGTTCGCTTTTTGGATTTGGTCATGCTCGCCGATCAAATAGGCGGAGCAGTTGTGGGTGGCATCCCAATGCTTCTTCTTGATTTGTTGAATAAAGGCGACGGCCTCTTCCTCGGTTTCAGCGCGATTGATATAGCAGATGAACCGTGATTTTTCGATCACGATCTCGCGTTCGCCGTATCCTTTGACCGTGTAATATGTTTGCAACAAAGCAAAACACCTCAACATACAAAAAACGCGAAAACGGTTTAATTTTGTTCATTTTTTTGCATGAATGGCTAGCGCTCTACTCTAATTATGGTAAACTGAAAATAAAAGAGCAATAGATAGGGCATGCTTTTATTATTATAAATCGACAACTTTTTTCCTTCAAACAAATTTTGCTGGCGCCCATGCGCACCGCTTGGCAGCGCTGTTGGAGGTTGGCAAATGGCTGAGGCAAAACAGTGGGACGTGAAGCAATTAGATCGGATTGTCGAAAAAATGATCGACACCGTTCAACACAGCAAAGACGAAATTTTCCGCATCGGGGAGCAGTCGCGTCAAGAGCACGACCATTTGCTTCGCGAACTCGAGGAGGTGAAGCGGCTGACCGTGCAGGCGATCGAAGAAGCGGATCAGCTGGAAATGAAGGCGCGTCAGGCGCGCCGCCGCCTGTCGGAAGTGAGTCAAAACTTTTCCACCCACTCGGAGCAAGATATTCGCGAGGCGTATGAAGCGGCGCATGAGTTGCATATGAAGCTGACGATGGTGCGCGAGCGGGAGAAACAGCTGCGGTTGCGCCGCGACGAGCTCGAGCGGAGATTGGCGAGCCTTGCGCAAATTATCGAACGCGCCGATTATTTAGTTGGACAAATTACGGTCGTGCTCCACTACTTAAACAGCGATTTCCGCCAGGTCGGCGAGCTTATTGAAGGAGCGAAGCAAAAGCAGGAATTTGGGCTGAAAATCATCGAAGCCCAGGAAGAAGAGCGGCGGCGGCTGTCGCGGGAAATCCATGACGGCCCGGCGCAGCTGCTCGCTCACGTCCTTCTTCGGTCTGATTTGGTCGAAAAGGTGATCAAAGAGCGAGGGACAGAGGCGGCGATCGCCGAGATTCGTGATTTTCGCAAAATGGTGCGTTCGGCTTTGTCCGAAGTGCGCCGCATCATTTACGATTTGCGGCCGATGGCGCTTGATGATTTAGGATTGGTTCCGACGCTAAAAAAATACTTGCAAACGACCGAAGAATATAACAAGGGAGTCCACATTTCCTTTGTACATATCGGCGAAGAAATTCGGCTGCCGTCGCGGATGGAGGCGGCCGTGTTTCGGCTTGTCCAAGAATCGGTGCAAAACGCCTTGAAGCATGCCAAAGCGCGCCATATCGACGTCAAAATGGAAGTGACGTGCCACCATCTGCTTGTCAGTGTCAAAGACGATGGCAAAGGATTTGATCCATCGGTCAAAAAAGAAAATGCGTTCGGCTTGATTGGAATGCGGGAGCGGGTGGAGCTGCTCGGCGGCACGCTCGACATCCGCTCAAAGATTGGCAGCGGAACGACCGTGTTCATTCGCGTTCCGCTCGACCGTTCGACTGACAAAACGAACAAGGAGGAAAGGAAACGATGAAAACACGCATCGCGATTATCGACGATCACCAGCTGTTTCGCGAGGGCATCAAGCGCATTTTGGAATTTGAGGGCGATTTTGAAGTCGTGGCGGAAGGAAGCGACGGAAGCGAAGCGCTTTCGATCGTCGAAACATACCGCCCCGATTTGGTGCTGATGGACATTAACATGCCGGACATCAACGGCGTTGAGGCGACGAAACAGCTGATTGAAGCTTACCCTGATACGAAAGTCGTCGTGCTGTCGATTCATGACGATGAACACTATGTCATGCGCGCCTTGCAGACGGGAGCGACCGGGTATTTGTTAAAGGAGATGGATGCCGATACGCTCATTGAGGCGGTGAGAATCGTTGCCGAAGGCGGTTCGTACTTGCATCCGAAAGTGACGCACAACTTGATTCGCGAATACCGCCGCTTGACGACAGAAAAAGGCGGCGCAGTGGTTAAGCAGGAGGTGCGCCGTCCGCTTCATTTGCTGACGCGGCGCGAGTGCGAAGTGCTGCAGCTGTTGGCCGACGGCAAAAGCAACCGCGCCATCGGCGAAGCGCTGTACATTAGCGAAAAAACGGTGAAAAACCACGTCAGTAGCATCTTGCAAAAATTAAACGTCAATGACCGGACGCAAGCCGTTGTGGTCGCGATCAAAAACGGCTGGGTCGAGGTGCGCTGAACGGAATGGGGGCTCTCGCCAGTCTTTGCAGCGGTGCATTGACGATCGAAGTGGCTTCCTGTGGCATCGATGCGCCGTTTGGCGGCGAAGGAGCGGCTTGGGCAAAGCGTTGCATGAGGATCAACGATGTTCCGCTTCACGGCTTGCCCGCGTTCTTTGCCTCCTCATGCATTGAGCGGTGGTGGACAGCCAGTCTTTTTGGTATAATGGCAGAAAAGGCTGAATCAGGAAGGAATGGCGCCCGTGAAAATTGCGATTGTCACCGATAGCACGGCTTATTTGCCAAAAGACGTGCGCGAGCGGCTCGGCATCCGGATGATTCCGCTCAGCGTCATTTTTGGGGACGAAACATATCGCGAAGAGATCGATATGACGGCCGATGAATTTTTCGCCAAAATCAAGCAGCACCCGAAGCTGCCGACGACATCGCAGCCCTCAGTCGGCGAATTTGTCGACTTGTTCACTGCCATTCGTGAGGAAGGGTACGACGCTGTCATCAGCATCCACCTCTCAAGCGGCATCAGCGGCACGTACCAAGGGGCGGTCACGGCAGGGACGATGGTGGATGGCCTGCGCGTTTACGCCTACGATTCGGAAATCAGCTGCATGGCGCAAGGGTTTTACGCCATCGAAGCCGCCGAGATGGCGCAAGCGGGGAAAGCGCCGGACGAGATTCTCGCCCGCCTCGATGAGATGAAGCGAACGCTGCGCGCCTACTTTATGGTCGACGACTTGGCCCATCTGCAGCGGGGCGGACGGCTGACCGGGGCGCAGGCGTTCATCGGCGGCCTCTTGCAAATCAAGCCGCTTCTTCGCTTTGAAAACAAAGTGATCGTGCCGTTTGAAAAAATTCGCACGCGCAAAAAAGCGATCCACCGCATCGAAGAGCTGTTCGCCGAAGATGCGGAAAAGGGTGTGCCGCTCAAAGCCGCCATCATCCACGCCAACCAGCCGGATGAAGCGGGCCGCTGGCGCGATGAGCTGTCCGCCCGCTATCCGCACGTCGAATTTTCGATCAGCTATTTTGGTCCCGTCATCGCCACGCATGTCGGCGAAGGCGCGCTCGGGTTGACGTGGTATCAGCCTTAAGCCGGGGCTGCAAAGCGCCGTCTCGAGGCGCTGCAGCCAAGCGCAAGGCGGAACGGTGCGCTCCGCCTTGCGCGGCGGCGAATTTGTTGTACAGTAGGTTTCTCTCTGCTTTATGAAACGGACCGAAGATGCGGGGCTGGCCAAACTTGTCGAACCGTTTTCCTTTCCTGAAAAATTTGTCGCTATTTCCCTGGGAATGTTGTCGAAACACGTTATTGATCGGCTCCATGACTCTCCTGTGAATCTTCGCTGGCGTCATGTTTCGCCGCATCCATTTCTTTCGAAGGCCGATATGTCGTGAAAAAGACGGTCAAACCACATCCTTATTCCATTTGGAAAGGCCTTTTCATCTCCACTTTCTTTTCTAGCGGAATGTTGCTGTTTTGCGCATGACGCCCATTTTTCACCATCTTTCTAACTTTTTACGAAAAAGAACGCCGTCGATCGCTCTTCCTGTACCTTTATGCGCTTCAAGCCTCTCAACTTGGGGAGAGAGGGTTTTTGCCGCGTCATCTGCTCTTCTTGCCTCTCAGCTGGGGAACGTGCTTTTCATACGTTCAAAAGGAGTGATGCTTCTTGTGCATCCAACAACCATCTTGTGTTCCACACCTCGTTTCATGGTTGAACGGCCAGCGCCTCCCACGCGAACAACTGCCGTTTTCTGATGAAGAAATCAAAGCCGCGGTGCAAGCCGGTTGGGTTCACGAACATCCCGGGCTCATCAAAACAGCGCGCGGCTGGCGCTGCGGCCGTTGCGGAAATGATGATCGCCATCTGTTCGCCTCGTTTCCATGCGCCCGCTGTGGATCGGATTGCGCGTATTGCCGTAAGTGTCTCGTGATGGGGCGCATCAGCTCCTGCACTCACCTTGTGCACGTGACGATGCCGCTTCCGTCCGAGCCGCACGAGGCGCCGCTTGTTTGGGATGGGACGCTGTCCGCCGCTCAGGAGGATGCCGCTATGGCTGTCAAACAGGCCGTGCTCGATCGAAGCGAACTGCTCGTTTGGGCTGTATGCGGTGCAGGGAAAACCGAGATTTTGTTTCCCGCCATCGCCGCCGCGCTCGAGAAGGGCTGGCGCGTTGGCCTAGCCACGCCGCGTGTCGACGTCGTCCGCGAGCTTGCTCCCCGCTTTCGTCAAGCGTTTCCGCGCGTTCCGCTTGCCGTATGGTACGGCGGAAGCGAAGAGCGCGGGCGGATCGCTTCCTTGGTCCTCTCCACCACCCACCAGTTGCTGCGAGCCTACCGCGCATTTGACGTTATGATCGTCGATGAAGTCGACGCCTTCCCGTATTCGGTTGAGCCGATGCTCGAATACGCCGTCAGTCAAGCGCGGAAAGAACAGTCGAGCCTCATTTATTTAACCGCCACCCCATCGCGTGCTTGGCAGCTTGACATCACAAGAGGCAAACGGAAAGCTGTGGTCATCCCCGCCCGCTACCACGGCCGTCCGCTCCCCGTCCCCGTGTTCGAATGGTGCGGCAATTGGCGCAAACGGTTAGAGCGCGGTCGCTTGCCCGAAAACGTTCTTGCGTGGGTTCTCCATCGTTTGGCGCAGGGAAAACAAGCGTTTTTGTTCGTTCCCCATATCGATGAGCTTGAAGCGGTCACCCGCCTCTTGCAGCGCGTCGATCCCCGCATCGTCGGCGTTCATGCCGAAGCCCCAGACAGAGCTGAGCACGTTCAAGCGTTTCGCGATGGGCGCGTGCCGCTGCTCGTCACAACAACGATCCTTGAGCGCGGCGTGACCGTGCCGAACATCGATGTCGCCGTCCTTGGCGCCGAAGACCGCATTTTCACGGAAAGCGCCCTCGTGCAAATCGCCGGCCGCGTCGGCCGCCACGCCGCGTTTCCGGATGGCGATGTCCGCTTTTTCCATCACGGGAAAACGAACGAGATGGTGCGGGCGCGCCGCCACATTGTCCGCATGAATGAGACAGCAAAGAAAAGGGGGTTGCTGCATCGATGAACTGCCTCCTTTGCCATTCTCCGTACAACCCGATCGCGAGCTGGCGCCAGCTTCTTTTCCTCGAAGACCTTGACGTCCTTTGCCCACGCTGCCGCGGGTCGTTCAAACTCATTGACGGCCGCCTTTGCGAGATGTGCGGCCGTCCGCTTGAGGAAGCCAAGCCATCGCTGTGCGCCGACTGTCTAAGGTGGCAGGAAGATGAACAATGGGGGAGGGTGCTCGTGAAAAACCGATCTGTCTATCTATACAACGACTGGATGAAAGACGTCGTCGCCTTATGGAAATTCCGCGGCGACTATGTCATCGTCGAGGCGTTCCGCCGACCGTTTTCCCAAGCGTTTCGCCGCCATTTCGGCCGCGGCTGGCACGTCGTCCCGATCCCGTTAAGCCGCGAGCGCCTCGATGAGCGCGGCTTCAACCAAGCGGAAGCGCTCGCCCGCTTGCTTCCGTTTCCGTGTTTCCCTTGGCTTTCTCGCAAGCATTCCGAAAAACAATCGAAAAAATCGCGCCGTGAGCGGCTCGAGACCGACAACCCGTTTTTTCTCTCAGGACATCCGCCGATAAATGGGAAGCGAATCGTTCTTATCGATGACATTTACACGACGGGCATCACCATCCGCCACGCGGCCCGCGTGCTGCTTGAGGCGGGGGCGGCGGAGGTGTGGGCGTTGACGCTCATTCGCGCGTAACAGTGTAAACATTGGAAGCCTACGTGCCGATATAAACAGTAGGAGAACAAAGAGCGAGGAAGAATAATGATGCGTATTCGTCACGATCAACTATCCAATGAGGTCGCCGCACCGGCTGTTTCATTGCAGCCGGGGAGCGTGCAGATGGCGGTAATGAAAGAAAGGTTCAACGATCAAGAGGCCGTGGTCGCCATCGGCCAACAGGATGTACGCGTCCACTTTGTGGATGGCGTCCCAAGCGACCGTTCGTTTATGGTGCGGCTTGTGAAGCAAGAAGGTGGAACTTGGATGGCGCAAGCGGTGCCACTATCGTCTATAGGGCGGTTTCTGCCATCTTCGTTGGACGATGGAATCGATTCATGGCTGTCGGCCCGTGGCATTCGCCTGACCGAAAAGGAAAAAGAAGCCGTTCGTCGTTTTTGGGAGACGGAAGGCGGCTCGATAAAGAAAAAACAGGAAACCGTCGCTGCTTTGGCGGCGAAACAGCTCGAGGTGACCGAGACGCATTTGCGCCTAGCGCATGAAGCGCTCCATGGCCCGCCGCTCGGAGACCTGTTGGCGCCGTTGTTGACGAAAACGGAACCGGAAGAAACCCATGAAGCAAAAGCGGCGCCTGTTCGTGAACAAACGGAGCGATTGGAAGGTTCGCGCGCGTATGCGGTTGCATCGGAGCTGGTTCTTCCGACGGCAGAGGCCCGGACGTTTGCCGTGACGGTAGTGACGGAAAAAATGGTGCAACTCGTGCACGATTTTCGTGTTTGGCAGCGTGATATGGTCCGTCAGCTCGAACAATTTGCGCATGCCGCTGCCCAACAGTCGACAGAGCGAGCCGCGCCGCTTGTTGAGTCGCTCATTCATTCACTCGACCGCATGCTGTTGCACGGGGAATGGTTGTTGTTTACTGACATGAAAACGGAAACGAAGTTGCTTGAGGCGGGGGCGAAATTGGCAGAAGCGAAACGCGGCCTTGCTGAAGGAAAGACGGACGAAGCGGCCAAGACGGTGCGTGAAGTGAAAGCCTTGTTGGAGTCGCTCCGCTTTCAGCCATCTGAACAAAAAGTACAGCGGTTTTTCATGGAATCGGAAGCGTGGCAGGGCACGAAGCCGCACGAGCAGCTGTCGCGCCTTCTGAAACATGTGGACCAAGCGCCCAACGATGGCGCATTATCGGCGAGAGGAGTCTTTGAATCGCTGCGCCGCCTCGGCTTTTTCCATGAACAAGAGACCGCCCGTGCGCTCTTGAGCGGAGAGCGATTACAGCCGGTCGAGAATTTGAAGGCGATGCTGCTGTCATGGGTTGAGGAAGGAACGGCTCCTGCGCAGGCGGAACGGCTGCTCATGAATCTTACCGGCCAACAGTTGCTCAACAAATTTACTGTTGACAGCCACACCCAAACTATGTTGTACCAGTGGCCACTCTCGCTTCATGGTGAGATGGCGACCGTACATGTGCACGTCAACGCTCGCAGCGGTGACGGACAGCTTGACTGGCAAAACTGCCGCCTCTACTTTTTGTTGGACACGAATCAAGGCAAAGTCGGCATTTCCTTGCAGGCGATCGAACGGCAGCTGTCCGTAACGGTGGAAACAGAATACGAGCGGTTGGCGGCGGTGTTGCAGTCATATGCGGCGACAGTCAAAGACCATTTGGAACAGATCGGTTATCGAGTGCAACGCCTCACTTTCCAACCGATGAACACCCAAGACCAAGAGCGGGCGGCGACAGACAGAGTGAAGACGGAAAACGAAACGAGCCAGTGGGAGTGGACGATATGAACAGACACCGTTACGCCCCTGCTTTCAAATCATATGAGCAACATCTTGGCCGACAGCCGCGACAGCTCGCTGATGAGGTGGCCGACAAGGCGGGGCGGGCGGGCATTCCGCTGCCCCATGACCGGGAGTTGCTGAGACAGCTGGTCGATCCGGTGCCGCGCGTCCCGCCGCAGCTTTACGCGGTGATCGGGGAAGTTTTAAAATGGATTCAGAAGCTTGATGAACAAGGCGGTAGGAGCGAAGAAGATGGAGATCAATAAAATTGCCAACACCCCATCGGTTCCAATCGGCAAAAAAGCGGCGGCTTCTTTTTCGCCATCCGTGTCATTTGCCGAGCTGACCGCCAAGGAGCAGGAAAAGCTGCGAAACGAGCGGCTGAGGCAGCTGGCGGATGAAATCGAACAGCAAGGAAAAAAACTGGCCAAGTTGCGGACGGTTGACGATTTGCGGCGGTATAAACAGCTCGTCAGACAATTGCTCGATGAAGCGGTGAACCATGGCTTGAAACTGACGGAGCAGTATGGGTTCCATTGGAGCGGCCGTTCCCGCGTCTATCATATCGTCAAAACGATCGACCAAAAGCTGCTGGACGTCACAAACGCGGTGCTCGAGCAAGAACGGCCGAGGATTGATTTGCTGCAGACGTTGGGGGAAATTCAAGGGTTGATCGTCAATTTGTATACGTAATGGGCACATTGGGAGGGGAGAATGATGAACTTAGAAAATTGCCCGGTTTGCGGCCGTCTGTTTGTCCGCTCGCCGTTTCGCGATATTTGCCCGTCTTGTCATGAAGAAGAAGAACGGCAATTTCAAACCGTGGTCCAATTTTTGCGGCGCCGGGAAAACCGGTTGGCGACGATGGAGCAAATTGTCGATGCGACAGGGGTGCCTGAGACGCTGCTGGTCAAATTCATCAAAAGCGGCCGCTTAACGTTGGCGCAGCTGCCGAATTTAGGATATCCGTGCGACCGTTGCGGCAAGCTGATCCGCGAAGGCAGAATGTGCGCTGACTGTTCAAAAGATTTGCAAAGGCAGCTGGAAATGGCGAAAAAAGAAGAAGAACAGAAGAAAAAACAAGTGTTTCGCACGTATTACACCGACAAAGAGCGAAATGGCCGCTAAACAAATGAACGGATTGACCGATAATAGTAGTAAGACAACAACGGGCGGAACGGATAGGAGGAATCGCAGTGAGAATCGATCACCGGTTTTTGATTGGCGTTCATCCCTACCGTCAGTACTCGGGCATCCCACAAGGAAAAACAGGGCAACCCGGGCGGCGGGATCGCGTCGAAATTTCTGAGGAGGCAAAAGAGCTGCAGCAACGCTCTACTTGGGCCGCCGAGCGGGAAGAGAAAGTGCGCCGGTTGAAGGAACAAATCGACAACAGAACGTATGAGATCGATGCCCGCGCCATTGCGGAGAAACTATACAAGTTCTATAAGGGCGATGGCCAATGAACACAAGGGTAGAAAATCGCCGAACCGATGATGAACAGCGTGCGCCAGCGCTGCAGCTGATGGCGCTCCTTGACCGGCACTTGACGCTGCACCGGCATTTGCTTCAATTGGCCTATCAAAAAACGGACGTATTAAAACGAGGCGATATGGACGGATTAATGCAGCTGATCCAAAAAGAACAAACTGCTATCGCCGCCATCCAGCAGCTCGAGCGCGAGCGGGCACAGCTCGTTGCCGCATGGTCTGACGATGAGAATCCGCCATCATTAGCCGATTGCCTGCCGAAAATAGGCGGGGAGGAGCGGCAAAAAGCCGAACAGTTGGCTAGCGAGTTGCTCGACGTGATCAACGAGCTCCAGGCAGTCAACGAGCTGAATGGGCAGCTCATCCGCCAGTCGCTGCAATGGGTGACGCTGATGTTGGACCAATTGATGCCGCAGCCGCCCAACGTGAACTATACCGCGCCAAACCAATCAACGAGACAATATGGACATGGACGAAGCCGTTCACTCTTTGATTCCAAAGCATAGCAGCACAAGTCACCGACGGAAAATAAGGAGAGATCGATCCATCCAACAGCCGTCAAAACGAAACAGAGCCGCTAGGCAGAAAACAGCGGACAATCATTAGAAGATGAAAAGGAGGGGCACGATGGGATCGACGTTTCACGGGCTTGAAGTCGCCAAGCGCGGCATGGCCGTGCAGCAAATGGCGCTATACACGACCAGCCATAACATTGCCAACGCCAATACGCTCGGCTATTCCCGTCAGCGTGTCAATTTTGTCCAAAGCGAGCCGTACCCGCCGGCGTCCCTCAACCGCCCGCAAATTCCGGGACAGATGGGGACGGGGGTCGAGGCGGGGTCGATTGAGCGGGTGCGCGACCGCTTTTTTGACTGGCAATACCGCGGCGAGAACAACAAGCTCGGCTATTGGCAAGCCCAAGCCGATGCGTTAAAAAAAATGGAGGACATTATGAACGAACCGTCCGACAGCGGTTTATCCAAAACCATGGATCAATTTTGGCAGGCGCTCCAGGATTTAAGTGCAAACCCAGAAAATACAGGGGCCCGCTCGGTCGTGCGCCAGCGCGGACTGGCGGTGGTCGAGACGTTTCATTATTTGGCCGATTCGTTAACCTCTATTCAAAACGATCTCGCCAATGAAATTCAAGTGACCGTCAAATCGATCAACTCGATCGCGGAACAGCTGTATAAAATCAACCAACAAATCGCCGAAGTCGAACCGCACGGCTACTTGCCGAACGATTTGTACGATGAGCGCGACCGACTGCTCGATGAACTGTCTGCGCTCGTCAAAATCGAAGTCGAGCCGAAGCCAAGCGGCGGCAATGCGCTGAAAACGGCGGAGGGGTCTTATGATGTATATATTTTTGATGGCAACGGCCAGCGTCAGCTGCTGGTCAATGGCAACCAAGGATACCAGACGCTGTCCGTATCGCCGAGCGCCAGCTCCTCCCCGGAGATGCCGACCGGTCCGCTTACCGGACTTTCGCTTGGAGGCTCTTCCATCCCGTTTGTCGCCTCCGGCAAGTTGAAAGGGTTGATCGAGGCCTACGGATATGATGACGGAAGCGGTGTCAAAGGCATTTATCCCGATATGTTGAAAAAGCTCGATACGCTCGCGTATTCGTTCGCCAAACGGTTTAACGAAGTGCACCAAACAGGGTATACGCTCAGCCCGAGCAACCTGGGAGGGCTGTTTTTCAGCGATTTGACGCAAGTGGACGGGGCAGCGAAAGCGATCCAATTGTCATCCAATATTGATGATTTAAACAATATCGCCGCTTCATCAGCGCCGAACGAACCGGGGAACGGCTTAAACGCCATTCGTCTCGCCAATGTCAAAAACAGCAATTTTGCCAACCTGCAAGATCCGGCGCCGTCGGTCTCGTATCCGATCACAGCGGGCACGCTGCAGGCGTATTACGAAAGCATGATCGGCCAGCTGGCGGTCGACACCCAACAGGCGAACCGCCTCGTCAACAACTCCGAAGTGCTCCGCCAGTCGGTGGAGGAACGGCGGCAGTCCGTCAGCGGGGTGTCGCTCGACGAAGAAATGACGAACATGATTCGGTTTCAGCACGCCTACAACGCGGCGGCGCGCACGATTACGACGATCGATGAAATGCTCGATAAAATCATTAACGGCATGGGAATTGTCGGAAGGTAGGTGAATGACCATGCGTGTCACGCAGTTCATGCTGACGCAAAATATGCTGCGCAACTTGAGCCAAAGCTATGAACGGCTCAGCAAAATTCAAGACCAGCTGTCCACCGGCAAAAAAATTGCCCGCCCGTCCGATGACCCGGTCGTGGCCATTAAAGGAATGGCCTACCGGACGAACTTAACCGAGGTCGAACAGTTTAAACGCAATTTCTCTGAAGCTCATAACTGGATCGATGCATCCGACTCGGCGCTCAACGAAGCGACGCAAGTGCTCCAGCGCATCCGTGAGCTCGTTGTCCAAGCCAGCAACGATACGTATGAGCAATCGCAGCGTGAGCATATCGCGAAAGAGATCGATGAGCTCAAAAACCATTTAGTTTCCATTGCCAACACGCAAATTGCGGGCAAATACATTTTTAACGGCACAGATACCCTTCGTCCGCCGGTCAACTTGGACGACCCAGTGAACAAAGTGTCGACGAACACAGAACAAGTGAAAATCGAGCTGTTAAAAGGCATCCAGCTCCCGGTCAACGTGAATCCGACGCGCGTCTTTACATACAGCGCGGCTCCGGGACAAGGACTGTTCAGCGATTTAGAAGCGCTTGTGAATGACTTGGAAGCCGGCAAGAGCGGCCAAGAGCTGAACGTTTATTTATCGTATATGGACAAGCACATCGACAACGTCTTAGCCGAGCGGGCCGAGCTTGGCGCGCGAAGCAACCGCCTTGAGCTGATGGAGGCGCGTGTCGATGAACAGGAAGTCATCGCCCAACAAATTTTGTCGGACAATGAAGACGCCGATATCGAACGGGTCATTACCGATTTGAAAACACAGGAAAGTGTGCACCGCGCCGCCCTTGGCGTCGGCGCCCGCATCATTCAGCCGACGCTGCTCGACTTTTTGCGCTAAGCGGATAAGGGGGAGATGACGATGCAGCTGCCGCAGATCCGCTTGCAGTCAACGATGGCGAAAATCGCCATCGAAACCGTTCCGGCGAAACTAGAAATCCAACAGCCGCCTGCCGAGTTGGAAATCGAGCAATCTCCGGCCCGACTCACGATCCGTACGACGCCGTCCAAGCTAACGATCGATCAGACAAAAGCGTGGGAAGACATGAACTTAGAACATATCTTCCGCCGCATCGAAAAGTTTGCTGAACAAGGATACAACGATTGGCTTGACGGGCTGGCCCGCGTCTCTCGCCAAGGCGACGAGCTCATGCGCATCGAGGACGGCGGCAACCCGATCGCCGAGCAGGCGAAAGAAAACAGCGAAACTCCGATGTACGAATTCAACATCGGCTGGGTGCCGTCCCCGTTCAGCGTTCACATATCCTATACCCCGGCGGATGTGGATATTCGCTTTGAGACACACAAACCGGTCATCCGCGCCCGCACGCATCCGCCGGTCATTCGCTACACGCCGGGCGAGGTGGCGATCCGCCTCGCCCAGCGCCCGTCGCTTCACATTGACGTCGTCATTTGAGAAAACAGGAGGAACGATTCATGAATATCGACACGAAATACCACGGAACCGTGGCGGTGAAGGAAGAAGACATTATCCACTTCCCCCACGGCTTGCCAGGATTCGCGGACAAGAAGCGGTTCGTCCTTCTTCCGCTCGCCGACACGCCGTTTGTCATCTTGCAGTCGGTCGAGACCCCTGCGCTTGGGTTTGTGCTGATTGAGCCGTTTTCGTACTTTCCAACATACGAATTTGAACTGGATGAAGCGACGGTCGAACAACTTAACATCGAAAGCGAACGCGACGTCGCGGTGTACGTGATCCTCACCGTCGCCGACCCGTTTCACGAGACGACGGCGAACTTGCAGGCGCCCGTGGTCATTAACGTCCATAAGCGCCTCGGCAAGCAAGTGATCTTAACGAACCCCCCGTACAAAACGAAACATCGCCTCTTCCCGGAAAAAGTGGCGACGTAAAGGAGGCGGCTTATGCTTGTTCTAACGCGCAAACTGAAAGAAGCCATCCAAATCGGCGATGACATCGAAATCACCGTCCTCGCCATTCAAGGCGACCAAGTGAAACTCGGCATCAACGCGCCCAAGCATATCGACATCCACCGCAAAGAAGTGTATCTTGCCATCCAAGCCGAAAACAGCGCCGCCTCCGAAGCGCCCGAAGCGTCGCTCACCGCACTGACCGCCAAGCTGAAACAGTGGAAACAACCATAACCCGAAGCGCCCAAGCGGCGCTTTTTTTGTCACCATCGACAAAAAATTTAAATTTCCCTATTAAACTTCCAAAAAACGCGCCGATATAAAAAGTGAGCGCGGCTTGCGGCGAAAGGCGGCCGACTTTCGCCCTAGCCCCGCCGTTCCACAAGGACGTGGAAAAAATCATTTCAGGGAGGAAGAGAACATGAGAATCAACCACAACATCGCGGCGTTGAATACGTATCGGCAGTTGACGTTCAACAACACGCAGGCGGCAAAAAACATTGAAAAGCTATCTTCTGGTCTTCGTATCAATCGCGCTGGTGACGATGCGGCAGGCCTTGCGATCTCCGAAAAAATGAGAGGCCAAATTCGCGGACTAGAAATGGCTGCGAAGAACTCGCAAGACGCGATCTCGTTGATCCAAACAGCGGAAGGAGCTTTAAATGAAACACATGCTATCCTTCAACGTATGCGCGAGTTAGCGGTACAAGGAGCGAACGATACGAACACAACGATTGACCGCGATCAAATCCAAAAAGAGTTGAATCAGTTAATTTCAGAAATTGACCGTATTTCAAATACCACACAATTCAACACGAAAAACTTGCTTGATGGTTCGTTGAACGCAACCTTCCAAGTGGGCGCCAATAGCGGTCAAATTATTAACTTGACGATTGCAAAAATGAACTCAACTTCGTTAACAGTTGATGCAGCTAGTATTTCGGTTGCTAACAACTCTCTAGCTAGTTCATCGATTGCTAACATTGATGCTGCGATCAATGCTGTATCGCAAGAGCGCTCAAAACTTGGTGCATTACAAAACCGTTTAGAGTACACAATTAACAACTTATCTACTTCTGCGGAAAACTTAACAGCCGCAGAATCCCGTATCCGCGACGTCGATTATGCCTTAGCCGCGTAAACGGCGACAGGCACAGTCGTCCTGGCTGGAAACGGCTAGGATCACCACCGGGTGAATTGCTGGGAAGCCCTAAGAGCCTTTGGCGCCACAACGGAGCTGGAAACGGCAGACGTGACGGCGGAAAAAGCCAAAGGATTGGGCAATCAGCAGCCAAGCTCCTGTCCCGAAAGGGTGGAGAAGGTTCAACGACTAGGGCATACCGCCTACGGCTTGTGCTATGGCGATGAAGCCCGTAGGGTGGAGAGGATTTCCATCGTCCTCGTTCATCCGAAGCGCCCGGCCCCTACCAGGTGAAGCTGAGGGTGAAGATGTAGTCTTGTCCCGTACCGAAAGGGCGGGTGGCACGATGGCCAAAGAAATGATGGAATTCACGAAAAACAATATCTTAATGCAAGCTGCACAAGCGATGCTCGCTCAGGCGAATCAGCAGCCGCAAGGAGTATTGCAATTGCTTCGCTAATGAAGCGTCAAGAGGCCTTAGGCTATCTAAGGTCTCTTTTTTATAAGTGTATTGAACCGCTCTAACTTATTGTTTATCCTTTATCCTTCACAACCGCTGACCTCCAGCCGATATAAAAAGTGGATTATTGAAACTTATTGGAGAAGGAAGAGCAGGATGAAACCATTTGTATCGTTATGTATGATCGTTAAAGACGAAGAAAAAGTGTTGCAACGTTGTTTAGATTCTGTATACGGCATTGTGGATGAAATTATCATTGTTGACACAGGCTCGACGGATTCAACAAAACAGATTGCACTCAAATATACAAATAAAGTATATGATTTTGAATGGACAAACAGCTTTGCTGAGGCCCGCAACTTCGCCCAGCAACAAGCGACAGGGGAATGGATTCTCGTATTAGATGCAGACGAATATGTCGAACGAGCAAATTTACAAGCAATGATTGATGTATTAAAGCAAACAGACGAAAGCGTTGAAGCCTATGATGTTGTCATCTACAACTTCATGGGAGTGTATGGTGAGCGTATTCTTCAACATCGTCATACAAGAATCTATCGTAATTGTCCACATTTACGATATGATCGTGCCATTCATGAACAGTTGCAGAGAGTAAATGGAGAATATGTCCAGGCTAAACAAGGGATTTTAACTGTTTATCATACAGGCTACATGCATCAAGCAGTGGTAGAAAAGAAAAAACACGATCGAAATGCTCCGCTTATTGAGCGTGAAATTCAAGCAGGAGAGAGTGTTGCTTTTGACTATTTCAATTTAGGAAACGAGTATCTTTCCAAAGGTGAAATAGAGAAGGCGCTGGAATCATTTGTTAAAGCGTATCAAGAGAAAAAAGATATTCGTCTAAGCTGGGTATCATATTGTCTTGTGCAAATCATTTTATGTTTGAAGTATTTAAAGAGATTTGAAGATGCTTTGCGGGTAATCACGGATGCAGAAACTCTATATAGTGAAACCGCCGATTTTCCATTTTTGCGGGGGGAAATTTACTACTTGCAACATCGTTATGATGATGCGGCAAAGCAGCTAGAATATTTGCTTGAAAATAAAAGTAAATATCCTTATACGATTAAAACGTTTGAATATGTCGAATATGATCCGCATATGTTGCTCGGTCATATCTACAGACACAAAGGAAATTTACAAAAAGCAATGTATCACTACTCTAGTGCATTATCTTTCAATCGCAAAAGTTATGAAGCATTGTATCACGTGTTACAGCTATTAGCGCGTGCTCATCATCAGGAAGAAATGATTCAATTTATCGAAGATAAACAATTAGCGAACGATGAGCTAGCTATTTCTTTGATTTTGCGCATTGCTTCCGTTTTACATTTAGAAAAGGTGATACAATGGTATGCTTTGAAACTAAGCGATGAAACGGCTCGACGTGGTTTCCAAATAAAAGTAAATATATTACAAAAAAATTATGAAAGAGCGTTACAACAAATATTGAAAAGTTCTGTGTCTAACTTGCAAACATACATTCGAACAGGCAGTTTGGACTCGTACGATCTATTAGTGACGGCGTTCAAAACGAATCAACTCGATGTCGTTCGCCTCTTGCTTCATCTTGTTTCTGAGCAAAAAGAAAAAGAGTTTTTATTGTTCATGATGAATGAATATAAGGAAGCATCTGAACCGATGTTTTATTTGCTTTTACTTGAGCGGACGATTCAGTTGAAAGAGTATGAGCTATTTGAACAATTTTTTGCTTTAAGTGATAAATTTCCTGCGAGTGTTCATATTCAAATTGGTCATTTGCTCCATCGTTATGAATTTATGGACGTGGCACTTCAATTGTATCGTTCAGTTGAGAATATGAGCGCTTGGGATGCAGAGTCATTCGTGAATGTGATCGAAGCGCTAGCAGTAAAAAATGAAACGATAGAAGCGGTGCAATATGGACTGTTGGCTATCAGTTTCGGTCATCGTGATTTTCGTTTGTACAAATATGTGATTGAGCTGATGAACATATGTGGAATAAGTGAAGAGAGAAAGAAGGTCGTTCAACAAGCTAAACGTATATATCCAGACAGTGAATGGTTAAAGGAGAAAGAAAAATAAAAGGGAGAGCACGATGAAGACAAGTATCGTTATATTAACTCACAATAAGCTAGATTATACAAAACAATGTATTGAAAGCATTCGCCAATATACGAGATCAGGCACATATGAGATTATCGTAGTTGACAACCATTCTACCGATGGAACAGTGGAGTGGTTAAAGAAACAAGCAGACACCCGAACGATTTTTAATGATGAAAACGTTGGTTTTCCGAAAGGATGCAACCAAGGAATACAAATTGCAACAGGGGAAAACATTCTTTTACTAAATAACGATGTAGTCGTTACAAAGCACTGGCTTGATCATTTGTTAGCTTGCTTATATAGCGCTGACGATATTGGAGCGGTCGGACCGGTTACAAATTCTGCAGCTTACTATTCAACGATTCCTGTAAGTTATACATCGATCGATGAAATGCATGTGTTCGCTTCTCAACATAATGTTTTGGATCCGAATAAATGGGAAGAAAGATTAAAACTAATTGGCTTCTGTATGCTAATTAAAAAAGAAGCGATTGATAAAGTAGGGCTGTTGGATGAGCGGTTTACTCCAGGAAATTTTGAGGACGACGATTACTCTGTTCGTTTGAGACAAGCTGGTTATCGTTTAATGCTATGCAAAGATACGTTTATCCATCATTACGGTAGCGTATCATGGAAAGACGATGGTAGCGGTTATTCGAAGTTGTTGCGGGATAATCAAAAAAAGTTCGAAGAAAAATGGAACGTTGATGTTGAGGCGTATAACATTGAACGAGAGATGATTGATCGAATCGAGGTAGATCGTCAATCTCATGTTAGTGTGTTGCACATTGGTTGCGGTGCTGGGGCGACGTTGTTGAAAATCAAACATGAGTATCCATATGCAACGTTGTACGGCATAGAACAAAATGCATTTGCCATGAAGGAAGCGCAACGGTATGCATACGTAGCGAATGACTTAAAAGACGATAAGATAAAAAACCAAATGTTTGATCTTATTTTGTACAGCGATCGCGCGTTTGAGTTGAATGATCATTTCCTTCGTTTTGTCGTTGACCATTTAAAACCAAATGGGCAGTTTTTTGCTCATGTCCAAAATGCGGGGCACTTTCGCGTAATTGAAGAACTGATTGCTGGGCGTAATCCGTTTGCTCGTACGAGGTTGTACAGTCTAGGTCAATTGGATGATTTGTTTAAACGATATCCGCTATCGATATCTGTTACAGGTTTGATGCTCTCAGAGACTGACAACCAACATCGGTTCGTCAACCATTTGAAAGTACTTTACGGAGAAGCTGTTCAGTCTTTGCTTATGCCACAATCGTTTGTTGTACGGGCCTATAAACAAAATGAGAATATGCGAAAACTAATTGAAGCTTTCGTATCCAAAGAAGATTGTCATCAAGTCTTAGAAAAATTAAATCATTTTCCCATTACCGGAGTTATTGACATGATAAAGAAAATGGATGAAGCAACCAAGCTGCTGAATGAACTTGCGATTGAAAATTTTGCGCGAGGGAATCATGAGCATGTTTTACCATATTTGCAGGCGGCGTTTGAGTTATGTCAAGATGATACAGATACATTATATAATTTAGCATTTGTGTTAAACTCTTATGGCGAGAAAGAGCTAGCAAATCGTTATTTGTCGTTCATTCGTCAACCAGACGATGAGGTGAAGAAACTATTTGAAGAAATTAATGAACACTCATTGAAAAAGGCGCAAGAACTGACATTTTTGTTGCGTCGCCTTGAGTTTGATGTCGATATTGACGAAACAAAGCAGGCACTTGTTGAGAAAATCGCTTGTGGTGAGATTGATGAACCGCTTATTAAGGAAATTATTGATACAAGCATGATCCATAAAGTAAAAGTGCTTCAGGCTATTGCGATTGCATGCTTTGAACAAGGATTGCACGAACATGTATTACCGTATTTACAACTTGCGTATGAACAAGAGCCGACAAACGTAGATACGTTATACAATTTAGGCTATGTGCTTATTACTTATGGAGAGCATGCGTTAGCAGAGACATTTTTACAAAAAATTCAACAACCAGATGAACAAGTGCTACAACTGTTGAAGATCGCAAGAGGAGAGTTTTGACTATGAACGACAAAAAAATCGCTTTTATTTATTGCGTCAACAATCGGGAATTATATGAGGAATCTGTCCGTTACGTAAGGTCGCTTTACGTACCAGAAGGATACAAAATCGAAATTATAACAATAGAAGGGGCAAAAAGCATTACTTCTGGATATAACGAAGCGATGAAAAAAACAGATGCAAAGTATAAAGTGTATTTGCATCAAGATGCGTTTATTGTGAATAAAAATTTCTTATATGATATTATTGCTCTCTTTGAAAAGTATCCTAAATTAGGGATGATTGGAGTAGTTGGAGCGAAAACAATTCCGAGAAATGGAATTTGGTGGGAGAGCACGCAACGATTTGGAAAGGTTTATGACAGTCATACTGGAGAAATGAAGTTATTAAGTTTTAAGGAAACAGAACTAGAATATGAACCCGTTCAAGCTATCAACGGGTTAATCATGATTACTCAATACGATATCCCATGGCGAGAAGATTTGTTTACGGGTTGGCATTTTTATGATCTCTCCGAGTGTCAAGAATTTTTATTAGCGGGTTACGATGTAGGGGTTGTGCGCCAAAACGTGCCATGGTGTGTTCATGACTGCGGTATAGCGAGTGCGGAAAACGGATTTGATAATGATCGAAAAAAATTTGTTGATGTTTATGGGGAAAATGTTCAGAGATTAAACAAGACATTTCTTCCCCTTGTAAGCATACTAATTCCTACTTACAATCGTCCGCATTATTTTGAGCTTGCTTTACAAAGCGCTTTAAATCAAACATATGAAAATATTGAAGTTATTGTATGTGATGATAGCACGAATGATGAAACAGAAAAGTTAGTCAAAAAATATACTGCTAAATATAATAATTTAACTTATATCAAAAATCCAACTAGATTGGGACAATTTGAAAATGATATTAAGTTATTTAACCTTGCCAATGGAGAATATATTAACTATTTAATGGATGATGATTTATTCCATCCGCAAAAGATTGAGAAAATGATGAGTTATTTTATAGATGATGTAAATAAAGAAATAAAACTTGTTACTTCAAATAGGAAAATGATAGATCAAAATGGAGAACAACTTCCAGATAATATTCTGACACAGCCTCTTTTTGAAGAAGATAAGGTAATAAGCGGAACAGATTTAGGGAATTTGGTTTTAAAATATAATTTTAACTGCATAGGAGAACCAACTACAGTATTGTTTCGAAAATCTGATTTAAAGGAACCGTTTGGAACGTTTCTTGGTAGAAAATACGGTTGTAATGTAGATATAGCAACATGGTTAACCTTGTTAGCGGAAGGAAAAGCAGTATATGTTTCTCAACCGCTAAGCTATTTTAGAATTCATAATAGTCAACAACTGCAATCAACAAAAATGTTATTAGATGGGGCTTTAGATTATGCTCATGAGGTTTTATATGCGAGGAAAAAAGGGTTTTTAGAAAAGAAGGAAGATTATTTAATTGCGCTCAATAGTTGTGAGAAATATTTAGCTAATGTTATAGAGCAACTTAAACAGGAAAAAGATAACGATAAGTTTGAAGAGCTTTTAGATGTTTATAAGAAGATTAATTTCGAAATAAAAACAGTTGAAAAACAATCAAAAGATTTAATGATTAATGAGAAATATCCGTTAGTAAGCATACTAATTCCATCTTATAACAAACCATATTATTTTGAGTTGGCTCTACAAAGTGCTTTAAATCAAACATATAAGAACATAGAAATAATAGTATGTGATGATAGCACGAACGATGAAATTGAGAGACTTATATCTAAATATACTTGTAAATATGATAACTTAACCTATATTAAAAATCCGGTCAGATTGGGTCAGTTTGAAAATGATGTTAAGCTGTTTAACCTTGCACGAGGAGAATATATTAATTATTTAATGGACGATGATTTATTTCATCCCCAAAAAATTGAAAAAATGATGAATTATTATCTACATGATAAAAATAATGAAATAAAGTTAGTAACATCACATAGACAATTAATTGATAGAAATGGGAATTTTTTAAAGGATATTGTTAGTACGAGACGGCTTTTTGAATCAGACACTATTATAGATGGAAAAATGATGGCAGATTATGTATTAATGTCACTGATTAACTATATTGGTGAGCCTACTACAGTGTTATTCAGGAAGAGTGATTTAGATGAGCCTTTTGGTACTTTCCTTGGAAGGAAATATTTGTGCAATGTTGATCTAGCTTCATGGTTTAATCTTTTGGCTAAAGGAAAAGTTGTTTATATTAGCGAAACACTAAGTTATTTTAGGATTCATGATGATCAGCAATCACAATCAATTGAAATGCAGTTAAATGGAATAATAGATTTTGCTCATTCAATTATAGAGGCTAGAAAAAAAGGTTTTTTACAAAGTGATAGGAACTACGAATTAGCCTTAAAACATTGGTTAGATTATATAAATAGATTCATAGATGAAATATTGAATAATTCGGAGATTACAGAAATATTTAATTCAAATATTTCAGATAGAATAGCAGAAATACAAAAATATAAACTATTAATGGAAACAGAGTATCATAAACTTGTTCAACAATTAAAGCGAACTAAATATGATTTTAACATAGATATAAACGCTGAAAACAATTCTCATGCTATGATACTGAGAATGGTTGGAAAAAATAAAAAAGTTTTAGAATTAGGTTGTGCCACTGGATATATGACTAATATATTAACTAATTTATTGGGCTGTGAAGTTAGTTGTGTAGAATATGATGCGGTGGCTGCTGAAAAGGCAAGAAGATATTCTAATAATGTTATTGTAGGCGATCTTAACAATTTCGATTTTAGTCAGCATTTCCAAAAAGGGGAATTCGATGTTATTATCTTTGCGGATGTTTTGGAACATTTATATGATCCTTTGGATGTATTAAAGCGTGTCAAACCCTATCTAAGTGCAAATGGGGAAATTCTTGTATCTATTCCTAACATAGCTCATTGCTCTGTCATAGCAGAGTTATTACAAGGTAGATTCCCTTATAAAGAATTAGGTCTTTTAGATAATACTCATATTAGATTCTTTACTAGATCCGGAGTTATCAAGTTGTTCCAAGACGCTGGATTAACGATTAAAGAAATGAATAGAACAGTGTGTCCACCGGAGCAAACAGAATTTAGAACTAATTTGAATGTATTTCCTCAGCAAGTTGCTGATTATTTGAGATCACTACCTGACGCGGATACTTATCAGTTTATAGTACGCGCAGGGTTAGTTAATTAGTTAAGTAAGGATGAATTTACAGGAGGATTACTTAAATGAAAGGCATCATCCTCGCAGGTGGGACAGGCTCCCGCCTTTATCCTCTTACTAAAGTAACGAATAAACATTTGTTGCCAGTCGGCAAATACCCGATGATTTATCATGCCATTTATAAACTGAAAGAAGCGAATATTACTGATATTTTAATTGTAACTGGACGCGAACATATGGGGGACGTTGTTAATCTTTTAGGCAGCGGCTCTGAATTTGATGTTCAGTTTACATATAAAGTACAGGATCAAGCTGGTGGAATTGCTCAGGCGCTAGGGTTATGTGAATCGTTTGTTGGCAATGATTTAATGACGGTTATTTTAGGGGATAATGTATTTTCTGGCAGCATTGTTCCTTATGTTGAAAACTTTAAACAACAGGCAACAGGGGCGAAAATTTTAATTAAAGAAGTTGAGGACCCTGAGCGATTCGGGGTACCTGAACTCGAAGGTAATCAAATTAAGAGTATTGAAGAAAAGCCAAAAAACCCGAAAAGTCGGTATGCAGTTACGGGAATTTATATGTATGATGCTAAAGTATTTGACATTATTAAAACGTTAAAGCCGTCTGCACGAGGCGAGTTAGAGATTACGGATGTGAATAACGCTTACATTGAACGAAATGAGCTAACGTATGACATTTTGGACGGATGGTGGACGGATGCTGGTACGCATGCATCCTATTTGCGGGCTAATGAGCTTGCTAAAGATGTCGATTTCGGTAGCTTGTTTAATAAGAAAATATGAAATCATTGAAGGATGAATGATATGAGGATTATTCAAACCGAATTGGATGGAGCGGTTATATTTGAGCCTATTGTGTATAAAGATGAGCGCGGTTTTTTTATGGAAAGTTATAATGAACAAATATTTCGTAAATTAGGTTTTGATGTCCGGTTTGTGCAAGATAACCATTCTCTTTCCGTAAAAGCGGGAACGATTCGTGGGTTACACTATCAACTAAATCCAAAAGCCCAAACAAAACTTGTTCGTGTTACTCGCGGTGCTATTTATGATGTGATCGTTGATATTCGGAAAGGATCACCGACGTTTGGGAAATGGAAAGGATTTATTTTGAGTGAGGACAATAAACGACAATTGTTAGTTCCTAAAGGATTTGCACACGGTTTTTGTACATTGGTAGAGAACACAGAAGTTCAATATAAAGTTGACGAATATTATTCACCTGAGCATGATCGAGGAATTCTTTGGAATGATCCAGCGTTAAGCATTGACTGGCCAGTAACGAATCCTATTCTTTCGGAAAAAGATGCAAATCATCCATTGTTAGCGGATGCAGAAATTAATTTTGTGTGGGAGAGAACTCTATGAATCTTTTAGTAACCGGTGGAGCAGGCTTTATCGGTAGCAATTTTGTGCGTTATATGTTGAACAAATATCCTGAATATAAAATCGTTAATTATGACTTATTAACTTATGCTGGGAATTTGGAAAATTTAAAAGATATTCAAGAAAATCCACGGTATGTTTTTGTTAGAGGAGATATCCGAAACTATCAACTCGTTGATTATATTGTAAAGTCTCATCATATTGATGTGATTGTTAATTTCGCTGCTGAATCGCATGTGGATCGCAGTATTTCTGACCCAAGTGTTTTCGTTAAAACGAACGTATTGGGGACTCAGGTATTGTTAGATGTCGCGAAGGCGAACAGTATTCAAAAGTATGTCCAAATCTCTACCGATGAAGTGTACGGCAGTTTAGGAGATACAGGGTATTTTACGGAAGAAACGCCGCTTGCTCCAAACAGCCCTTACTCAGCAAGTAAGGCCAGTGCAGATTTACTTGTACGAGCATATCATGAAACATATGGATTAAATGTGAATATTACACGTTGTTCAAATAACTATGGACCATACCATTTTCCTGAAAAGCTAATTCCGTTAATGATAACAAACGCATTAGAAGGTAAAGAGCTTCCTATTTATGGCGATGGCCAAAATATTCGTGATTGGCTTCATGTTAAAGACCACTGCGCCGCTATTGATTTAGTTATTCATAAAGGCAAACCAGGAGAAGTATATAATATCGGTGGGCATAATGAACGAACAAATAATGAAATAGTCCATTTAATTGTTGAAAAACTTGGGGTTTCAAAATCGTTAATTAAATATGTATCGGATCGCCCAGGGCATGATCGTCGCTATGCAATCGATCCTGCAAAAATTATGACAGAACTCGGATGGAAACCACAATATACGTTTGACAAGGGAATTGAGGAAACGATTCAATGGTATATCAATAATCGAGATTGGTGGAAACGCATTAAGTCCGGAGAGTACATGGCTTATTATCAAAAGCAATATGGTGAAAGAGAATGAGTAAACAAAAAATATTGGTTACTGGTACAAAAGGGCAATTAGGCACAGAAATAGTCAAGCTGTTAAAAGACTTGAAATATGAAGTATATGGGTATGGACGAGCAGAACTTGATATAACGGATTTTCAGCAAGTGAAAAGTGTTATTGACCATATCCATCCTAATGTTGTTATTCACGCTGCTGCTTATACAAATGTAGATGCAGCAGAGTCCGAACCAGATCAAGCATTTTTAGTTAATGCATACGGAACAAGAAACGTAGTTGTAGCGTCAGAACATATAGGTGCTAAGTTTGTTTATATAAGTACCGATTATGTGTTTGACGGCACCGCAAACGTGCCTTATAACGAGTTTGCTTTTACGAATCCGATAAGCGTATATGGAAAAAGTAAACTAGCCGGTGAACAGTTTGTAAGAGACCTTCACTCTAAATTTTTTATTATTCGAACATCATGGGTTTACGGGAAACATGGAAATAATTTTGTGAAAACAATGTTAAAGCTAGCGCAAGAACAAAAACAATTGTTTGTCGTTGATGATCAAATTGGATGTCCAACTTATGCAGTTGATTTAGCTAGATGCATTTTTCAACTTATTCAGACTGAAAAATATGGAGTCTACCATATTTCTAATTCAGGCCATTGCTCTTGGTATGAATTTGCAAAAGCCATTTTCGAAGAGGCTAATGTTAATATAGTAGTTAATCCATGTAAAACAAAAGATTATCCAAGACCTGCTCAACGCCCTCTATATTCTGTATTGGATCATATGGCTCTACGATTAAATGGATTTAAAGAATTAAGGCATTGGCGGGAGGCGTTAAAGGAATTTATTAAAGTTTATGGGGTGAAATCTTGACAACATTAGCATTAGTCATGATTGTAAAAAATGAAGAGCGGCATCTTAGCCGTTGTCTGCAAAGTGTCAAAGGTATTGTTGATGAGATGGTTATTGTCGATACAGGATCTACCGATCGTACAAAGGAAATAGCCTACGCATTTGGTGCGAAAGTATTTGATTTTGAATGGGTGAATGATTTTTCTACTGCGCGGAATTATGCACTTGAAAAATCCACAAGTGATTGGAACTTCGTATTAGATGCGGATGAATATATTATGAATGACTGCGGAAGTGTTATACGTAATTTTATAAAAAAAAATGACAAAGTAATTGGGCGGATTAAAAGAATTGATGAGTTTATTCAAGATGGTGAGAAGAGGTATGCGCAGTCTTATCTATCTCGGTTGCTGCCTAAAGGAGTAAAATATGTTGGAAGAATTCATGAACAGGTAGAGTCTGACTTACCAAGGAAAAATTTGGATATAGAGGTATATCATGACGGATATGTTTATACAGACAAAACGGATCGAAACCTCAAGTTATTGTTGCTAGAATTGAGAAGAGATCCCTTTAATGATTATGTTTTGTATCAAGTAGGAAAACAATATAAGTTGCGGCAACAACTGCAACAAGCAGAATTATATTTCGAAAAAAGTTACCGTCTTGTCCCGTTGAAATCATGGTACCGCCATAGTCTCATTACTGATTATTTATATACGATTATAGGAAATAAATCGTTCGAGAAAGGCTTGAAATTAATTGAAGCTGAGCGGGACAGATTTGCCGATTCCCCAGATTTCCATTTCGCATGCGGTTTATTTTATATGGATTTAATTTTTAGCGATGTTAATAAATATATTCATTTATTTCCGCTCATTGAAAAATCTTTTCTTCGATGTTTAGAAATCGGGGAAACGGATAAGTATGACAGTGTGAAAGGGACGGGAAGTTTCCTTGCTTCTTATAATTTAGGAGTATTCCATGAGGTTCTTGGTAATACGGATAAAGCTATTTCATTCTATCAACAAGCAGCCAATGAACGATATGAAAGAGCTATAAAACGCTTAGAACTTCTAAGGTAGTTTTTATAAGTGCTATAGCATCCTCAAAATTGCTTTTGCTGATGCAGATATCTGGCTGAGAAAAAATAATAAGTCACATTAGTAGGCTTCCTTTCCTCGTTTCGGATGGCAGGGGTACCATGTCGCCTAATCGGGGCTGGCCATATGAAGCCACTGCCGTTTTTACTGCACCCAAAAGCCCGTTTCATCCACGTTGAAGAACCGGAGAAGGTAAATAAGGTTTCGGTGGAGAATCGAACGGATGCCGGCAAGGATGCCGCCGGCCTGCCTGTTGATTTCATTGGCGTTCCTTCACTGATCCGATGGCCAAAGATATCTTTCATGAGCTCTGTAGTCCGGCGATTAGGGAAGCAGTTGGTATTAGGTAAGATCTCACATTTCGCACCCTCCCAACGAAAATCGGGAGGATTTTTTGCGCCCATCGTCGAATGAATCCTTGACACACAAGGAAAGCATTCCTGTTGGGAGCTTTTCCGGGGGACTTGATCAAAAAAAGACCTCTTGGTATGATGCAGGGGTGTCAAACAATACCTACCATCAGATTCAGTCAAGACTTTGTGGAGAGCTTTTTTTCGGTTCACTACGGGCGTTGTTAATCACCGGTTAGTCAACCCCGAGTTCGACAGTTTTGAGGTCATTTTAGGCAAATGGAAATGACCAAAATGCTGTTATATCAAGGGTTTCGTAATGCGGATCCTAGGAAAAAACGCCGAATTTCATAGGCACACGATTTATTAATTTTTTCTTTTAAAAATAAAGTTTATACGTTATAATATAGGCATGTACATACGACGAGTCACACGCAAAAACAAGGATGGAACAACCGTTGCTTATCTCCAGCTTGCTCACAATGAATGGGATCCAAAGGCCAAATATGCGAAAGCGAAGGTGATTTATTCATTCGGGCGCGAAGATGAAGTGGATCGCGCCGTCTTGGAACGTCTGGCCAAAAGCATTTCGCGATTCCTTTCTCCTGAGCAGGCTTGGGAAGTCGAAAAGTTGACAGGAGAAGCTTCCGATGACTTTCAATTCCAGTCATGCAAACATCTCGGCGGCGTCTGGCTCTTGGATCAGCTCTGGAGACAACTGGGGTTGGGAGAGATTCTCCACTCCTTGTTTACCTCCCGACATCACCAGATTTCGCTGGAACGGCTGATTTTTGCCATGGTGGCCAATCGCGCCCTTCATCCGTCAAGCAAGTTGGCGATGGAGGAGTGGGTGGAGAAAGACGTGTATATCCCTCACCTTCCTCAAGCCGCCAGCCACCAGTTGTACCGGGCGATGGATGAACTGCTGGCCGTGCAACCGGAATTGGAACGTCAAGTGTTCCATGCTGTGGCCGATTTATTGAATTTGGAAGTCGACTTGATTTACTTCGATACGACTTCGTCGTACTTCGAAGTGGATCCCTCTGAAACACCGGAAGGAGAATCGCTTCGAAAACAAGGATTCTCGAAAGACAAACGCCCAGACTTGGTTCAAATCGTCATTGGGCTGGCTGTCACCCGGGAAGGAATCCCGATTCGCGCTTGGGTATGGCCTGGCAATACCATGGACATGACGGTCATCAAACAGGTGAAACAAGACTTGATTGGCTGGAAGCTTGGACGTGTGATCAGCGTCATGGACCGCGGCTTTTCCTCTGAAGAGAATTTGCGAATCTTGCAACAGGCCGGCGGACACTACATTGTCGGCGAAAAAATGCGATCCGGCAAAGCCGCCGTCGAAGAGGCCTTAAGCCGTCGCGGACGTTATCATGAAGTGGACGAGAATTTGCACATCAAAGAAATCATCGTCGGCGACGGAGAAGCGCGTCAGCGCTATGTTCTCGTGTACAATCCCAGCGAAGCCGAACGCCAACGCAAGGAGCGGGAAACGCTGCTCGAATCGCTGAAAGAAGAGTTGGAAGGGCTTCGTCAACTCCCAAACGAAGCCCATCATAAGGCGACCTGCCGGCTGCGTTCCCATCCGTCCTACGGAAAATACTTGCGCCAGTTGAAGGACGGAACCCTTCGCATTGACAAGCAGGCGGTTCGTGACGCGGAAAAGTACGACGGCAACTATCTCATCCGGACATCTGACGACACCTTGTCTGCCGAAGATGTCGCCATCGGGTATAAGCAGCTGGTGGATATTGAGCAGGCCTTTCGGACGTTGAAATCGACACTCGAGCTGCGCCCCATGTATCATCGCTTGGAAGACCGCATCCGGGCGCATGTGCTGCTCAGTTGGCTGGCTCTCTTGCTGGTTCGGATTGTAGAGATCCGAACGCATGAATCGTGGCCGAAAGTAAGAGACGAATGTGAGCGTCTCATGCTCGGACATTTTTCTTCAAAAAACGGAGACCTTTATCAACGAACCGAACTGACGGCCAAACAGGCTCAACTCTTTGCGGCTCTAGGGCTGGAGCCTCCTCCGAAGATCCTAGGCATCCATCCTCGCGCCTAGATACACGCCCAAAGTGTGCCCAAATGTCTCTCGTCCCTTTTGCATCAAGGGGCGAGAGGCATTTTGTTTGCCTAGTGACTGTCGAACTCGGGCTGAAGATACGGGATGTTTTGTCGCATCACATCCGCCAACAACCGTCCTGCCTTCCGTTTGGCCTGTTCAACCCGCTTGGACTTCGTCGAGGCCGAGGCTGCCCTCCGGGGCTCTTCCTCCTCCAACCGCCCCTTTCTCCACAACATCCAGTCGATTCGTGCTGCCATCGCCTTCAGAAACGCTCGAAGCCCTTGGTCTTTCCAGCTGCGGCGGGATTTCACCCGATGCGCGAACCGGCTCATCACGCTCTCGGCGTGGCCCATCGGACGCATGCCGGTCGTCTCCACCCCTTGCTCCGACAGCCACTCCCGATAGTCCCGGATGCATCCCGGCATCGACTCGATCCGGCGGATCATGGCAGCCATCTGCTTCTCTTTCGCTTCGTCCTCCAACGTGCCGACCGCGCTGTTCAGCTCCACGAGAAGCCCCTCTTCGTCTTGTTTCGCCAGCTTCTTCCGCATGTCCCGCCAACGCGGATGGCCCGAGAGGTATTGGCGCAGCTCCCGCGCCACCATGGAACCGATCCACCTGAAAGCAGGCTAGCTTCCCAAAATACTCCCGGCAGGCCGTGATCCACGACGCCGCGTCGCCGTTGATGATCAACAGGTCCCGGCACGGATCATAGGCATATTCGTTCATCAGCCACTCTTCGAACCGTTCCCACACGTCTCCCTCCCCTTCATGGAGGTAGTGGCGCCGGTTCACGAGCTCGAGCTGCGAACCGTTTCGTTTCCATCCCTCGTGAACCGCCAGGATTTTCTCTTCTTTCGCCCGTTTCCCTTTCCCCTGGCGGGAAATAAACAGTCCATCCGCCTCCACAAACAGCACTCGGCCGTGCCGTTGGGAAACAGGGCGGTGCAGCGAGACAGGGGCCTCCAGCACCAGTTGGCGAATCGCCTCGTGGCTCATGACCGCATACCCCACGATCGACTCCAACGTACGGGCCGCTTTGCGGTAGGAAGAGCACTCTACGGCCAACTCGACCGCCGTTTCCTCGAGGCAAGGACTGATCGATCGGGCCCCATCAAAGCCTAATTCGGCATCCAGCAAGAAGGTATAGTTCCCCGTTTGCCGGTCATAGTAGTAGTTCCGTCGAAACGTCACTTCTCCAAACAGCGTTTGGATCGTAGTCGGCCGTTTGTCTTTCAGCTGATACCGGCGCTTGTCCCGCGCTTCCGCCAGTTGTTGATCAATCTCCTCCAAAAGGGCCGCCACCAAGGCAACGAACACCTTTTGAAGAGTTCTTACTAATTGTTCCTCCAGTTCTTTTCATAAAAGCCATTCTGTGATAAGATGTTTCATGGACTCTCTCCCTCCTGTTTTATGGATGTTGGTCATCACCATCATAGCAGGGAGAGAGTCCTTTTTGCATGACATTGGCTTTTTTCTACCGCACTTCGCTTGGTACCCCCGACGAGCGTCGCGAATAAAAGTTCGTAACCTTCGTCGGCGAATTATTCCTGAATGTCACCCACAAATATTTTACTCACACGTTGCCACCGCATTTCTCTCCTTTCCCCACTTCACACTTCCCATGTTTCATCCGATATAAATCATAGAAAGCGTCCAAACCAAAGGAGCGGGTCGTATGACGATTGAACGGTTGTCTTCTTCGTTTCCTTCGTATGAACCGATGCGAAATGACCAGGCGAAGACGAATGCTGGGCTGTCGGCGGTGCGGCCGCCGGAAGGGGAGGAGTCTGTTTCTTCTCCTGCGCGGCTGTTTTCGCACGATGAGCTCGAGAATGTAGTCAATGGGTTGAATGAGTTGCTGCAGCCAAGCCATACATCAATTCGGTTTGAGCTGCATAAGGAGCTGAATGAGTACTACGTGCAAGTAATCGATGAAAAGACGCATGAGGTGATCCGCGAAATTCCGCCGAAAAAGCTGTTGGATATGTACGCGGCGATGATGGAGTTTGTCGGGCTTTTGGTGGATAAAAAAATTTAACGGTGGTGAGTCGAAATGGCGAATACGTTGCGCATCAGCGGCCTCGCGAGCGGGATGGACATTGACAAAATCGTGAGCGATTTGATGAAAGCGGAGCGGATGCCGCTTGATAAATTGAAGCAGAAAAAGCAGCTGCTCGAGTGGCAGCGTGATGATTACCGAGCGATGAACACGTTGCTTCAGGGGCTTGACGACTATTTGTTCAGCAACATCACGCTCCAAAGCAGCATGCTCAAAAAAACTGTCTCGAGTTCGAACGAATCGGTCGTCACAGCGACGGCGGGATCGAGTGCGGCGAACGTGGCGACGACGATGCAAGTAAACCAAGTGGCCACATCGGCCGTCTGGCTGTCGGATGCCGCCGTGAGAGTGGACAAGGCGAGTTTTTCCGTTGCCGCTGATACGACGTTGACGATCAATGTGACGAACGGGGATGGGAGCACGAAGCAGGCGACGATCACGGTAAAACAAGGAACGACGCTGGACGGGTTGATCGCCCAGCTCAACAACAATGCGGATCTTGGCGTCAGCGCGTTTTACGATGAAAAAACCGGGCGGATTTCGATCATGAAAAAAGAGACGGGGGCGCAGGCGAGCTTGGTGCTCGCTGATCAGACGACGGCTGACTTTTTCGCGCAAAAGCTTGGGTTTACGAATACCGTAGCGGGGCAAGAGCTCACGGGGAAAACGGCAGGGAAAGACGCCGACATCACCATCAACGGCTTGCGAACGACCCGCTCGTCGAATACATTTACGATCAACGGTGTGACGTATACGGTGAAAGGGACGGGCACGGCGACGGTGTCGGTGGCGACGGATGCGGACGCGATGTTTAACGCCATTAAAGGGTTTGTTGACAAATACAACGAAACGATCGCCAAAATCAACGCCGAGCTGAAAGAAGAGCGCTACCGCGACTATCCGCCGCTTACCGACGAGCAAAAGGAAGCGATGACGGAAAAGCAAATTGAGCTGTGGGAAGAAAAGGCGCGGAGCGGGATGCTTCGCGGTGATTCCATTTTGTCCAGCGCCCTCAGCAAAATGCGGATGAATGTGTACACGAAAGTCGAAGGGGCGAACATCCCAAGCGGGTTCTCGCAGCTCGCGCAAATCGGGATTACGACGTCGTCAAATTATCTAGACGGCGGGAAGTTGATCATTGACGAAACGAAGCTGCGGGAGAAAATCAAGGAAAATCCGGATGCCGTCTATCAGTTGTTTAACCAAGACGGTGCGACCGATGCGGAGAAAGGCATCGCCCGCCGCCTGCGCGATACGATCAAGGAAACGATCGGGAAAATCGAGCAAAAGGCGGGGAAAACCGTTTGGACAAACCAACAGTTTGCGATCGGGCGCGATTTAATCCAGATCAATGACCAAATTGACCGGTTTCAAGATCGGCTGAAACAGATTGAAGACCGCTACTACCGCCAATTCACAGCGATGGAAGAGGCGATTCAGCGCGCCAACCAACAAAGCATGTATTTGATGAATGCCTTTGGCGGCATGCAAAGATAACGATCAGCGGCTGTGGCATGCAGGCGTCCGTTGGCGCTTGGCCATCATCGGAAAGCGATCCGCTTCCTGATGATGGAGGTTTTAGGCTGAGACAACTGAAAAGGCGCGACGCCTCTTGAAAGGGGCGGTTTGGCTGAAAAAAACGTTCTTGCTTCAATCTTGAAACGTGTGCAGCACTTGACGTGGAAGAGGAGTGATCGGGATGGCAACGAACAATCCGTATCAACACTACCAAGCGAACGCTGTGCAGACGGCGTCGCCTGGGGAGTTGACATTGATGCTGTATAACGGCTGCTTGAAGTTTATCAAGCTCGCGCGCCAGGCGATGGAGACGGGCGATATCGCGGCGCGTAATGAAAACTTGTTGAAGGCGCAAAAGATCATTTTGGAATTGATGGCGACGCTGAAAATGGAATATGACGTCGCGAAATCGATGATGACCATGTATGACTACATCTACCGCCGCCTGGTCGAGGCGAATGTGAAAAACGATGCGGCGATTTTGGACGAGGTGGAAGGGTATGTCGTCGAGTTTCGCGATACGTGGAAGCAAGTGATTCAGCTGAACCGGCAGCGCCAATACGCGGAAGGCGGGCAGGCGTAATGGGCGTTGTGCACGATGTTTGGCGCGCAACGAAGGAGTTGCTTGAGGCGACGGCGCTGCCGTGGCCGTCCGAGGAGCGCGAAGAGCGGCTTGCGGCGGTCGATCGGCTGCTTCGGGAGCGTGAGGAGCTGCTTCGGAAGCTGCGGCCGCCATACAGCGAGGAAGAACAAGAGCTTGGCCGTGAGATTATCGTTTGGAATCAAGAGATTGAGGCACGGCTGCTTCGGGTGTGCGAAGAAATTCGCCGCGACTTGCGGATGACAGGGGCGAAGCGGCAGGCGAACGCCCGCTACGTTCACCCGTACGAGCAGCCGCTTTCGTTTGACGGGATGTTTTACGACAAACGGCGATAAAGAAAAGGACAGCACGCGCTGTCCTTTTCGCTTCAGACGGCTTTCACGATCGTGATGTTCATCTCTTTCCGCAAGTCAATCTCATACGGGCTTTTCAGCTCCTCGCCTGCTGGGTTTTTGATGACGCGGACGATGGGGCGGAGCGGGAAGCCCGGAAACACTTGCGAGACGACGCCGACGTGCCCGGTGTTGAGCAAGACGGTCGTGGCGACCGGGTAGATGGCGATGTGAGAGAGAAACAGCTTGATCAGATCATAGTCTAAAATGCCGCCGGCGGCGGATAGGTATTCGGCTGCCTCGTGCGGCGAGTATTGTCTTCGGTGGTAGCGCGCCGATGTCAAGGCGTCAAAAACGTCGGCGATGGCGACGATGCGGGCGTATTCGTGAATTTCATCGCCCGATAAGGCGCGCGGGTAGCCGCTGCCGTCGCACCGCTCATGGTGCTGCAAGGCGCAGTGGGCGGAAAAGAGCGAAATGTTGCGCTGGCGCCGCAACAGCTCGAAGCCGAGATACGTATGGCGGCGGACGATTTCCTTTTCCTCTTCCGTCAAGAATCCTTTTTTCCGCCAGAGCCCATCAGGAAGCTGCGTCATGCCGATGTCAAACAACAGCGCGCCGATGCCAAGGTCGAGCAGCTGCTGGGGGCGGTAGCCTTTGGCGATGCCGATGACACCCGCAATGGTGGCGACGTTGACTGAATGGTGGAAAAAGTATCCATTGGAAATGACCAAATCCGACAAGTTGATGAGCAAATCTTCTTGTTTTAGCAAATAATCCAAAATGTCTTTGAACACTTTTTCGTACTCTTTTCCTAAATCGAGGGAGGACACACGGCTGAGCAGTTTTTTTTTGCTCAATCAAGGCCGTCATCGTCTCGTACACTTTTTTCACTGCCTGCTGGCGCACGGTCGGGCTGATGAGCGGGCGCGGGCGGATGTCATATGTTTGTTTGTCGTCAATATAAATGTATTGAACCCCTTTTTGTGCTAAAGAACGGATGTAGCCGCTTGTCAGCCGCACGCCGCGCGACAAAAGGACGCTGCCGTTGGCGGCGAACAAGTCGACAGCGAGCACGTCACCGCTTTTCGCATGGGAAATATGGACCTTTCGCATCGTTCACACACTCCGTACCTTCCACATCATAAGAAAAAACACCTATGCCTATCTTACCATATTTTCCTATGTTTTTCACAAAATCTTCAAAAATATTTTTGATTGAAACATGGATTGGATGGGTAATAAAAAGTGTAGGGATTTACAGTTTTATAAGATAAGGAGTGGTCAGCGATGATGTATAACGTTCGCGGGGAAAACCTCGAAGTAACTCCAGCGTTGCGCGAGTACGTGGAGAAAAAAATCGGGAAACTGGAACGCTACTTTGATGGCACCGAAGACGTGCATGTGCACGTCAATTTAAAAGTATACAACGATGGACAAGGGAAAATCGAAGTGACCATTCCGATGCCGCATTTGTTGCTGCGCGCTGAAGAGCGCCATGAAGATATGTATGCGGCGATCGATTTAGTGACGGATAAACTGGAGCGGCAAATCCGCAAACATAAAACGAAAGTCAATCGGAAGCTGCGCGACCGCGAGAAAGAAGCGAAGCTGGCTGCCCCTGTCTCGGTCGGCGCTTCCGCGGCGGAGAATGAAGAGGAGTTTGAAATCGTGCGCACGAAACATTTCAGCTTGAAGCCGATGGACAGCGAAGAAGCGATTTTGCAAATGAATTTGTTGGGGCACAACTTCTTCATTTTCACCAACGCGGAAACAAACCGGACGAACATCGTCTACCGCCGCAAAGACGGAAAATACGGATTGATCGAGGCGAATTGAACAGCCTCCCTATGCGTGTGAGTAAAATATTTGTGGGTGACATTCCGAAATGATCCCCGACGAGGGTTGCGAACTTTTGTTCGCGACGCTCGTCGGGGCCACCAAGCGAAGC
>NZ_JAEIGB010000040.1:0-5825 GCF_022341265.1 Geobacillus sp. YHL
ATAGTTGGTGGTACATCTATTCTAACCAAGGAATCGGGTTCATGTCTCCTTTTTTGTTTAGTTGTAAATTTATGTCAGTGAATTTGCTCATCTACAGGTGATAATTTACACCAGTTGGTACGAAATCAACTACTACTGCTTTTAAAATGTTTTTTTCGGATATTCCATTTATTCATTTTTCGGTATAATGTGCTTCTAGTTACACCAAGAATTTTAGCTGCTTCTGTAATATTTTTTGTTTCTTGAAGAACTTGCTCGATCATTTGTTTTTCCATATACTTTAGATTACCAGCTAAGTGAGATTGTTTTATTGTACTGGAATTTTGAAAATCTTCAGGTAAGTGTAAAGGAAGGATTTTCGGCTCATTAATGGCTAAAAGAAACGCCCTTTCCATCACGTTTTTCAATTCGCGTATGTTACCTGGCCAATGATAGGACTGAAGCATTTGCAATGCGGAATCACATAAATCTAGAGGTCCTTTTCCATAATACTGATGAAACTGACGCAAGAATTGTATCGATAAATAAGGAATATCTTCTATTCGATGTCGAAGTGGAGGGACATGAATGGTAAACACATTCAACCGATAATATAAGTCGGAACGGAAAGAGCCCTGGTAAGCAATTTCCTCTTTAAGATTGCGGTTTGTTGCAGCGATGACTCTTACATTAACAGGTCGTTCCTTATAATCACCGATACGAACCACTTTTCGCTCCTCTAGCACTCGAAGAAGGCTTACTTGCAATTCTAATGGCATCTCTCCAATTTCATCAAGAAACAATGTGCCCCCATTGGCGGCTTCAAACTTTCCAATGTTTCCGCCTTTTTTTGAACCTGTAAATGCTCCTTCCACATATCCAAATAACTCACTAGCAATCAGTTCTTTTGGAATAGCCCCCGCATTCAAAGCAATAAACGGTCCATTACGACGAGGGCTTTGCTCATGAATAGTCCGTGCCAAAACTTCTTTACCAGTGCCAGTTTCCCCTAATATTAATACATTTGTGTCAAATTGTGAGGCGATTGAAGCAATATGAAGCTCTTTTTGAAAAGCCGGATTGTAAGTTACGATATTTCCAAATTGATACTTATTTTTAGACGGTATTCCACACGAAGGAGATTGTACGGATGTTTTCTTGATAAAAATCAAAAAAACATGATAAGATTTCTTCACTTCTCTTTTCGTTACTTCATAGCCTATATCCGATAAATGTGCATCATCGAGAACGTCCCCTTGTTTGGCTCTAGTTACAGAATAAGCGTAAGGATTCATGTATAAAATCTTATTATTTTGGTCAACGACGATAATCCCATCAGATACCTCTTTACCAATTTCTTCGACTAAAACTTTCCATATCTCTTCTTCATCCATAGAATCTAGAAGCGTATTTGTTAAAAGTGGCCTTGCAGAAATTTGTTGTCCCGAGCTCCAAACAATTTCAAACTGTCCATTTTCCTTTGCTTTTCCAATTCTCACTTCTCTTGACAAATGATGATTAGATTCTATTTTAATTTTTCCACTTGGGGAAGAAAACTCTTTCTCGTATAAATATTTTAAGATTTTCCTTCTTTCTGTGGATTGTAAATGACATATCGCTTCTAATACGATCTGAATCCCAATGTAAGTACTGCACATAACTGCGGAAATAACCGTGTCCAATCCATACTTTTCTTTCATACCTTTTACAAATAAATGGTTTTCAGGAATATCTAATGACTGGAAATAACTAAAACAACTATAATGACCAGCCGCATATTTAGGTCCCATTGCTTGTATTTCCAGCTCTGTCGTAATTGGGCTAATAATAGGTATTTCCTCAGGATTTAATCCTAATTCATAATAAGTTTTATAAAAAGGCAATATACTTTCCCCAACAAGCGTAGACAATATCGCATTAGGAGAAGAATGCTTAATCTCTTCAAAATAAGGCGAAAACTCTTTGTGCCCTAATGGAACATATTTTTCCCCAATCACTTTCCCATCCAACTCATATAGCATCTCTCTAATTTGCTGATTCGTATATCTAGGGTAAACATAATCGTTTCCAATTAAATAAACTTTTTTTCCAAATTGTTCAACCGTAAATTTAAGCAGTGAAGCTATTTGTTGATTGGGAATTTCTCCAACATAGAAAACATTTGGATGAATCTCCTGTCCTTCATAAAGCGCCGGATATATTAAAAAACAATCGTATTGCTCAAGAACAGGTAAAATAGCTTTGCGACATGCGGATGTATAGCATCCTACAAAAACTTTTATCCCTGAACGCGCCATATCCAATGCTTGCCTATAGCTTTCAATTGGATCGGAACGAATGTCTCTTACTTCATATGTAAATGAAATATTTGATTTGCTGTAATCTTTTTGGAATTTCTCGAGGGCATACGCAGCTGCTTGATATTGGCCAATTTCCGTTAAGGAAGTGATGCCTGTTAATGAAAATAAAAGACCTATACAAATATTCATATAATCCCCCCTTTGTATCATTTTGCAACAATGTATAAAAATTGAACATCCTCTATCGTTTCTGATTTTATTATAAAATTACTAATGTTTCAAATATTTAATCAAAAACTACTGTCGCAAAATTGAAAACCTCCCTATCCCACTTATTTAAATATAAGATATGTTAACAACATCTAAACTTGGCACACTTCTTGCAAGAAATATAGGGCAGATGGATGGAAACAAAGCATATGATCTTCGTTTCCATCTATACAATCAAATCAATCAAGGAAAGGAGTAATGAAAAATGAGACATGGGGATATCTCGAGCAGCCATGACACAGTCGGTGTTGCAGTGGTCAACTACAAAATGCCGCGTCTTCACACAAAGGAGGAGGTATTGGACAACTGCCGCAAAATAGCGGACATGATTGTGGGAATCAAAAAGGGACTCCCTGGTATGGACTTAATCGTTTTTCCAGAGTACAGCACTCATGGAATCATGTACGATGAACAAGAAATGTATGATACTGCCTCTTCCATTCCTGGTGAAGAAACTGCTATATTTGCCGAAGCATGTCGTGCTGCCAACACTTGGGGGGTATTTTCTTTAACAGGTGAAAGACATGAAGATCATCCAAATAAAGCTCCTTATAACACCTTGATTTTAATGAATAACAAAGGAGAAATTGTACAGAAATACCGTAAAATTATTCCTTGGTGCCCAATTGAACCGTGGTATCCTGGAGACACTACTTATGTAGTAGAAGGACCAAAAGGAATCAAAATAAGTTTAATTGTCTGTGACGACGGAAACTATCCAGAAATATGGCGTGATTGTGCTATGAAAGGCGCAGAACTTATTGTTAGATGCCAAGGATATATGTATCCGGCAAAAGAACAACAAATTATCATGGCGAAAGCAATGGCCTGGGCGAATAATACGTATGTTGCTGTTGCTAATGCGTCTGGATTCGACGGTGTTTATTCTTATTTTGGTCATTCAGCTATTATTGGTTTTGATGGTCGTACATTAGGGGAATGCGGCACAGAGGAAAACGGAGTTCAATACGCCGAACTCTCTATATCGCAAATCCGCGATTTCCGCAAAAACTCACAATCACAAAACCACTTATTTAAACTACTTCACCGTGGATATACCGGTTTAATTAAATCAGGAGAAGACGGTCGTGGCGTAGCAGAGTGTCCATTTGACTTCTACCGTACATGGGTGCTTGATGCAGAAAAGGCCCGTGAAAACGTAGAAAAGATCACACGTTCCACAGTAGGAACTGCTGAGTGTCCGATAGAAGGAATACCTCACGAAGGAATAGAAAAAGTAGCTGGAAAATGATCTAGGAATAAGAAAGAGAAGGGGGGCAGGTTCTTGGACCTGACCTCCTTTATCGATACAATTAGGGGATGATGCGATGACATTTATAACATCGAAATTAAAGGATTTAAATGAGAATCGCCACCAAAATTCATCATCAGCTAATCTTTCAGAAACTTTCAATTCCTCTTCTCCCTTAGTTACACGATTTCGCTTTGAAGTAAATGAAGTGATTCATCATATACGATCAAAAATTTGGGGACAAGATGAAGTTTTAGATGGTATAGAGGAAATGTTAAATATTGTTTGGACTGATATCACAGAAGAGAACCGCCCTTTGTATGTCGCATTATTTCTAGGGCCAACAGGTGTGGGAAAAACAGAAATAGTTCGAGTGCTTAGTGAAGCTATCTACGGAAATGCGGAAGCTTATTGTCGAATTGACATGAATACACTAACCCAGGAACACTATGCTGCGGCGTTAACAGGTGCTCCTCCAGGGTACGTAGGGAGTAAAGAGGGAAACTCCTTATTCCAAAAGGAAAAAATTGAAGGATCCTACAGTAAACCTGGGATTGTTCTTTTTGACGAACTGGAAAAAGCAGATGATCAAGTTATTTATTCCCTGCTTAATGTAATGGATAACGGTATATTAGTAATGACATCGGGAGAGAAAGTTATTAATTTCCGTAATGCCATGATCTTTATGACAAGCAATATTGGCGCAAAAGAAATCATTAGTTATGCTAGCAAAAGTCTAAAGTATAAATTACGTAAATTTCTTTGGTTCTTACGTCCTTCTAATTGGGGGAAAACAGAACAAGATTTTCTCCGCTCTATTGTTCTTTCTCAGTTAGAAAAACGATTTAGTCCCGAGTTCATCAACAGATTCGATGATATTTTTGTCTTTCATTGGTTAAAACAAGATGCGCTAGAACATATTCTTGATCTCCAAATTCAGGCTATTAACCGAAGAATAAAAAAATATAACTGCACACTTCAGCTCGACGAATCTGCTCGTAAATTCTTGATTAAGAAAGGTTTTGATCAGCGATATGGCGCGAGATTTTTAAAACGCGCTATTCGAAAATATATAGAAGTTCCCTTAGCCGCAAAAATTAGTAAACGATTACATCAAGACCATCCAGTCCAATTTATTGCAAAAATAAAGGACGGCAATCTGATCCTCTTTGAATCAACACAAGAAAGGCCATAATTATTCACTGTTGAGAGGGGAAGGAACATGGATAAAGTCGGCCTAATGTATGTTGGCGCTGTATTATTTATCAATAGCTTAATGTTATTGGGGAAAGTCGATGAAAAAAGCGCTGGAGTGTTCAACTTATTTATTGGAGCGATGCAAGTTATTACACCGTTTTATCTCATATTTACATCTAAAGGGGATCCATGGATGATCTTTAACGCTTCAGGTATATTTCTTTTTGGTTTAACTTATCTATATGTAGGAATTTCTAATCTAAAAAACTTAGACTCTTCAGGTTTGGGATGGTACTCTCTATGGGTAGCAATTCTAGCTTTAGGATATAGTTATATAAACTTTGCTAAACTGCAAGATATAAAATTCGGTATTATTTGGCTTATGTGGTCCTTCCTTTGGACTTTATTTTACTTACTACTTGCACAAAAAAAGAACATCGCTGTCTTTACTGGTTGGGTCGCGTTTATTCAAGCATGGATTACAGCGACTATTCCCGCTTTTCTCCTTCTAATTAATCAATGGGATGTCGTAGGACTAAAAACTACTTTATCAGTAACCATTTTAACGATTCTAGCTTTTATCGTTATATATATATCCACTAAACCTTCTTCTTCCAAAATAAATAGCATTTCAACAAAAGCTTAATATAGAAAACACGGATCACCGTTTAACTCCCACATTCAGCAAGTAACAAGCATCATACCCTAATACCGTTTGCTTTACAGTTCTAGGTGTGAGTAAAATATTTGTGGGTGACATTCCGAAATGATCCCCGACGAGGGTTGCGAACTTTTGTTCGCGACGCTCGTCGGGGCCACCAAGCGAA
>NZ_JAEIGB010000041.1:0-5417 GCF_022341265.1 Geobacillus sp. YHL
TTATCGGATTTGAAGTGGCACTAGACGGTATATTGTTAGCTTATTCCCTGGTTACACTTGGGCTAGTTGAGCGCTAAAGCTCAACTAGCACCACGGGTTTTAGAAATTATTTGCAATTGACAATATCAACTGTAATCATTATTATTACAGTTAGGAGGAAGGTTCATTATGAATAGCGATTTTTCGATTGCCGTTCACTGCGTCGCTTACCTGGCCCAAAAGCAAAGCCAACGAGTGACCAGTGAAGACATTGCCCAAAGTGTTTCTGTCCACCCAGCAAGATTAAGGAAAATTTTGAGCATATTAAGGAAAGAAAATATTATTACTTCTAAAGAAGGGGCAAAAGGCGGATTCTCTTTAAACGATTCGCCGGAACATATTACGTTAGACAAAATATTTAAAATCACTAGTGAGGAAACGCTTGTACCGAAATGCCCTGATTCCAATGAGAATTGTCCAATAGGCAGAAACCTATCAAATATACTCATTCGCGTTTTTCACAATGCGGAAGAACACTTTTTAAATTATTTAAAAGGTGTAACGATCAAAGATATCATTGATGAAATCAATAGTAGTTAGGTTTTCATGCCTGAAACAAAAGTACGACTAATGCTTTTATGTTAGTTGTGCTCCATCAATTTTTTTTAAACATAACTGTAACAAAAAATATTTCAGTTTAAGAAGGTGAATAAGGTTGAAGAAAAAACGGGTTGTCGTTGGAATGTCGGGTGGGGTTGATTCCTCTGTGGCAGCCTACCTTTTAAAACAAGAGGGGTATGACGTAATCGGTGTATTTATGAAAAATTGGGATGACACTAATGACGATGGTGTATGTACAGCAACGGAAGATTACGAAGATGTTAAGAGAGTTGCCAATCAACTCGGGATTCCTTATTACAGTGTGAACTTCGAAAAAGAATATTGGGATCGAGTATTTACGTACTTTATAGATGAGTTGAAACGGGGGCGAACACCAAATCCAGATGTTTTATGCAATACAGAAATTAAGTTTAAAGCGTTTGTTGACTACGCTCTTTCACTAGATGCTGATTATATCGCGACAGGCCATTACGCAAGAATCAACAGAGAAAATGGCCAAATCGCCTTATTGCGTGGAAAAGATCCCAATAAAGATCAAACGTATTTTCTTAGCCAATTAACAGCAGAGCATTTGTCAAAAGTCCTGTTTCCTATTGGAGAATTAACGAAAGATGAAGTACGAAAAATCGCTCAAGAATTGAACCTTGTTAACGCCAATAAAAAAGATAGTACAGGAATCTGTTTTATTGGAGAAAGAAATTTCAAAAACTTTTTAAAGAATTATTTACCGGCACAGCCCGGAGAAATTCGTTCTCTAGATGGAGAAGTGCTAGGTACTCATGATGGGTTGATGTACTATACGATTGGCCAACGAAAAGGACTTGGAATCGGTGGAAAAGGAACAGGGGAACCTTGGTATGTCGTCGATAAAGATTTAGAAAACAACGTTTTACTCGTCGCTCAAGGTAAAAATCATCCTGCTCTGTTTTCTACCGGTCTTATTGCATCGAACATTAGCTTTATTAACGGGGATGTTCGTCCACGTACATTTGCATGTACAGCTAAATTCAGATACCGTCAAGAAGATCAGAAAGTAACCGTTCATATTCGTCCGAATGGAACGGCTTTTGTGGAATTCGAAAAACCAGTTAAAGCCGTTACTCCAGGACAAGTAGCGGTATTTTATGACAATGATGTTTGTCTTGGCAGTGCGATTATTGACGAAGTGATAAAAATGGATGCTTCAACTGCCACTGCGGCATCTTAAAACAATACACTATTTGACTATAGAATGACACCCTGTATGCACGCTATCTTGTCAGGAATAATAAGTGCTGTGATAAGGAATAAATCTCGGGGAATTTTATCGGCTATCGTACAAAGAGTAACTACAAAACATCATACTGAATCATCTTTAAGATATTTTATGTTTTGATGGAACGCTTTTCTAGATACAACGAAATTAAAAAAATTAAAAAATAATTGGAAGGTAGATGTGAAATGGAAAAATTTAAAAATCACAAAGGGTATTCACGCATGTATCAAGAAAACAAACTAACTTTAGGATTGTTCTTTCCGATTGAATCGTATATGGGCGATGTCCCTGAGATGAATATAGAAAAGCAAATGAAGTTAGCCAAACGAGCAGAAGAACTCAATTTCGCTTCATTATTTGTGAGAGATGTACCGTTGCGCGATCCTAATTTCGGGGATGTCGGGCAAATATATGACCCGTTTACGTATTTAGGGTATGTTGCTGCCAACACAGAAAAGATTGCCTTGGGAACGGGAAGTATTATTTTAACATTGCGCCATCCTCTTCATGTCGCAAAAGCGGCGGCTTCTGTAGACAGATTATCTGGTGAAAGACTTATTCTCGGTGTCGCAACAGGTGACCGTCCAATCGAGTTTCCAGCATTCTCTGTGAATCCAGAAGATCGGAGCGAATTATTCCGAGAAGCAATTGGTGTCATGAAAAAAGCATGGAAAGAGCATTTTCCTGCCATTGACTCTTTACGAGTGCATATGACAAATGGAGATCTTTTGCCAAAACCGAAATTGTCAGACATACCAGTAATGGTGACAGGTCACAGTGGACAGTCTCCTGAATGGATTGCTGAACATAGTGATGGTTGGATTTACTATCCACGTGCACTCAAATTTCAAAGAGCATTAATCGAGAATTGGCGTTCGTTAACAGAGGAATTTAAGCCATTTACCCAATCGCTTTATGTTGATTTGGCGGAAGACCCATATCATGTACCAATACCGATTCATCTTGGATTCCGTACGGGCCGCGTTTTCCTTATCGAATTTCTTGAAGCTTTACGAGATGCAGGTGTGAACCATGTCATCATCAACTTAAAATATGGCCAACGCCCAGTAGAAGAAGTGATCGAAGAATTAGGTGAATTTGTGCTTCCACACTTTCCGGCTTTATCATGATGAGGACAATCCATTTGGTTGATAACCTTTAAAGACGTAAATATAAGAAAGGGAGGATGCGTATGAAAGTTTTGGTCATTGGCGCCAACGGAAAAGTAGGCAAACAAGTGGTGAGCATGCTTCATGCGCATGAGCGGCACACCGTTCGTGCAATGGTTCGAAAACAAGAGCAATTGGAGGCTTTTCAGAAAAAAGGAATTGAAGCGGTACTCGCTGATCTTGAAGGTACTGTCGATGAAATTGCCGAAGCAGCCAAAGGCTGTGACGCGATCGTATTCTCTGCCGGTTCAGGTGGACACACAGGAGCGGATAAGACATTGCTTGTCGATTTAGACGGTGCCGTAAAAGCGATGGAAGCTGCAGAAAAAGTCGGAATTAAACGATTTGTCATGGTGAGCTCATTCCAGGCCCACAACCGTGAGAACTGGCCAGAAAACCTCAAACCTTATTATGTCGCTAAACATTATGCTGACCGTATGTTAATGAATAGTGGTTTAAATTATACGATTATTCGTCCTGGATATCTTCTTAATGAAAAAGGCACAGGGTTGGTTGCTGTAGCAGAAAACTTAAATGTCGGGAGCATTCCACGTGAAGATGTAGCAAGAACAATCGTTCAATCTCTTGATGAACCAAATACGTATAAAAAAGCATTCGATTTAATGTCGGGGGATACAGAGATTGCGGAAGCATTGAAATCACTGTAATGAAGCATTCATCCGAAGGGAGAATTTAGAAACATGGCTTACAAATTTTATGCAATGGATTTTGCTTTTTATAACTCCATGGGCATTTATAGCTTTGAAGCTCGGTGTGAAATGCTAAAAGAGATCGGGTATGATGCGACCCATTTATCCGTCTGGCACGGAGAACGGTGGAGAGATGTAGAGAAGCTGAAAAACGTTAAGGAGAAATATGGACTGGATGTCGCTGGCGTGTACGTTGTGTTAGACCTTTCATTAGGTGAGGACCATCCAAGAAATACGGGTATTTTAAAAATGCTGGAGATCATGGAAGGATGCTCCACGGTCGAGCTGGCGATTCAATCTGTCGGACATCATATACGCCCTTCAGACCCTAAAGGGGACGACATCGCTGTGAAGTGGCTGGAAAAAGCACTGAAGATTGCGGAACGAAGAAACATTAATATCTTACTTTACACACACTTATCATTCTGGGTTGAACGCCATGAAGATGCAGTAAGACTTTGCAAGCGTCTCAATCATCCTAATCTCGGCATTGTATTTTGCGGCTACCATTGGTACGCAGTCGATGGAACAAACCTATTAGGTACACTTAGAGCGGTATCCCCTTACTTAAAACAAGTAAACATTTCTGGCAGCCGCCGAGATCCTCACGGTTTTGGGGGAGTGGCGACAATCGAGCCTTTGGATGTCGGAGAGTTAGATAATTTTGCGTTGCTTGGACAGCTTAAAAAGATGGGCTATAATGGGATGATTGGCTACCAAGGTTGGGGTGAAGGAGGCGACGCTTACAGCAAGCTAAGCCGTTCACTCAAAGCGTTCCGCGATATGGAGCGTAGACTTGAGGCACACCCACATTGGGCGGATTTAAAATTAACTCCATAATCATTCCTTCATCCGCTCCTTTGATTGATTCGTTTAAAGGATACAGGTTGGCTAAATAATAATACCTGTCAAATAGATACGTATAAAAGAGTGAACCTTATGCGGCAAGAGTTCGGCATTCCACCGGACTCTTGCCGTATTTTGTTTATATTCGTTTTTCGTTATAGTTGGATAAAGATGAGATGAATAAGGGATACATAACAGATATCAGCTTCATCGAATTGAAGCTCCAATCATGATTCTAATGATAAATTTTAGGTTCATCACCAAATTTTGTGATTTAGTGACAAAAAACATCCATGAGTAAATTTTACTCCCCACCCAGGCATGAAAATCCATCTCTCCTTCCATAATGGAGCATTCCCGTTAGGAGCTTTTCCGGGGACTTGATCAAAAAAAGCCCTCTTGGTATGATGCAGGGGTGTCAACCACATCACTCACCATACCAAGGAGGACTTCAGATGAATTGTACACAAAACTATAAAATTGATCAAGTCACGGAACAAACGCTTGTCGTGGGCATCGATATCGCGAAACGAACCCACTACGCCTGCTTCGTGGATGACCGGGGGCGCGTGCTTCGCAAGTCGTTCCCGATCTTCCAGTCGAAAGAGGGGTTTCAGCAGCTGTATAAAGCGATTCAGGAGGCGATGCAAGCGTTTGGGAAGTCAGAGGTGATCGTCGCGGTGGAGCCGACCGGGCACTACTTGTAAATTATCACTTTATTTCCGCACAAAAAAGACTTTTTTTTGCACATTCCTTCGGAATATCCCTCTCCCCCTTTCCGAAAGAATGTGCTAAATTTTTTGTGAATTATTTCAGAATGGGACATGGGTGATTTCC
>NZ_JAEIGB010000042.1:0-3283 GCF_022341265.1 Geobacillus sp. YHL
CCTCCTGGGTTTGTTTGTGTCGCTACTCACATTCTACAGGAAAGGTGCTCTTTTTTCTATACCCTTTGGATTTTATTGGATAATCAACACGCCTGAAATATTTTTTTAATTGTTCTTTCATTTGTTTTTGAATCGACACATAACGTTGTCTGTAACCTTTTGTATTTTGAATTAAGATTCGTGAACGCTGAAAGTCTATGTCTGATAATCGAATCCCCACACATTCAGAAGCCCTTATTCCTGTTTCTAAAAGGAGCATCATTATAGTTAAATCTCTTACACCAGTAAAAGTCCTTAAATTTGGTTGTTTAAAAAGGATATGAATTTCTTCTTTTGTAAAAGTCGGCACTGCTTTCTTTCGGTCTTTGAGTAGTTTAATCTCATGAAAAGGATTTTGTTTTTTAGAAATGATTTTTTCTCGTTCAAGAAAGTTAAAAAACGCTCTTAATGCACGCAGCCGAGTATTGATTGTTACTGTTTTGCATTTCTTTTGATTTTTCATATACAAAATGACATTTTGTTTAATGATTTCGGGTGTCACTCTGTAAACATTAACTTCTATTTCTTGTTCACGAAGAATCTTATAGAATACAGACAATTCATTTCTGTAATATTGAATAGTTTGAGGACGACAATTCCGTATTTCGCAATCTTCAAGAAATTTTTCAAGTGCTATTTGAAAATCAATAGCATCAGATTGAATAGAATTTGCGTGCATTTCAAAAATTTCATCAGGGGATAAATTATTGTTACGCCTTGCCAAAATATCACCTCTTTGACAAGTCGTATGAGGAATACTGAATCAGATTTTTCAATGGGGAATCGTATGAGGATAAAATAAAAAAGGATTCCCGCATCTTGCAGGAATCCTTGATACATCAGTTTTTCGATGCCGATGGTGGGAGTCGAACCCACACGGGGGGCTACCCCACACGATTTTGAGTCGTGCGCGTCTGCCAATTCCGCCACATCGGCGCGACAATCAACATTTTACCAAATTATCTTTCAACTGTCAACACTTTTTTATTCATTAGATATGGAGGCGGCACCCGGATTCGAACCGGGGATAAAGGTTTTGCAGACCTCTGCCTTACCACTTGGCTATGCCGCCTTGATCAAGAGCGGAAGACGGGACTCGAACCCGCGACCCCCACCTTGGCAAGGTGGTGTTCTACCGCTGAACTACTTCCGCATCCGTGGCTGGGGTAGCTGGATTCGAACCAACGCATCACGGAGTCAAAGTCCGTTGCCTTACCGCTTGGCTATACCCCAACGTTGTAAGTGAAGGGCGACTAGTGGGAATCGAACCCACGCATGCCAGAGCCACAATCTGGTGCGTTAACCACTTCGCCATAGTCGCCATGATCATGATAGGAATGGCAGGGGCAGTAGGAATCGAACCCACACCGGAGGTTTTGGAGACCTCTGTTCTACCATTAAACTATGCCCCTTTGTTAAAATGGTGGAGGGGGACGGATTCGAACCGCCGAACCCAAAGGGAGCGGATTTACAGTCCGCCGCGTTTAGCCACTTCGCTACCCCTCCAAGGAATGGTGCCGACTGCAGGACTTGAACCCGCAACCTACTGATTACGATTCAGTTGCTCTACCAATTGAGCTAAGTCGGCATAAGATGAATGAAGAAGGTGGCTCATTGTTGAGCTCTGTGCCTCTTCCTCTACCAGCTGATTCGAAGAAGCGGAATGCGTCGAGGCAACTCGAAGCGAATTCGATGAAGCAGATGCTCGTCTCTACCAATTCAGCTAAGTCGGCATGCAAACCTATTCTAGTTGTTTCGTGGTGGCTCGGGACGGAATCGAACCGCCGACACAAGGATTTTCAGTCCTTTGCTCTACCGACTGAGCTACCGAGCCGTATCTTATTTTTCCCTTGTTCGTTGATGACTTTTGTGTCCCTTCCTCTACCAGCCAATTCGAAGAAGCTGGGTGCGTCGGGACAACTCGCAGCAGATTCGACGATGCGGATGCTCGTCTCTACCGACTGAGCTACCGAGCCATATATTATTTTTTAACTCGCTCGTTGAATTGCTCTGTGCCTCTTCCTCTACCAGCTGATTCAAAGACGCTCGATGCGTCGAGGCAACTCGAAGCGAATTCGATGAAGCGGATGCTCGTCTCTACCGAATGAGCTGCTGAGCCGTATTTTTCATCTTTCACAATTTTGAAAGAATGGCGGTCCCGACGGGACTCGAACCCGCGATCTCCTGCGTGACAGGCAGGCATGTTAACCACTACACTACGGGACCAATTTTGGTTGCGGGGGCAGGATTTGAACCTGCGACCTTCGGGTTATGAGCCCGACGAGCTACCGGACTGCTCCACCCCGCGACGATAGAAAATGAACTTATTTCGATCATACACTGAGTATCGGTTTAAATATTTATTGCCTCTTCCTCTGCCAGCTGATTCAAAGATGCTCGGTGCGTCGAGGCAACTCGAAGCGGATTCGATGAAGCAAAGGCTCGTTGCCCCACCCCGCGATGATAAGAAAGTAAGTTGATGTTCACAATGCTTTTGGTGTTGTTGTCCGTTGCCTCTTCCTCTACAAGTTGATTCAAAGATGCTGGATGCGTCGGGACAACTCGCGATGAATGAGAAAGCAAGTCAGCTTTTATATTAAGATGGTGGAGGATGACGGGATCGAACCGCCGACCCCTTGCTTGTAAGGCAAGTGCTCTCCCAGCTGAGCTAATCCTCCACAAAGAAGTGACCCGTACGGGATTCGAACCCGTGTTACCGCCGTGAAAGGGCGGTGTCTTAACCACTTGACCAACGGGCCATGCTGATGGATCATGGCGGAGAGCAAGGGATTCGAACCCTTGAGGCGCTATTCACGCCTACACGATTTCCAATCGTGCTCCTTCGACCACTCGGACAGCTCTCCACGATGGCTCCGCAGGCAGGATTCGAACCTGCGACCAATCGGTTAACAGCCGATTGCTCTACCACTGAGCTACTGCGGAATCATAACGACGGTCAATTCTCCCAACAAGATGTCCTGCCTCTTCCTCTGCCAGCCGATTCAAAGAAGCTGGATGCGTCGAGGCAACTCGCAGTTCATCCGATGATGCAAATGCTCGTCACTGAGCTGCTGCGAAATGACATCTCTTTAGACATTTACTATTATAATGATTCGCGCTGAGCTGTCAAGAGTTTTTTCATTCCTTCAAAACTAGATAACCGTTGGAAGAAGCCGCTCGCCTGCGCTTTTCGCATTGTCCAGCTCCGGCTCGCCGCCGCTCGGGGTCAAATAACCTTCGCCTT
>NZ_JAEIGB010000043.1:0-2245 GCF_022341265.1 Geobacillus sp. YHL
TCCTCTCGATTGGAAATCCGGGATGGCCGCTGCTTTGTTTGAGTATGCCCAAATTTATGGAAGGCGTATGTATAATTTTGGATAATCAACACTCGTGAAGACTAATATATTTTTCATTATACTATCCCTCTCTCGAAGCATCTTCTTGTACTTTATAGAGTAAAGGATATAGATAATCAACGACAGGCTTTTTATTTATTTTAGAAAAATCAGCACATTTTTTCTTTTCAATGAACTGAAGTGATTGAAATTCACTTTGTTTAGAAGATTTTAGTATTTCGAATCTTCTTTGAAGTTCATCTTTTGTCAAGGAAATATTCACATAGAAAATAATAGCTACAAAATTATTATCTCCCCCGGTTTTTATATATTTGGGAATCACTTTGTGATAGTCGATTCCTTGCTCAATTCCAAGCTCCTCAGCTAGCTCACTTACAATATTACCCTCGAAATCTACAATTCTTCCTTTGATATCACTTTTATCAATTCCTCCACCTGGACACTGTAATCTTCTAGGTGTAGATGTGTGACTTCCCATTTCTCCAATGACTAAATAACCATCAACTGTTTCGACTAAAGCCGAAGTAAAGACTACCATACATTCCCGCGTTAATCTACCTGGGTTATTTATTGTATACATGTAATGAGCATAGTCAGTTAATGATAAATTAATATTTAATTCATTATGACTATTACTAATATCTAAAATAGTAAATACAGCCCCCCTAATAAGTGGACGTCCATCGTTAATAAGTTTTTCCCAATATTCATTAATTTCCCTTTTATCTCGTTCATTTAGTTCAATTGTTTCTCCATGATAAAATGCGGTTATTTTACTCTTAATATTTTGAATAATAACTTTAGACATTAATAAGCGCCCTCTTTCCTTTAATTGCTGCAATTATATTTTCCATTGCTATACTTGCGCTTTCTCTGATAAGAATATCGTCTGCCTCCAATGACTCTAATGGATAAGGAATAAATTCTTCATCTTCAGAATATCCTTCAGGGTCTATATAAATAATTTTTAATCCCTTTTTTCTGGCAGCAGCTCTTACTTTCCTTCTATCTGCGTGACTTCCTACTACTATTAATGATCTGGCATCAGGATGGAAATCTATCTCCGGTATAATATGAGTTTCTTCGAAACGCCTAATATATTTTTCTTTTAATCCGACTCTTGTCACCAAGCCATCAAAATTATTTGTGATGATAGGTCCAACAAGACAACCCATTTCCTCCAAAATTTTCAACCCTTTATAAAATGGAGTTGGCTCTGAAATAAAGCATTTTAAATACATTTCCACCATATTAATATATTTTCCCTCTGTATTGGATAATATTTCATAAAGTAATCGATCTTCTTTACTTCCTAAAATAAAAGTATGATCTTTTTTATTAGTTACATAGTACACATGATGTAAGAAATGAAGTGGTGGAATTCCAGCCTCAATTGATGGACCACATCCTATTTCAAACTGAGCAGGTAGATAATCTAGAATTTTTTGATACGATATTTCTTCAAACTTTTCACTTCTGACATCTTTTTTACGAATTCCTGAGTCCAAAATAGCCCAAGGTCTTGATTCAAACTCTTGGTCAATAGTATATGCTTTATTATGTATTGTAGCTTCCAATATTCTGTACGATTCAGGGAATGTTCTGCTTGATTTTATATCTTGCTCTTTTTGATTGAATAATTCGATTTTTAATAATAAATCTCCCTTCTCATAAAATGATAACCTTGGAGAGCTACTTAATAAATTCCATCCTCCCATTTCTAAACCAACTGATATAGATTTCTTATAATCTTCTAACTCATCTTCAGGAAAACATAAATGTAGCCATAGATAGGTGCTAACTAATGCAAGATGCCTATTTCCATTGCTGTCAGTTATCACATCATAATGATGTCGATAGTGCAGCATTCTTCTCCTAGCATCTAGATCGCTTTTCCATCCTGATTCTTCTTTATTTTCTTCATTTTGAGTTCTACGCCATAGACCCTCTTCAACTTTACGTTCATATTCGTTTGTCGGATTATTATAATATTTTTCCCATCTCTCAATTAGTTTTGGCGATAAATTGGAATAAACAATAAAAGGAAATTTCATAAAGCCCTCCTAAATCTCAAATAAAATAATATCAACCCGTGGTGCTAGTTGAGTGTCAGCGCTCAACCAGCCCTAGTGTGACCAAGGAATAAGCCAACAAGATGCCATCGAGTGCCACTTCAAACCCGACC
>NZ_JAEIGB010000044.1:0-1336 GCF_022341265.1 Geobacillus sp. YHL
CTGTAGATGAGCATTTTTCATTACAATAATTTCCATGGTTAGAGAGACAAACAGGGTACCCCTTACGCGATACGGAGCTGTTTTTTGATCACATCAATGGGAATATCTTGCTTTGCAGCGTCATAAATGAACTCGACGACGCTGTGGTCTTTCCGCGACCGAAGAAGCTCCAGCCCGGTGGAGAGGTTTTGTCGGGATTCGGCGATGCTGTACACGCAGGCCAACAGCACCACCGCCCAATACCGTTTCACCGCCCGAATGTGGCGAACGCGGTATCCATCCAGCTTCAGTTGATCTTTCGCCTGCCGGAAAAAGCACTCGATCGTCCAGCGCTGGGCGTAGTAACGCAAGATGTCTTCGTCCCCGAGTTCCCGGTCGGTGCTCAAGATGCAATGGAGATGTTCCGGCGCCATCGGCTGATCCGCCTTCCAAGCCAGCAGCACCACCGCGTCATCGAGGCCATGGATGGCCCCCTCATAGCGATACACGCGATAACGCTCCTGCCCCACCGTGACGAGGCGGGTGTCTTTGGACTCGATATAGCGGGCAAACTGCTTGGCTTGGATGGCGATGCCTTTCGGGTAGAGAATCCGGTTCGTCTTGAGCATCGCGATGACATGGAATCCCTGTTTCAGACAGGCTTCGATGAGCTTCTTAGACGGATACCACGAATCCATGAGCACATACACCGGCTGAGCCCGCTTCACCTTGAGCGAGGAAAGCATCTCGATCGCCAGGTCGATCTTGCTTTTTCCCGCTTTCTTGTCATACAGGCGGAACGCAAATGGGAACGCCTGCGTGAAGGTGTGCACCATCAGCCAAACGAGCGAATGCCCCCAGACCGATTGATGATCTTTATGCGAGTAGTGCCAGTCGCACCCTTGAATGGCGTGCGCAGCCCGTGACGAAGGCTTCGTTTTTTGGCAAATCGTATCATCAATCGAAACAAAAAGGGGTTGATTCTTCCGTTTGGCCAGTCGTTCAACCTGGGAAAGGATCCACTCTTGAAGCTTCCCAAGCAGCCTTTCCTCGTTCCAAGGGCTTTTCGTGAAAAAGTGACTGAGCGTCGTTCGATGATTCGGATGAAAGCTCCAGTAATGAATATCAGTCAATGTTCCCGAGAATCCCTTGGTGGTCAAGGCATCGACAATATGAATGAGATGCTTGATGACCGGTTTGGAAAGCTGCAGCGTCAACCCCAGCGTGAAGAAAAACTTGTGGATTCCTTGGTGATGTGCTAATCTATTCATGAGACATGAACCTCCTTGTGGATAGTTGGTGGTACATCTATTCTAACCAAGGAATCGGGTTCATGTCTCCTTTTTTGTTTAGTTGT
>NZ_JAEIGB010000045.1:0-1295 GCF_022341265.1 Geobacillus sp. YHL
TGCGGCCTTGACGCTCTGGCATGGCTGTTCCCTTTCAAGCGAAGGCTTGAATCAGCGTTTTACCGATCGGGCCGTGGCATTTTTGCGAGAAGTGTTTTTCCTTCTCCTCCTGCATCAACGTCCATTGCTTTTGTCAGCCATGGAGACCTATCGAACTTGTTTTACCCGCCTGCGGATTTTGGACTCAACCAGCTTTTTGGTTCCCGCTGACTATGGGGAAGACTATCGAGGTTCCGTTTCGTCGGGGGTGAAAATTCAGTTTGAATATGACTTGTTATCCGGCGCCTGCCTTCAGCTATGCGTTCAATCGGCCAATGACTCGGACGCTCGTTTTGCCTATCATGCCCAGCATACGATTTTACCGAATGACCTATGTATTCGGGATTTGGGCTTTTTCTCCGTTGCCGCACTGGCCGAGATCGACGCCCGCGGAGCGTATTATATTACTCGGCTCCGTTCCGATATGAAAGTGTATATCAAGGAGAATGGCCAGTGGAAGGAATGGGATTGGGAATCCCTTGGGAATCAATTAGAGGAAGGGGAATCAGTGGAAATGGAACATGTGTACATCGGACATGAACGCTTGTATGTTCCACGGTTGGTTTTCCGCCGTCTGACGGCGGAAGAATGGCAAAAACGGATGGCGTATGTGCGGAAAAAGGAAAAAAGAAAAGGGAAGGCGCTGGCACGCCAAACCCTCGAACAAAAGAAATACCACATCTTACTGACGAATTTACCACAAGAGTCGTTTGATGGTCAACAGGTTTATGAGCTCTATTCCCTGCGCTGGCAAATTGAATTGTTGTTTAAAGCCTGGAAATCCGTATTTGATTTGGAGAAAGTCAAGGAGATGAAAAAAGAACGTTTCGAATGCCATTTATACGGGACGTTGATTGCCATTTTGGTCACCCAGACGTTTCTGTTTCAAGCTCGGATGTATTGGCATCAAAAGGAAGACATTGAAATCAGTGAACGGAAAGCGCTCGATCTTCTCCAATCGTATTGGCACCAGTTGCTTTTGCGTTCGCATATGGCGGAAATCAACCTTTTCTCTCTCCTTTCCCTGTTACGAAAACATGCCAAGAAAGGTCGAAGGAAAGGGGAAGAAACGGCATCAGATATCTTAACGAAATTAGAGATATGGTAGAATTAGATATGGATATAAATACCAAATACCCCTCTTCTGGAGGGGTATTTGGTATGCCCAATAATGGATGTGATCCCCATCATTCACTGCGGGGATGAACACGAGTATCGTCTTAAAAATTTTATACCGCTAAACTTGACGGGTATGG
>NZ_JAEIGB010000046.1:0-1250 GCF_022341265.1 Geobacillus sp. YHL
CAGGCGTGTTGATTATCCAATAAAATCCAAAGGGTATAGAAAAAAGAGCACCTTTCCTGTAGAATGTGAGTAGCGACACAAACAAACCCAGGAGGTGCTCTCTATGAACAAGCATACCACACTCCCGAATTTGATGCAAAAACTTGTTTCGGATGAAGAGATTCAACTGATTGCCGAAGCGGTTGGGTATCGTGATTCGTCTCGAACCTTTACGTTGCGCGAGTTGATTCACTTCTTCCTGCTGGCCGCCATGCATCAATGGAAAAGCTTTCGCCACGGAGCCGATGTGGGGCCTCTGTATGGATTGCCGCGATTCCATTATTCAACTGTATCCAAGAAAGCGAAAGAAGTTCCCTATGACATCATGAAACGCTTGTTGGCGTTGATCATTTCCAAGTGCAACCGCCAAACCCGCCGTTCGCTTCGGTTTCCCAAACCGCTTCGGGTGGTGGATTCGACGACCGTCACGGTCGGGAAAAACCGCCTGCCATGGGCGCCGTATCACGGCGAACGCGCCGGAGTGAAGCTGCACGTCGCGTATTCGCCGGAATCCTCGTTGCCGGCAGACGTGGTGGAAACCATCGGACTGCGTCATGATGGCCCGGTGGGAGAACAGTTGACGAACGCTCAACAAGTGCTGGTGGAAGACCGGGCGTATTTCAAAATCGAACGCCTCGATCGATTTGTGGAGCAGCATCAGCTCTTTGTCATTCGGATGAAGGACAACATCGAACTTCATCAGAAAAAAAGCTTGAAACGCCTTTCCAGCACATCCTCATCGGTTCAAGCCGACTTCACGTGCCAGTTGGGGACGAAACAATGCCGCTCCACCAAGCGTCACCGGGTGGTGATCTTTCGAGATGCGAATGGCCGCGACATTCGGGTCGTGACGAACCTCTTCCATGCGTCTGCGGAAACCATTGCCGACATGTACCAACAACGTTGGACTGTTGAGGTCCTTTTTCCGTTGGGTGAAGCAATATCTGAATGTCCCGACCTTGTTTGGCACGACGGAAAATGCGGTATACAACCAACTGTTTGCGGCGTTCATCGCGTATGTGTTGCTGCGATGGCTGTATGATCAAACCAAAAAACAGACGAACGTCTCTCTTTCCTTCATTTCGTTCGTTCGCCGTTTTTTCTCTGGGCAGCTTCCTCTCGATTGGAAATCCGGGATGGCCGCTGCTTTGTTTGAGTATGCCCAAATTTATGGAAGGCGTATGTATAATTTTGGATAATCAACACTCGTG
>NZ_JAEIGB010000047.1:0-1233 GCF_022341265.1 Geobacillus sp. YHL
TTATCGGATTTGAAGTGGCACTAGACGGTATATTGTTAGCTTATTCCCTGGTTACACTTGGGCTAGTTGAGCGCTAAAGCTCAACTAGCACCACGGGTATATAAATACTCTTTATGAGTTTTAAGCATGGCACTCGTTAGTCGAAGGAAAATTGTTTCTATTTTTCGTTTTGATGGAAAAATTGAATAATACCTTTATGGTCTGAATAACAAGCACCGTTTTTATCGTGTCCTACTCCAGGAGTAACTTCTAAAGCAATTTGTAATTTGTGTTTAATTCTTAACTCCACGAACGGCAATGCATTGATTTCAACAGGAACATTTTCATCTCCCGTGCCGTGCCAAATTTTACACGGAATAGGAGCTAATGCAAGCTTTTCAAGAGCAAACGTTTTATCAATATATGCGTCTACGGTACTATAATCAATTTCGTGAGATAAAGCAATTGCATGTCCCATTGGGTCATCCATGTCTAAATTATTCCTTTTAATATAATCATTTTCGTATTTTCTTTGTTCTTTTACGTTTAAAAGTGGCTGTGAAAATGCAACTGATTGAACAAAATCAACGTTTCTCATTAACCTTAAAGCGAGCAGACTTCCCATGCTAATCGCAAACAAATGAACGAAGAAATTAATTCCTGTTTCTTTAACCATATATTTATGTAAATTTTTAATGTCTTGTAGGGCTTTATCATTTCCAAAATTCGCCCCATGAGCATTGGAATAACCGATTGTGTACCCCTCTTCCAATAAAGAGTTAAATAATGCTTTTTTATTTAAATCTTCATGCCAGTCGCTACTATTGTTTGACACAAAGGCAATAGACCCACCTAAAAAAATAACGCCATAACCATTCGACTTTTTGGGTTGCCCAATGTAAGCCCATTGTCCGTCAATATTTACAAATTGCTCCCTAAAAGACAAAATAATCACCCTTTCTCTTCACCATAGACGATGGAATGTAATTGGTTCTTCCATGGGAGACGAATGGGAGTAAATCTGTTACCATCTTCCAATTCTCAATTTATAATACCCTTGCAATCGTTAAACCATCACCAATCGGGACAATGACCGATTCTAATCTTGGGTGTTTGGCTACAAACTCATTAAACTCTCTTAGAAAAATAGTATTATTTTCAGGCGTGTTGATTATCCAATAAAATCCAAAGGGTATAGAAAAAAGAGCACCTTTCCTGTAGAATGTGAGTAGCGACACAAACAAACCCAGGAGG
>NZ_JAEIGB010000005.1:0-151457 GCF_022341265.1 Geobacillus sp. YHL
TGCCGCCGCGTCTTTGACGCGTCAGCCGAGTGCCGCCGCGTCTTTGACGCGTCAGCCGGATGCCGCCGCGTCTTTGACGCGTCAGCCGAGTGCCGCCGCGTCTTTGACGCGTCAGCCGAGTGCTGCGTCCTTTGCCCCTTTGCCGGCGGCCGAGCGGGAGGAAGACGGCTCGCTTGCCCGTGAGATCGAGGAAGTCAAGGCGCTCATCCGTCAGTTCAACGCCCGCTCGTCTTCGCTTTTGTATCCTCCACCGCTTGCGGAAGCGGAACGGCGCCTCGTTCGGCAAGGGATGGCGGATGTGTACGTCCGCCAAGTGATGGATCGCCTGCTTGAACGGTGGTATGCCGACAAAGACGGCCGGTCGCCCGCTGCGGTCTCCGCCTGGACGAAAGAAGCGGTGCGCGATCTATTGTCGACGCTTCCGTTTGTCAAAACGGCGGAGCAAAAAAAGTATATGATTTTGCTTGGTCCGACCGGGGTTGGAAAAACGACGACGCTCGCCAAAATGGCAGGGCGCGCCGTCCTCGAGCAAGGGAAAAAAGTCGGGTTCATCACGGCCGACACGTACCGGATCGCCGCCATCGACCAACTGAAGACGTATGCCGACATTTTGCACGCTCCGTTGGAAGTATGCTACAATGCCGACGATTTTCGGACGGCGAAGCGGAAATTGGCCGGCTGCGATCTCGTGTTCGTCGATACGGCTGGCCGCAACTTCCGCAATCCGCAATACGTGGATGAACTGCAGCAAACGCTCGAGTTTGACAGCGAAACGGAAACGTTTCTTGTATTCGCCGCCACGGGAAAGTATGACGATATGAAAACGATTTACAACCACTTTTCCCACCTGCCGATCGATCGGCTGATCGTGACGAAGCTCGATGAGACGGACTCGTTTGGAACGATCGTCAATGTGTTGCTTGACAGCCGGCTTGCCGCCGCCTATTTCACGAACGGGCAAAATGTGCCGGACGACATGGTGGAAGCGTCCGCAGACCGGCTCGTTCATCTGCTGTTTGGGGCGGAGCGATGGTGAGCGATCAAGCAGAACGGCTGCGCTATGAGCTGGGCCGCCGGCTGACGCCGGCGGCGGGGCCGCGGACCATCGCGGTGACGAGCGGGAAAGGCGGAGTCGGCAAGTCAAACCTTTCGCTCAATTTTTCGCTGTCGCTCTCGAAGCTCGGGTTTCGCGTCTTGCTGCTTGATATGGACATCGGCATGGGCAACATCGACATTTTGCTCGGCCAGTCGTCGCCATTGACGCTTTCGGATTGGTTTTCCGCGCGGTTGCCGCTTTCCGAGCTGGTAAAAAGCGGACCGGAGCATCTATCGTATATTGCTGGGGGGACGGGCGCCGCGCAATGGTTGAGTGTCGATCGATCCGCTATCGACTATTTGTTGGCCGAGCTGCAGACGGTGGCGTCGCGATATGATTATCTCATTTTCGATATGGGGGCGGGTGCCTCAGAAGAACGATTGTATTTTTTAAAGTCCGTCGACGATGTGTTTATTGTCACGACGCCAGAGCCGACCGCGATGATGGATGCGTACGCCATGATGAAATATATGCACACCGCCGGCAGCGAGGCTCCGTTTTCCGTCATCGTCAACCGCGCCGGCAGCGAGCGGGAAGGATATGGCGTCTTTTCGCGCCTGCAGCATGCCGCCAGTCGGTTTTTCCATAAAGACATCGCCTTGCTTGGCGTCGTTCCTGAAGACCGGACTGTGGCGCGCTGTGTCGTCCGGCAAACGCCGTTTGTTCTCTTTGATCCGGCGGCGAAGGCGAGCCGGGCAGTGCGTCAAATGGCGTGCCGCTATGCGGCGGGAGGAGAAAAAGAGCCGGAGCGGGCTCCCCGCTTTTTTGCGAAGCTGCGTCAACTTTTGCTAGAAAGGTAGAGACGGAACATGAAGACGATCAAGGTGCTTGTCGTCGATGACTCGGCGTTTATGCGCAAATGGATCAGTGATTTTTTGTCCGAGCATCCGCGCCTCGAAGTCATCGGAACAGCTCGCAACGGCCGGGAGGCGCTCGAGAAAATCGCTGCCCTAAGGCCGGATGTCGTGACGCTTGATGTGGAAATGCCGGTCATGAACGGGCTCGAAACGTTGCAGCGCATCATGCGGGATCATCCCGTGCCGGTCGTCATGGTGTCAAGCACGACGACCGAAGGGGCGGAAAACACGATCGCCGCCATGCAGTACGGGGCGGTCGACTTTGTCGCCAAGCCGTCCGGACCGATTTCGCTCGATTTGTACAAAGTGAAAGACGAGCTGATTGGCAAAGTGCTGCACGCGAGCGAAGCGAACGTGGCTGCCTTGACTGCTCCGCGCCGCCAACGTCCGTCTTGGCGCCCATCGTTCAAAGCGGCGGCGCGCCCGCAACAGGCCATCGTTGCGATCGGCACTTCCACCGGCGGCCCGCGCGCGCTCGAGACGGTGCTGACGCAGCTTCCGCCCGATCTAGCCGCTCCGGTCGTCGCTGTCCAGCATATGCCCAAAGGGTTTACGGCGTCGCTCGCCAATCGGCTTGATGCGCTTGTCGCGATCACGGTCAAGGAGGCGGAAGACGGGGAAGTGCTGCAAAATGGCACCGCCTATATCGCGCCAGGCGGCGTCCATCTCATCGTTCGTGAAGAAGGCGGCGCGCTTAAAGCCCGTTTCGACGAATCGCCGCCGCGCGCCGGCCATCGTCCGGCTGTTGACGTGTTGTTCGAGTCGCTCGCTGCCATTCGCCGCTGTCGGAAAATCGCGGTGATTATGACCGGCATGGGAAGCGACGGAACAGTAGGGTTGAAAATCCTGAAGGAAAGCGGGAACACAAAAGCGATCGCGGAAGCGCGCGAGACAGCCGTTGTCTTTGGGATGCCAAGAGCGGCGATCGAGGCTGGCGTCGTTGATGTCATCGCACCGCTTGACAGCATCGCCGCTGCCATCGTCCAATCGATCGGGGAGTGAGGGGGAAACGGCATGGACATGAGCCAATATTTGGATTTATTTATTGATGAAAGCAAAGAGCATTTGCAGGCGATCAACGAGCGGCTGTTGGAACTTGAAAAAACGCCGGAGGACATGTCTGTGGTGAATGATATTTTCCGTTCGGCCCATACGTTGAAAGGCATGTCCGCCACGATGGGGTTTGAAGATTTGGCCAATTTGACGCACCAAATGGAAAACGTGCTCGATGGCATACGCAATCGGCGGCTTTCCGTTACCCCGGAATTGCTTGACGTCATTTTTGAGGCCGTCGACCATTTGGAGGCGATGATCAGTTCCATCGCTGCAGGCGGCGACGGAACGCGCGATGTAAGGAGAACAGTCGAACAGCTGAAACGAATCGAGCAAGGGGAGATGCCCAACAAGCAGGCAGCAAGGGAAGAACCGCCCCTTGAACATGCGTATGGGGAATTTGAATACCATGTGCTCGAGCAGGCGAAGGAGCAGGGATTTTCCGTCTACGAAATCCGCGTTCGGCTTCGCGATGACTGCTTGTTGAAAGCAGCGCGCGTCTATATGGTGTTTGAACAGCTGAATGAAGTCGGAGAAATTGTGAAAGCAACGCCGCCGGTCGAGATGCTGGAGGAAGAACAGTTTGACCGGGAGTTTCTCGTTACGGTCGTATCCAAAGCGCCAGCCGATGAGTTGCAAAAGCGGCTGATGGGCATTTCGGAAATTGATGACGTCAAGGTGTCTAGGCTATCGAGCGATGAACCGTCGGCAGAAAGTGAGAAAGCGGCTGCGCCCCAACAACCGGCCGCTATGGAGCAGGCCGCGGCCGTTCAAGCCGAAGCAGAGGCGCCGGAAAAACAAACAGTAAAACAGGCGACGAAAACGATCCGCGTCAACATTGAACGGCTCGATCGGTTGATGAACTTATTTGAAGAATTGGTTGTTGATCGCGGTCGGCTTGAGCAAATTTCCCGCGAGCTGAACCATGCCGAATTGACGGAAACGGTCGAGCGGATGTCTCGCATCTCGAGCGATTTGCAGACGATCATTTTAAATATGCGCATGGTGCCGGTCGAAACGGTGTTCAACCGCTTTCCGCGCATGGTGCGCCAGCTCGCCCGCGAGCTCGGCAAAAAGGTGCGTCTTGACATCATCGGCGCGGATACCGAGCTTGACCGGACGGTGATCGATGAAATCGGCGACCCGCTTGTCCATTTGATCCGCAATGCGCTCGACCACGGCATCGAAGCGCCGGACGTCCGGGCGGCGCGCGGAAAGCCAGAAGAAGGGATCATTCAATTGCGAGCGTACCATAGCGGCAACCATGTCTTTATTGAAATCGAAGATGACGGCGCCGGCATTTCCCGGGAGAAGGTGCTGCAAAAGGCGAAAAGCCGCGGCATTGTCTCGCCGCAGGCGGCGGAGCATTTGAACGATCAGCAAATTTACGAGCTTATTTTCGCTCCCGGCTTTTCGACCGCTGAAAAAGTTTCGGACATTTCCGGCCGCGGCGTCGGTTTGGATGTCGTCAAAAGCACGATTGAATCGCTCGGCGGCACCGTTTCGGTCGATTCGCAGCCTGGAAAAGGGTCGCTCTTTTCCATTCAGCTGCCGCTCACATTGTCGATCATTTCGGTGTTGCTCGTTCAAATCGCTGAGGAAACGTACGCGATTCCGCTGTCATCGATCATTGAGACGGCGCTGGTGAAAAAAGAAGAGATTTTTTCCGCCCACAACCAGCCGGTCATCGATTTTCGCGGCAAAATCGTGCCGCTCGTCCGCCTGAAAGACGTCTTTGCTGTTCCCGGAGCGGCCGATGACGGAGATGCGGTGGCGGTCGTGATCGTCCGGAAAGGAGAAAAACTGGCGGCGCTGGCGGTTGACTCGTTTATCGGGCAGCAAGAAGTCGTGTTGAAATCGCTTGGAAACTATTTATCTTCCGTTTTTGCCATCTCGGGGGCGACGATTTTAGGAGACGGCCGAGTGGCGCTGATTATCGACTGCAACGCGCTCGTGAAGTAGGAGATGGCCGTGTCGGTGCGGGGGCGCCTATGGCGTTGATCTGCCGTTTTCAGTGGCATGTCGAAAAAAAGGGGAGGATTGGATGACGGCCAGTGTGCAAGCAGACTGGAAAGTGATTGCGTTTCGCCTGAAAGATGAAGAATATGCTCTGCCGGTGCAGCATGTCCGTTCCATCGAGAAAATGCAGCCGATCACGCGCGTGCCGGGGACAGCCCATTATGTAAAAGGGGTCATCAACTTGCGCGGTGTTGTGACGCCGATCATCGATTTGCGCGAGCGGTTTGGATTTGCCCCCGAACCATATGGGGAGCAGACGCGGATCATTATCGCCGCTCTTGAAGATATGGAAGTCGGGCTTATCGTCGATGCTGCGAATGATGTCCTTGATCTGCCGACGGAAAGCATCGAACCGCCGCCAGAGGCCATTGGCTCCGTTGAGGCAAGTTACATCGACGGCGTGGCGAAAGTGGAGAATCGGCTCCTCATTTTGCTCGATTTGGCGAAAGTGCTCGACCGATAACCTGTAGAGAGGAGCATTGACCTTGGACGATATTCGCAACTTGACGGGGATGCATATTGACATTTTGCGCGAAATCGGCAACATTGGCGCCGGCAACGCGGCGACGGCTTTGTCGACGTTGCTGAACAAGAAAATTGAAATGGCGGTGCCGCGCGTTCAAATTGCGACGTTTGCCGAAATGATGGAATCAATCGGTGGACCGGAACAAGTAGTGGCGTGCGTCTATTTGCGCATCGAAGGAGAAGCGCCGGGAAACATGTTTTTCGTGCTGCCGCCGGAACAGGCTGAGCGGTTTGTCCGCCGGATGATTGGCGATGACTCATTTTCGTTTCAAGGAGAAGCCCATGAGCTTGGCTGCTCGGCGCTTCAGGAGCTCGGCAATATTTTAGCCGGTTCGTATTTGTCGGCATTGGCTGACTTTACGCGGCTCAACTTGCACCCGTCTGTGCCGGCATTGGCCATTGACATGATCGGAGCTGTGCTGTCGTTTGGGTTGCTTGAGCTGTCGCGCGTTGGCGATTACGCCATTTTGATTGACACAGCCATTTACGATGAACGGCGCCCGGACGAAAGCATCAACGGCCATTTCTTTCTTCTGCCTGACCCCGAGTCGTTTTCCACTATCTTTCGAGCACTAGGTGTGGATGGTCTATGAGCACAGCGCAGGCTGTCAAAATCGGCATTGCGGAAATGGAGGTCGTCATAGCGCCGAATGTCATCCGCACATGCGGGCTTGGGTCGTGCGTCGGCGTCGTCATTTACGATGCAGGCAAGGCGGTTGCCGGCATGGCGCATGTCATGCTTCCGCATTCCTCGATGGCGCGCGGCGGAGTCATCAATGCGGCTAAATACGCTGATACGGCGGTCGAGGCGCTCGTTCAGCTTGTCATTGCCGCTGGCGGGCGGAAAGGGATGCTGAAAGCGAAGCTGGCCGGCGGGGCGCAAATGTTTTCGTTTTCGACAGTTGGCGGCGATATGATGCGCATTGGCGCGCGCAATGTGGAGGAAGTGAAAAAGCAGCTCGAGCGGCTTCACATTCCGGTCGTCGCCGAAGATGTCGGGGGCCATAGCGGCCGCACGATCGAATTTAATCCGCAGACGGGCGTGCTCTCCATCCGCACCGCCGCTCAAGAAATCAAGGAAATATGACCGGGATGCGCCGTTTCCGCAAGGCAAGGGGGAGAATAATGGGAAGCGCGCTAAAAGGAGAAGAACGGAAATATTGGGAGGAGTGGATCCATGGCCGCGACCGTCGCGCGGCCGAGGAGCTGGTGCAGCGCTATATGCCGCTTGTTTTCTACCACGTGCAGCGGCTTTCGGCGACGCTGCCGAGCTCCGTGCCGAAGGATGAGCTCGTCAGCCTTGGACTCGTCGGCTTATACGATGCGTTGGAGAAATTTGATCCATCGCGTGATTTGAAGTTCGACACGTACGCCTCGTTCCGCATCCGCGGCGCCATCTTAGACGGTTTGCGCAAAGAAGACTGGCTGCCGCGCAGCATGCGCGATAAGGCCAAAAAAATTGAGGAAGCGATCGAGCGGCTTGAACAGCGGCACATGCGATCGGTGACGGCGAAAGAGATCGCCGCTGAGCTCGGGATGACGGAAGAGGAAGTGCAGGCGGCGGCGAGTGAAACGTTTTTTTCCCATTGGCTGCCGCTCGGGCAGACGACCGTCGACGAAGATGAAGGACTGCTTTCGGTTCGCGACGACCGCGCTCCGCTTCCCGAGGAGCAAATCGTTAAGCAGGAAATGATCGAAAAGCTGGCTGAAGCCATCGGACAGCTGAATGAAAAAGAGCAGCTCGTCATCAGTTTGTTTTACAAAGAGGAGCTGACGTTTACAGAAATCGGGAGCCTTTTGCATTTGTCGACATCAAGAATTTCGCAAATTCATGCGAAAGCGCTTTGGAAACTGCGCCGCTTCTTTGAAAAAGAGCCATGAGGGGAGAGAAAACGCGATGGACATCCAGCTTCCAGCGTTGCAAAGCGTCATGCCGAAAGCGCCCGACGCGGAAAGGCTTCAAACCTCAACGCAACAACATTCCTATGCCGTGCAGGCGCAAATGGCAGCTGCCGGCCAAAAGCGGGCGGAGCGTGCGCGCCGTCGGGTGACGGATAAACGAACGAGCGCCCGTCTTGAGCAGGAGGCGTCCCGTTTTGGAGGACACCCTTATAAAGGAAAAACGATCGACATTCAAGGATAGTGAACATCATGATGGCATTTTGGCTAACGATCAGTTTGCTGTTGCACGCCTTGTCGTTTTGGTTGATCATTGTGCTTTTCCTTCGCCTGTCGCGGCTTGGCGAGGCGGAGAGGCGGGCCGAGGAGCTCGAGGAAGCCATGACCGCTTATCTCGCTGCCTGGAAGGAAGAAAACGAGCGCTTTTTGGCTGAACTTGACTCGTTGCTTAATAGCGGCGCGGCTCCATTCGTTTCTGCACCGGAAACGAACGATGCGCCCAGTGGGCAACGGGGCGCGAACGGGAAAGAGACGGCGTCCATGCCGGGGGCAGGAGGCGGTGAAATCGGAGCGGGGTTCGAAAAGCGAACAGCGGAAGCAAAAAAGGGGGAAAACGAGCCGGCGGAGCGGGGAGAAACCGAAAAACGCACAGAAACAAGCCGTCCAAGCGCCGCTCCGGGCTATTTCCCAGACATCGAAGCGGTCAAGGATGTGCTCGAACTTTCACACGCCCGACCGGCCGACGCGAGTGAGCTTGCTCGCCGCCTATATGCGGAAGGAGAGACAGTCGAGGAAATTGCCAAACAGCTCGGCAAAGGGAAAACGGAAGTCGAGCTATGGCTCAAATTTGCGCAAAAAACGAATCAATAGGCGAATAACAGCTTGATTTGCCGCTTGCAGTTGTGATATATTTTTTCATGGTGTGAATACACACGCCTGGTGATTTCAGCAACGGTGCTGGCAACGCCAGTCTTGCTGAAAGATGAGGCAGGCGGAGGACCAAAAACCACTAAGGAAACAGGAGGAGCATACATGTCGGTTATTTCGATGAAACAACTGCTTGAAGCTGGCGTCCACTTTGGACATCAGACGCGCCGTTGGAATCCGAAGATGAAAAAATACATTTTCACGGAGCGCAACGGCATCTATATCATCGACTTGCAAAAAACGGTGAAAAAAGTCGAGGAAGCATACAACTTCGTTCGCGAATTGGCGGCGAATGGCGGCAAAATTTTGTTCGTCGGCACGAAAAAACAAGCGCAAGAGTCGGTGAAGGAAGAAGCGGAACGCTGCGGCATGTTTTATGTCAACCAACGCTGGCTCGGCGGCACGCTGACGAACTTCGCTACGATCCAAAAGCGGATCAAACGGCTGCGTGAAATTGAAAAAATGGAAGAAGATGGAATATTTGACGTTCTGCCGAAAAAAGAAGTCATTCGCTTGAAAAAAGAAAAAGAGCGTCTTGAGAAGTTTTTGGGCGGCATCAAAGACATGAAAGAGTTGCCGGATGCGTTGTTTGTCATTGACCCGCGCAAAGAGCGGATCGCGGTGGCGGAAGCGCGCAAGCTGAACATCCCGATCATCGGCATCGTCGACACGAACTGCGATCCGGATGAAATTGACTATGTCATTCCGGCCAACGACGACGCCATCCGCGCTGTTAAGCTGTTGACTTCGAAAATCGCCGACGCCGTGCTTGAGGCGAAACAAGGCGAAGAAGCGGCCGTCGCAGCAGAGTAACGATGCACAAGAAAGGTGATAAGAGGGGAAAGCCTTTTATCACCTTTTTTTGAGACAGAAATGAGCAACTTTTGGCTATACTAACGAATAAGGGCAAAACGGGAAGCCGCTGCCGGCACCGATACATATACGGGACAATGAGAAGGAGGATTTTTTTATGGCGATTACAGCACAAATGGTGAAAGAACTGCGCGAAAAAACAGGCGCAGGCATGATGGACTGCAAAAAGGCGCTCACCGAAACAAACGGTGACATGGAGAAAGCGATCGACTGGCTGCGCGAAAAAGGAATTGCCAAAGCGGCGAAAAAAGCGGACCGCATCGCGGCCGAAGGGATGGCGTACATCGCGGTGGAAGGCAATACCGCCGTCATTTTGGAAGTGAACTCGGAAACGGACTTCGTTGCGAAAAACGAAGCATTCCAAACGCTTGTCAAAGAGCTGGCCGCCCACTTGCTGAAACAAAAGCCGGCTTCGCTTGATGAAGCGCTCGGTCAAACGATGGACAACGGCTCGACCGTCCAAGACTACATCAACGAAGCGATCGCTAAAATTGGTGAAAAAATTACGCTTCGCCGCTTTGCCGTCGTCAATAAAGCGGACGGCGAAACGTTCGGTGCGTACTTGCACATGGGCGGGCGCATCGGCGTATTAACGTTATTAGCCGGCAATGCGAGCGAAGACGTCGCCAAAGATGTGGCCATGCACATTGCCGCACTTCATCCGAAATACGTCTCGCGCGACGACGTGCCGCAGGAAGAGATTGCGCATGAGCGTGAAGTGTTGAAGCAGCAAGCCTTAAACGAAGGCAAGCCGGAGAAAATCGTTGAAAAAATGGTCGAAGGCCGGCTGAACAAGTTTTACGAAGACGTCTGCCTGCTCGAGCAAGCGTTCGTGAAAAACCCGGATGTGACGGTGCGCCAATACGTCGAATCGAACGGAGCAACAGTCAAGCAGTTCATCCGTTACGAAGTCGGCGAAGGGCTCGAAAAACGCCAAGACAATTTTGCAGAAGAAGTCATGAGCCAAGTCAGAAAACAATGACGGACCGCAACAGGGAACACGCGCGTGTTCCCTGTTTTTCAAAGTGATTCGCATCATGGAGGTTGGACATGGAACAGCCAAAATACAAACGCGTCGTGTTAAAGTTGAGCGGGGAAGCGCTCGCCGGAAAGCAAGGGTTTGGCATTCAACCGGCGGTCATTCAGTCGATCGCCAAACAAGTGAAAGAAGTTGTTGAACTGGGCGTCGAGGTCGCCATCGTCGTCGGCGGCGGCAACATTTGGCGTGGAAAAACGGGAAGCGAAATGGGCATGGACCGGGCGACGGCTGATTACATGGGCATGTTGGCGACGGTGATGAATGCCCTCGCCTTGCAGGACAGCCTTGAGCAGCTCGGTGTGGAAACGCGGGTGCAAACATCGATTGAAATGCGGCAAGTGGCCGAACCGTACATTCGCCGCCGGGCGATTCGCCATCTTGAGAAAAAACGAGTTGTCATTTTCGCCGCCGGCACAGGCAACCCGTACTTTTCGACCGATACGACCGCGGCGCTCAGGGCGGCGGAAATCGAGGCGGACGTCATTTTAATGGCGAAAAACAACGTCGATGGCGTCTACAGCGCCGACCCGAACGTCGACGCCAATGCGGTCAAATACGATGAGCTGTCGTACTTGGACGTCATCAAGCAAGGGCTCGGCGTCATGGATTCGACTGCTTCCTCGCTTTGCATGGACAACAACATTCCGCTCATCGTCTTCTCGATTATGGAAGAAGGCAATATTAAACGCGCTGTGTTAGGTGAAAACATCGGAACGATCGTAAGGGGGAAATAACGATGGCAAAGCAAGTGATCCAACAGGCGAAAGAAAAGATGGATAAAGCGGTGCAAGCGTTCACCCGCGAGCTGGCAAGCATTCGTGCCGGACGGGCGAACGCAGGGCTGCTTGAGAAAGTAACCGTTGACTATTACGGCGTGCCGACGCCAATCAACCAACTGGCCTCCATCAGCGTGCCGGAAGCGCGGCTGCTTGTCATTCAGCCGTACGACAAATCGGCCATTAAAGAAATGGAAAAAGCGATTTTAGCATCGGATTTAGGGCTGACGCCATCGAATGATGGATCGGTCATTCGTCTTGTCATTCCGCCGCTCACCGAGGAACGGCGCCGCGAGCTCGCGAAGCTTGTCAAAAAGTATTCAGAAGACGCGAAAGTCGCGGTGCGCAACATCCGCCGCGATGCGAACGATGAATTGAAAAAACTCGAGAAAAACGGCGAGATTACGGAAGATGAGCTCCGCAGCTACACGGACGAAGTGCAAAAGCTGACCGATGACCACATCGCCAAAATTGACGCCATCACAAAAGAAAAAGAAAAAGAAGTGATGGAAGTATAGGCAAAACCATGCAAACCCTCTATGTTGATGGAGGGTTTTTTTGCTATAATGGAAAGGCAAAACACGATCCCGGAGGACTCGTATGTTCAATAAAATGCGAAAAACAAAAGAGAAAGACGTCCCGGTGACGAAAGAAGAGGTGCTCAGGCATCCGATGCCGAACCACGTCGCCATCATTATGGACGGAAACGGGAGATGGGCGAAAAAGCGGGCGCTGCCAAGGGCGGCCGGCCATTACGAAGGCATGCAAGTTGTGCGCAAAATCACTCGTTTTGCGAATGAGCTGGGGATTCAGATTTTGTCGCTTTACGCGTTTTCGACAGAAAACTGGAAACGTCCGAAAAGTGAAGTCGATTATTTGATGAAGCTGCCGGAACAGTTTTTGACGACGTTTCTTCCCGAGCTCGTCGCCGAAAATGTCAAAGTCCAAGTGATCGGTCATGCGGAGGCGCTGCCTGATCATACGCGCCGGGCGGTCGAGAAAGCCGTGAAGGAAACAAGCGGCAACACCGGCCTTGTGTTAAACTTTGCCCTTAATTATGGAAGCCGGGCGGAAATCACTGCCGCCGTAAAGCAGATCGCCAAAGACGTTGAACGCGGGATGCTCGCGCCGGAAGACATCACCGAGCCGCTCATTTCCTCGTACTTGATGACGAGCGGGCTCGCTGACCCTGACTTGCTCATCCGTACGAGCGGGGAGATTCGCTTGAGCAATTTCATGCTTTGGCAGTTGGCGTATACGGAACTTTGGTTTACGGATGTCTTATGGCCGGATTTTACGGAGCAACATTTCTTAGAGGCGATTGCCGCTTACCAGCGGCGCGACCGCCGATTTGGAGGAGTGTCAGCGCGATGAAGCAGCGAATCATCACCGGAGTCATAGCGGCGGCGCTCTTTTTGCCGATTGTTATTTTTGGCGGATTTCCGTTTATAATAGTAACATATATATTGGCCACGATTGGGCTGTTTGAATTGTTGCGGATGAAAGGGATGCACCCGTTGTCGTTTGTCGGGGCGGCTGGATTGATCGCCCTTTGGCTGTTGCTCGTTCCCGCCCGTTACGGCGGCGAGTGGTTGGCGTCTGGGACCGCCAAATTTGGCGTGCTCGCCGCTTTGGCTTTTTTGCTGCTTGTCGGCACAGTCGTGACGAAAAATGCGCTCTCGTTCGATGAGGCGGCGTTTGTCGTTTTGGCGGTCGTCTATGTCGGCGTAGGGTTTTTCTGTTTCGGCGCTGTTCGTTTGGTTGGGTTCGTGTACTTCGTTTATGCCTTGTTTGTCATTTGGGCGACTGACATTGGGGCGTATTTCTTTGGCCGCGCGTTTGGCCGGCGCAAGCTATGGCCGGAGATCAGCCCAAAAAAAACGGTGGAAGGCGCCATCGGCGGCATCGCTTCAGCGGCTGTTGTCGCCGCGATTTACGAGTGGGCGGCGGCGCCGTTTGGCAGTTTGGCGGCCGCGCTTGGCGTCGCGCTGCTGCTGTCGGCGTTCGGTCAGCTCGGCGATTTGATCGAATCGGCATTTAAGCGCCATTACGGCGTCAAAGATTCCGGGGCGATTTTGCCGGGACATGGCGGCATTTTAGATCGGTTTGACAGCTTGCTGTTCGTGCTGCCGATATTGTACATATTGCTTGAAATCGCACGATAAGCGGGTGAGGAGTGAAACGATTGAAATATATTAGTATATTAGGGGCGAGCGGATCGATCGGCACACAGACGCTCGATGTCATCCGCGCCCATCCGGACGAATTCCGCTTGGCCGCCGCATCGGTCGGGAAAAATATCGAGGCGGCGAGGCGGCTGATCGCTGAATTTTCCCCAAGTCTTGTCGCCGTCGCTGACCGTGATGCGTATGAAGTTCTTTATCGCGAGTACCGCGGGCGGACGACGATCGTGTACGGAGAGGAAGGATTGATTGAAGCAGCCGTTTGCCCACAAGCCGATGTTGTCGTCACCGCTGTCGTCGGCAGCGTCGGCCTTGTGCCGACGCTGAAGGCGATTGAAGCGGGAAAAGCGATCGCCCTCGCCAACAAAGAGACGCTCGTTGTCGCCGGACATCTCGTCATGGCTGCAGCCAAGCGGCGCGGCGTGCCGCTGTTGCCAGTTGACAGTGAACATTCCGCCATTTTTCAATGTCTGCAAGGGGAAAGGATGGAGCAAGTCGACAAACTCATTCTGACCGCATCCGGCGGCAGCTTCCGCGACAAGACGCGCCGAGAGCTCGCTCATGTGACGGTTGAGGAGGCGCTTCGCCATCCGAACTGGTCGATGGGGGCAAAAATTACGATTGATTCGGCGACCATGATGAATAAAGGATTTGAGGTCATTGAGGCTCATTGGCTGTTCGGGCTGCCGTATGAGCGGATTGAGGTTGTTTTGCATCGAGAAAGCATCATCCATTCGCTCGTTCAGTTCCGTGACACAAGTGTATTGGCGCAGCTTGGAACGCCGGATATGCGCGTTCCGATCCAATACGCGCTTGCGTATCCAAAGCGGTTGCCGCTCCCATCCGCCAAGCCGCTTGATTTAATCTCGCTTGGGGCGCTCCATTTCGCCCCGGTTGATTTCGACCGCTATCGCTGTTTGCGTCTCGCCTATGAGGCTGGCAAGCGCGGCGGCTCGCTGCCGACGGTGTTGAATGCGGCCAATGAGGAGGCGGTGGCGGCGTTTTTAGCCGGGCGCATTCCGTTTTTGGCCATCGAGGAGTGGATTGAACGCGCGCTCGAGCGCCATCGGCCAGTGAGCGATCCGCAGCTTGAGGACATTCGTGAAATCGATGCGGACGCGCGCGCCTACGTCCGCTCACTACTAACATAAAGGTGGTTGAAACGTTGGAATCGATCATTTCATTTATCGTCGTCTTTGGTGCCCTCGTCTTTTTTCACGAGCTCGGCCACTTGCTGCTAGCAAAACGGGCCGGCATTTTGTGCCGCGAATTTGCCATCGGCTTCGGGCCGAAAGTGTTTTCGTTCAAGAAAAACGAAACGGTGTACACGATCCGCCTGCTCCCGCTTGGCGGCTTCGTCCGCATGGCCGGTGAAGACCCGGAGACGATTGAATTGAAGCGTGGGCAAGTCGTCGGTCTTTTGCTTGATGAGAGCGGCCAAGTGGAAAAAATCGTCCTCAACCATAAGGACGATTATCCGAATATCCGCGTAGTGGAAGTGGAAGAGGCCGATTTAGAGCGTGGCATGTATGTGACCGGCTATACGGACGGCGAGCGGTTCGAGCGGTTTACGGTCAAGGAGCCGGCGTTTTTCGTCGTCGACCGCCAAGAGATTCAAATTGCTCCGTACCATCGCCAATTTGCGGCAAAAACGCTCGGGCAGCGAACGATGACGATTTTGGCCGGACCGCTCGCCAACTTTCTTTTGTCGCTCGTTGTCTTTATCATCATCGGTCTTTTGCAAGGCTATCCGGTCGACAAGCCGGTGATCGGCGAGCTGACGCCGGAAGGAGCGGCGCGCGCCGCCGGCTTGAAGCAAGGGGATGAAGTGATCGCCATTAACGGCGAACGGATGGAAACATGGACGGAAATCGTCAACACGATTCGCGCCCATCCGGGAGAACCGCTTCAGTTTCAAATTGAGCGGAATGGGAAAGAACGGAGTGTGACGGTCACTCCGGAGGCGAAAACGGTGCAAGGGGAGACGATCGGCTTGATCGGCGTCTATCAGCCGATGGAAAAATCGGTGTTGGGCTCGATCAAGCAAGGGCTGGTTGAGACGTATTACTGGACGCGGGAAATTGTAACGGGGCTCGGCCAATTGATCACCGGCCAGTTTCAGCTTGACATGCTGTCCGGACCGGTCGGCATCGCCGTATCGACCGGCAAAGTGGCTGAGTCTGGGATCTACTACTTGATGAAATGGGGCGCGATTTTAAGCATCAACCTGGGGATTGTCAACTTGTTGCCATTGCCGGCGCTAGACGGCGGGCGGCTCCTCTTTTTCGCCATTGAAGCGGTGCGCGGCAAGCCGGTCGACCGGCAAAAAGAAGGAATGGTTCATTTTATCGGCTTTGCCTTGCTTATGTTGCTTATGCTTGTGGTGACATGGAATGACATTCAAAAATTTTTCCTATAGAGAGAAAACGAGGTGGCTAATGGATGAGACAAAGTCAAGCATTTATTCCGACGTTGCGTGAAGTGCCGGCGGATGCGGAAGTGAAAAGCCATCAGCTCCTGCTCCGGGCCGGCTTCATTCGTCAAAGCGCAAGCGGCGTCTATACGTTTTTGCCGCTTGGGCAGCGTGTTTTGCAAAAAGTGGAAGCCATCATTCGCGAGGAAATGAACCGGATTGGAGCGATGGAGCTCTTCATGCCGGCCTTGCAGCCAGCTGAGCTTTGGCAGCAGTCCGGCCGCTGGTACTCGTACGGGCCGGAGCTGATGCGCTTAAAAGACCGGCACGAGCGCGATTTCGCCCTCGGGCCGACGCATGAGGAAATGATCACGGCGATCGTCCGCGACGAGGTGAAAACGTACAAGCGGCTGCCGCTTGTCTTGTATCAAATCCAAACGAAATTCCGCGATGAAAAGCGTCCGCGTTTTGGGCTGTTGCGCGGCCGCGAGTTCATGATGAAAGACGCCTACTCGTTCCATACGTCGAAAGAAAGCTTGGATGAAACGTACAACAACATGTATGAGGCGTATGCGAACATTTTCCGCCGCTGCGGATTGAACTTCCGCGCCGTCATCGCCGACTCGGGGGCGATTGGCGGCAAAGATACGCATGAGTTTATGGTGCTCTCGGACATCGGCGAAGATACGATCGCCTACTCCGATGCGTCTGAATATGCCGCCAACATCGAGATGGCGCCGGTCGTGGCGACGTACGAAAAAAGCGATGAGCCGCCAGCCGAATTGAAAAAAGTGGCGACGCCGGGGCAAAAAACGATCGCTGAAGTCGCTTCGCACTTACAAATATCGCCGGAGCGCTGCATCAAATCGCTTTTGTTCAATGTGGACGGCCGCTATGTGCTCGTTCTCGTCCGCGGCGATCATGAAGCGAACGAGGTGAAGGTGAAAAACGTGCTCGACGCGACGGTCGTCGAATTGGCGACGCCGGAAGAAACGGAGCGGGTGATGAACGCTCCAATTGGTTCGCTCGGCCCGATCGGCGTCAGCGAAGACGTCACTGTGATCGCGGACCATGCTGTCGCCGCCATCGTCAACGGCGTTTGCGGCGCGAACGAGGAAGGATACCATTACATCGGAGTCAACCCGGGCCGCGATTTTGCCGTCAGTCAATACGCCGATTTGCGCTTCGTAAAAGAAGGCGACCCGTCTCCAGATGGCAAAGGGACGATCCGCTTTGCCCGCGGCATTGAAGTCGGGCATGTGTTTAAGCTGGGGACAAAATACAGCGAAGCGATGAACGCCGTCTATTTGGATGAAAACGGCCAAACGCAGACGATGATCATGGGTTGCTACGGCATCGGCGTATCAAGATTGGTGGCCGCAATCGCCGAACAGTTTGCTGACGAACACGGGCTTGTGTGGCCGGCTTCGGTCGCACCGTTTCACATCCATTTGCTTACAGCGAACGCAAAAAGCGATGAACAGCGCGCGTTGGCGGAAGAGTGGTATGAAAAGCTCGGACAGGCTGGGTTTGAAGTGTTGTATGACGACCGCCCCGAACGGGCCGGAGTGAAGTTTGCCGACAGCGATTTGATCGGCATTCCGCTCCGCGTCACCGTCGGCAAGCGAGCGGGCGAAGGCGTTGTGGAAGTAAAAGTGCGGAAAACAGGCGAGACGTTCGATGTGCCGGTCAGCGAGCTTGTCGACACTGCGCGCCGTCTCCTTCAATCATGAGTGCCGGCGCTGGCGAAAAAGAATTCTGTCTTTTTCGCCGGCGCTTTTGTTATGGTATGATATAGAAAGAGAATGATGTTGAGAGGGGAACAAACGGACGTCATGGTGACAAAAGAGCAAAAAGAGCGGTTTCTCATCCTGCTTGAGCAGTTGAAGATGACGTCGGACGAATGGATGCCGCATTTTCGTGAGGCAGCCATTCGCAAAGTCGTGATCGATAAAGAGGAGAAAAGCTGGCATTTTTATTTTCAGTTCGACAACGTGCTGCCGGTTCATGTATACAAAACGTTTGCCGATCGACTGCAGACGGCGTTCCGCCATATCGCCGCCGTCCGCCATACGATGGAGGTCGAAGCGCCGCGCGTAACTGAGGCGGATGTGCAGGCGTATTGGCCGCTTTGCCTTGCCGAGCTGCAAGAAGGCATGTCGCCGCTTGTCGATTGGCTCAGCCGGCAGACGCCCGAGCTGAAAGGAAACAAGCTGCTTGTCGTTGCCCGCCATGAAGCGGAAGCGCTGGCGATCAAACGGCGGTTCGCCAAAAAAATCGCTGATGTGTACGCTTCGTTTGGGTTCCCCCCCCTTCAGCTTGACGTCAGCGTCGAGCCGTCCAAGCAAGAAATGGAACAGTTTTTGGCGCAAAAACAGCAAGAGGACGAAGAGCGAGCGCTTGCTGTACTGACCGATTTAGCGAGGGAAGAAGAAAAGGCCGCGTCTGCGCCGCCGTCCGGTCCGCTTGTCATCGGCTATCCGATCCGCGACGAGGAGCCGGTGCGGCGGCTTGAAACGATCGTCGAAGAAGAGCGGCGCGTCGTTGTGCAAGGCTATGTATTTGACGCCGAAGTGAGCGAATTAAAAAGCGGCCGCACGCTGTTGACCATGAAAATCACAGATTACACGAACTCGATTTTAGTCAAAATGTTCTCGCGCGACAAAGAGGACGCCGAGCTCATGAGCGGCGTCAAAAAAGGCATGTGGGTGAAAGTGCGCGGCAGCGTGCAAAACGATACGTTCGTCCGTGATTTGGTCATCATCGCCAACGATTTGAACGAAATCGCCGCAAACGAACGGCAAGATACGGCGCCGGAAGGGGAAAAGAGGGTCGAGCTCCATTTGCATACCCCGATGAGCCAAATGGACGCGGTCACCTCGGTGACAAAACTCATTGAGCAAGCGAAAAAATGGGGGCATCCGGCGATCGCCGTCACCGACCATGCCGTTGTTCAGTCGTTTCCGGAGGCCTACAGCGCGGCGAAAAAACACGGCATGAAGGTCATTTACGGCCTTGAGGCGAACATCGTCGACGATGGCGTGCCGATCGCCTACAATGAAACGCACCGCCGTCTTTCGGAGGAAACGTACGTCGTCTTTGACGTCGAGACGACGGGCCTGTCGGCTGTGTACAATACGATCATTGAGCTGGCGGCGGTGAAAGTGAAAGACGGCGAGATCATCGACCGGTTCATGTCGTTTGCCAACCCTGGACATCCGTTGTCAGTGACAACGATGGAGCTGACTGGGATCACCGATGAGATGGTGAAAGACGCCCCGAAGCCGGACGAGGTGCTAGCCCGTTTTGTTGACTGGGCCGGCGATGCGACGCTTGTTGCCCACAACGCCAGCTTTGACATCGGTTTTTTAAACGCGGGCCTCGCTCGCATGGGGCGCGGCAAAATCGCGAATCCAGTCATCGATACGCTCGAGCTGGCCCGTTTTTTATACCCGGATTTGAAAAACCATCGGCTCAATACATTGTGCAAAAAATTTGACATTGAATTGACGCAGCATCACCGCGCCATCTACGACGCGGAGGCGACCGGGCATTTGCTTATGCGGCTGTTGAAGGAAGCGGAAGAGCGCGGCATACTGTTTCATGACGAATTAAACAGCCGCACGCACAGCGAAGCGTCCTATCGGCTTGCGCGCCCGTTCCATGTGACGCTGTTGGCGCAAAACGAGACTGGATTGAAAAATTTGTTCAAGCTTGTGTCATTGTCGCACATTCAATATTTTCACCGTGTGCCGCGCATCCCGCGCTCCGTGCTCGTCAAGCACCGCGACGGCCTGCTTGTCGGCTCGGGCTGCGACAAAGGAGAGCTGTTTGACAACTTGATCCAAAAGGCGCCGGAAGAAGTCGAAGACATCGCCCGTTTTTACGATTTTCTTGAAGTGCATCCGCCGGACGTGTACAAGCCGCTCATCGAGATGGATTATGTGAAAGACGAAGAGATGATCAAAAACATCATCCGCAGCATCGTCGCCCTTGGTGAGAAGCTTGACATCCCGGTTGTCGCCACTGGCAACGTCCATTACTTGAACCCAGAAGATAAAATTTACCGGAAAATCTTAATCCATTCGCAAGGCGGGGCGAATCCGCTCAACCGCCATGAACTGCCGGATGTATATTTCCGTACGACGAATGAAATGCTTGACTGCTTCTCGTTTTTAGGGCCGGAAAAAGCGAAGGAAATCGTCGTTGACAACACGCAAAAAATCGCTTCGTTAATCGGCGATGTCAAGCCGATCAAAGATGAGCTGTATACGCCGCGCATCGAAGGGGCGGACGAGGAAATCAGGGAAATGAGCTACCGGCGGGCGAAGGAAATTTACGGCGACCCGTTGCCGAAACTTGTTGAAGAGCGGCTTGAGAAGGAGCTAAAAAGCATCATCGGCCATGGCTTTGCCGTCATTTATTTGATCTCGCACAAGCTTGTGAAAAAATCGCTCGATGACGGCTACCTTGTCGGGTCGCGCGGATCGGTCGGCTCGTCGTTTGTCGCGACGATGACGGAAATCACCGAGGTCAATCCGCTGCCGCCGCATTACGTTTGCCCAAACTGCAAGCATTCGGAGTTCTTTAACGACGGTTCAGTCGGCTCAGGGTTTGATTTGCCGGATAAAAACTGCCCGCGATGTGGAACGAAATACAAGAAAGACGGGCACGACATCCCGTTTGAGACGTTTCTCGGCTTTAAAGGCGACAAAGTGCCGGATATCGACTTGAACTTTTCCGGCGAATACCAGCCGCGCGCCCACAACTATACGAAAGTGCTGTTTGGCGAAGACAACGTCTACCGCGCCGGGACGATTGGCACGGTCGCTGACAAAACGGCGTACGGATTTGTCAAAGCGTATGCGAGCGACCATAACTTAGAGCTGCGCGGCGCGGAAATCGACCGGCTCGCGGCTGGCTGCACCGGGGTGAAGCGGACGACCGGACAGCATCCGGGCGGCATCATCGTCGTCCCTGATTATATGGAAATTTACGATTTTACGCCGATTCAATATCCGGCCGATGACACGTCCTCTGAATGGCGGACGACCCATTTCGACTTCCATTCGATCCACGACAATTTGTTGAAGCTCGATATTCTCGGGCACGACGATCCAACGGTCATTCGCATGCTGCAAGATTTAAGCGGCATCGATCCGAAAACGATCCCGACCGACGACCCGGATGTGATGGGCATTTTCAGCAGCACCGAGCCGCTTGGCGTTACGCCGGAGCAAATCATGTGCAATGTCGGCACGATCGGCATTCCGGAGTTTGGCACGCGCTTCGTTCGACAAATGTTGGAAGAGACAAGGCCAAAAACGTTTTCCGAACTCGTGCAAATTTCCGGCTTGTCGCACGGCACCGATGTGTGGCTCGGCAACGCGCAAGAGCTCATTCAAAACGGCACGTGTACGTTATCGGAAGTCATCGGTTGCCGCGACGACATTATGGTCTATTTGATTTACCGCGGGCTCGAGCCGTCGCTCGCTTTTAAAATCATGGAATCCGTGCGCAAAGGAAAAGGCTTAACGCCGGAGTTTGAAGCAGAAATGCGCAAACATGACGTGCCGGAGTGGTACATCGATTCATGCAAAAAAATCAAGTACATGTTCCCGAAAGCGCACGCCGCCGCCTACGTGTTAATGGCGGTGCGCATCGCCTACTTTAAGGTGCACCATCCGCTTTTGTATTACGCGTCGTACTTTACGGTGCGGGCGGAGGACTTTGACCTTGACGCCATGATCAAAGGATCAGCCGCCATTCGCAAGCGGATTGAGGAAATCAACGCCAAAGGCATTCAGGCGACGGCGAAAGAAAAAAGCTTGCTCACGGTTCTTGAGGTGGCCTTAGAGATGTGCGAGCGCGGCTTTTCCTTTAAAAATATCGATTTGTACCGCTCGCAGGCGACGGAATTCGTCATTGACGGCAATTCTCTCATTCCGCCGTTCAACGCCATTCCGGGGCTTGGGACGAACGTGGCGCAGGCGATCGTGCGCGCTCGCGAGGAAGGTGAGTTTTTGTCGAAGGAGGATTTGCAACAGCGCGGCAAATTGTCGAAAACGCTGCTCGAGTATCTAGAAAGCCGCGGCTGCCTTGACTCGCTTCCAGACCATAACCAGCTGTCGCTGTTTTAGTGGAAACGCCGCCGCTGAAGGAAGCGGACAGCGCTCTTTCGCCCGAGCGGCAGTTTCCCGTTGCAATATATTTCCCAATGTGTTATAGTTTTAGTGGAATTGGCAAAGATAATGGCAAGCAGAGAGTGGGGAAACCCACTCTTTCGTCTTGAATGGGCACCCGTCTCTCGTTCATTCCCCGCCTTGTGCAGGGGATTTTCTCATTATGCCACGCATGCACGTTTGCTCGGTAAGGAGGAACACAATGAGCAAAAAGGTGACAGAAACGGTCGAACAACTCGTCACACCGATTTTGGACGAAATGGGGCTTGAACTCGTCGATATTGAATATGTGAAGGAAGGGAAAAATTGGTTTTTGCGCGTCTTCATTGACTCTGACGATGGCGTCGATATTGAACAATGCGGTGCTGTCAGCGAAAAATTGAGCGAAAAGCTGGATGAAGTCGATCCGATTCCGCATAACTATTTTTTGGAAGTATCATCGCCCGGAGCGGAGCGGCCGCTGAAAAAGGCAAAAGATTTTGCCAAGGCCATTGGGAAAAATGTATATATCAAAACGTATGAGCCCATTGAAGGAGAAAAGCAGTTTGAAGGCGAACTAACCGCTTTTGACGGAACGACCGTGACGCTGTTGGTCAAAGACCGCGGACGGCAAAAAACGGTCGCCATTCCGTATGAAAAAGTGGCAAGCGCCCGATTAGCCGTCATTTTCTTCTAATCGCAAAAGGGGGATTTTTGTTGCATGAACACGCAATTGCTTGAGGCGTTAGCCGATCTGATGCGGGAAAAAGGCATCAGCAAAGAAGTCGTGATGGAAGCGATCGAAGCGGCGATCGTTTCAGCGTATAAACGCAATTTCGGCCAGGCGCAAAACGTGCGCGTCGATCTCAATATGGACACCGGCACGATCCGCGTGTTCGCGCGCAAAGATGTCGTCGAAGAGGTGGCCGATCCGCGCCTTGAAATTTCACTTGAGGACGCGCAGCGGATCAATCCGAATTATCAAATCGGCGACGTCGTCGAGCTCGAAGTGACGCCGCGCGATTTCGGGCGCATCGCCGCACAGACGGCGAAGCAAGTCGTCACCCAGCGCGTGCGCGAGGCAGAGCGGAGCATCATCTACGCCGAATTTGTCGACCGTGAAGAGGACATTATGACCGGCATCGTTCAGCGCGTCGACCCGCGCTTTGTCTACGTCAGCCTCGGCAAGGCGGAGGCGCTCCTGCCGGCAAACGAACAAATGCCGAATGAAACCTATAAGCCGCACGACCGGTTGAAAGTATACATTACGAAAGTGGAAAAAACGACAAAAGGGCCGCAAATTTTCGTCTCCCGCACCCACCCGGGACTGTTGAAACGGCTGTTTGAGCTCGAAGTGCCGGAAATTTACGACGGAACGGTCGAGATTAAATCGATCGCCCGCGAAGCCGGTGACCGTTCGAAAATTTCCGTCCACTCCGACAACCCGGAAGTCGATCCGGTCGGCGCATGCGTCGGACCGAGAGGGCAACGCGTGCAGGCCATTGTTGATGAGCTGAACGGAGAAAAAATCGATATCGTCCGCTGGTCGGCCGATCCGGTGGAGTTTGTCGCCAACGCGTTAAGCCCGGCGAAAGTGTTGCGCGTCATTGTCAACGAGGAGCAAAAGGCGACGACGGTCATCGTTCCGGACTATCAGCTGTCGCTCGCCATCGGCAAACGCGGGCAAAACGCGCGGCTGGCGGCGAAATTGACCGGCTGGAAAATTGATATTAAAAGCGAATCGGAAGCGCGGGAGATGGGCATTGATCCGCATGCGCCATCCACTTCGCTTGATTTCAGCGATGCGGCGGCCGATAATGAAAATAGCGAAGAAAACGGCCCATCGTTTGATCAATCGGCGGAAATCGAGTGAGGGGGAATGAAAAATGGCAGCGCAAAAGAAAATTCCGTTGCGCAAATGCGTCGTCACTGGAGAGATGAAGCCGAAACGGGAGATGGTGCGCATCGTCCGCTCGAAAGAGGGGGAAGTGTCGATCGACCCAACCGGCAAAAAGGCGGGGCGCGGCGCGTATATTACCCTTGATCCGGAGTGCATTTTGCAGGCGAAAAAGAAAAACATTTTGGCCCGCCATTTAAAAGCAGACATCGATGATGCGATTTATGACGAATTGCTCGCCTTGGCGGAAAAGGAGAAACAGGCCGGACATGAAGCATAACCGTTGGGCATCGCTGCTTGGATTGGCGCAGCGGGCGGGCAAAGTCGTCTCCGGCGAGGAGCTTGTCGTCAAAGAAGTGCAGCGGGGCCGGGCGCGGCTCGTCTTGCTTTCGCAAGACGCATCCGTCAACACCGAAAAAAAAGTGACGGACAAATGCACGTTTTATGGCGTCCCGCTTTGCAAAGTGCCGGACCGGTATGTGCTTGGCGGCGCGATCGGCAAGGACGCCCGCGTCGTTGTCGCTGTCATCGACGAAGGGTTTGCGCGCCAATTGCAAACGATGCTCGACCGATCTTAATGGGGGTGAATGTATGTCGAAAATGCGTGTGTATGAATACGCGAAAAAACAGAACGTTCCAAGCAAGGACGTCATTCATAAATTGAAAGAAATGAACATTGAAGTGAACAACCATATGGCGATGCTGGAGGCTGATGTCGTCGAAAAACTCGACCATCAATATCGCCCGAACACCGGGAAAAAAGAAGAGAAAAAAGCGGAAAAGAAAACGGAGAAGCCGAAACGGCCGACGCCGGCGAAAGCGGCCGATTTTGCTGATGAGGAAATTTTTGACGACAGCAAAGAAGCGGCGAAAATGAAACCGGCGAAGAAAAAGGGAGCGCCAAAAGGGAAGGAAACGAAAAAAACCGAGGCGCAACAGCAAGAAAAGAAACTGCTCCAAGCGGCGAAAAAGAAAGGAAAAGGGCCGGCGAAAGGGAAAAAGCAGGCAGCACCAGCCGCAAAACAAGCGCCGCAGCCGGCGAAAAAAGAAAAAGAGCTGCCGAAAAAAATTACGTTTGAAGGCTCGTTTACCGTGGCCGAACTGGCGAAAAAGCTTGGCCGCGAACCGTCGGAAATTATTAAGAAGCTGTTTATGCTCGGCGTGATGGCGACAATCAACCAAGATTTAGACAAAGACGCCATCGAGCTCATCTGCTCAGATTACGGCGTTGAAGTCGAAGAAAAAGTGACGATCGATGAGACGAACTTTGAAGCGATCGAAATTGTCGATGCGCCGGAAGATTTGGTTGAACGGCCGCCGGTCGTGACGATCATGGGGCACGTCGACCACGGGAAAACGACGTTGCTTGATGCGATCCGCCACTCCAAAGTGACGGAGCAAGAAGCCGGCGGTATTACGCAACACATCGGTGCGTATCAAGTGACGGTCAATGACAAAAAAATTACGTTCCTCGATACGCCGGGGCATGAAGCGTTTACAACGATGCGGGCGCGCGGCGCGCAAGTGACCGATATCGTCATTCTTGTCGTTGCCGCGGATGACGGGGTGATGCCGCAGACGGTGGAAGCGATCAACCACGCCAAGGCGGCAAACGTGCCGATTATTGTCGCCATCAACAAAATCGATAAGCCGGAAGCGAACCCGGACCGCGTCATGCAAGAATTGATGGAATACAACCTCGTTCCGGAAGAATGGGGCGGCGATACGATTTTCTGCAAGTTGTCGGCGAAAACGAAAGAGGGCCTTGATCATCTTTTGGAAATGATTTTGCTTGTCAGTGAGATGGAAGAATTAAAAGCCAACCCGAACCGGCGTGCGGTCGGTACGGTGATCGAAGCGAAGCTTGATAAAGGGCGTGGCCCGGTGGCAACGCTTTTGATTCAAGCGGGAACGTTGCGTGTCGGCGATCCGATCGTCGTCGGCACAACATACGGGCGCGTGCGCGCGATGGTGAACGACAGCGGCCGGCGCGTCAAAGAGGCGACTCCGTCGATGCCAGTCGAAATTACTGGGCTGCATGAAGTGCCGCAAGCCGGCGACCGCTTCATGGTGTTTGAGGATGAGAAAAAGGCGCGGCAAATCGCGGAGGCGCGGGCGCAGCGGCAGCTGCAGGAGCAGCGAAGCGTCAAAACGCGCGTCAGCTTGGATGATTTGTTTGAACAAATTAAGCAAGGCGAAATGAAAGAGCTGAATTTGATCGTCAAAGCCGATGTTCAAGGATCGGTTGAGGCGCTTGTCGCCGCCTTGCAAAAAATCGATGTGGAAGGCGTGCGGGTGAAAATCATCCACGCGGCTGTCGGCGCCATCACCGAATCGGATATTTCGCTGGCGACGGCATCGAACGCCATCGTCATTGGATTTAACGTCCGTCCGGATGCAAACGCAAAGCGCGCCGCTGAATCGGAAAAAGTCGACATCCGCCTCCATCGCATCATTTACAATGTCATCGAGGAAATTGAAGCGGCGATGAAAGGGATGCTCGATCCGGAGTACGAAGAGAAAGTGATCGGTCAGGCGGAAGTGCGGCAAACGTTCAAAGTATCGAAAGTCGGCACGATCGCCGGTTGCTATGTCACGGACGGCAAAATCACCCGCGACAGCAAGGTGCGCCTCATTCGCCAAGGCATCGTCGTCTACGAAGGGGAAATCGATTCGCTCAAGCGGTATAAAGACGATGTGCGCGAAGTGGCGCAAGGGTATGAATGCGGGCTGACGATCAAAAACTTCAATGATATCAAAGAAGGAGATGTCATCGAAGCATACATCATGCAGGAAGTGGCCCGGGCATGATCGGCTTCGCCGCGTGCGAATGCATCATCTACAACGCCCGCTCGCTCAAGGATAAACGGGCCGTCCTGCAGCGGGTCATGACAAGAATCCGGCAAAAATATAACGTCTCTGTGGCCGAAATCGATCATCAAGACGCATGGCAACGAGCGACCATCGGCCTTGTTGCCATTACGTCCAGCCGCCGGGCGACCGAACGGGAGCTCGAGCGGGCGCTTGCTTTGATCGACTCGTTCCCTGAGCTGGAGCGGGCGGCCACATCATTCGAGTGGTTGTAACCGAGGTGATGGGTGATGAATATACGGGCAACTCGCGTTGGCGAGCAAATGAAAAAAGAGTTGAGCGACATCATCAGCCGCAGGCTGAAAGACCCGCGCATCGGCTTTGTCACGGTGACCGATGTGCGGGTCACCGGTGATTTGCAACAGGCGAAAGTGTACATCAGCGTCCTTGGCGATGACAAGCAGCAGGAAGAGACGTTGAAGGCGCTCGAGAAAGCGAAAGGGTTTATCCGTTCGGAAATCGGGCAGCGCATCCGCCTTCGCAAGACGCCGGAAATTTTCTTTGAAATCGATGAAACGATTGAATACGGCAGCCGCATCGAACAGCTGATTCGGCAAATTTCAAGCGATGACCACCCGGCGAAAGAGGCGGATGGGGAGCCGAACAATGGATAGACGAACCGTCTATCCATTTCCATTCATGATCATGGAAACGGAAAGGGTGCGTCGATGGACGGGGTATTGCTGCTGAATAAACCGAAAGGGATGACGTCTCACGACTGCGTGGCCAAAGTGCGCCGTCTGCTTGGCGTAAAAAAAGCGGGACACACCGGCACGCTTGACCCAAACGTGTCCGGTGTGCTGCCCATTTGCCTTGGCAAGGCGACGCGCATCGCCGAGTTTTTGACCGGGACGACGAAAACGTATGAAGGAAAAGTGACGCTTGGCGCCGCGACGACAACCGAAGATGCGGACGGCGACATCATCGCCGCCCGTCCGGTTGACCGGCCGATTGCGCGCGCGGAAATCGAAGCGGTGTTTGACAGCTTGACCGGAGAAATTGAGCAAACGCCGCCGATGTACTCCGCGGTGAAAGTGGGCGGCAAAAAACTGTATGAATACGCGCGCGCCGGCATCGAAGTCGAACGTCCGACGCGGCGCGTGACCATTTATGAGCTCGAACTGCTTGATGAACGTGAACAATTCTTTGGGGAAACGGTGTCATTTCGCTTTCGCGTCACGTGCAGCAAAGGCACGTACGTGCGTACGCTGGCGGTGATGATCGGCGAGCGGCTCGGCTATCCGGCGCATATGTCCGACCTCATCCGTACGGCGTCCGGGCCGTTTCGGCTTGAAGATTGCGTAACGTTTGAAGACGTTGAGCGCCGGGCGGCCGACGGGACGGCTGATGCCTTGCTCATCCCGATCGAGCGGGCGCTTTTTCATTTGCCGAAATATGAAATCAATGATAAAGTAGCAGAGAAGGTAAAAAACGGGGCGCTGCTCCGGCTTCCCGCTTTTTTAGAGAAGCTTGACGGGCCGGTCGTGCTTGTTTCGCCCGAGCGGGAAGCGCTGGCCCTGTACGTGAAGCATCCGGCGCGCCCCGGCTTGATGAAACCGCTCAAAGTGTTTCGTTAACGCCGCGGGTGCAGCGCGGAAATAAAGAAGGTAGGTCATGGACATGGAAACGCTGTTTCTTTCGCATCCCCACCGTCTCGAACGCCAGGCGCTCCCTCCGACGGTGATGGCGCTGGGCTATTTCGACGGCATCCACCTCGGCCATCAAAAAGTGATCCGCACCGCGGTCGAGATCGCCAACGAGCGTGGGTACGAAAGCGCGGTGATGACGTTTCATCCTCATCCGTCCGTTGTGCTTGGCAAACAGTCCGAGCTGCGCTCGATCACGCCGCTTGGCAAAAAGGAGCAGCTGATTGCATCACTTGGCGTCAACCGGCTGTACATCGTTGAATTTACGCCGACGTTTGCTGCGCTGTCGCCAGAAGCGTTCGTTGACCAATATTTGGACGGGTTGCACGTGAAACATGTCGTCGCCGGCTTCGATTTCACTTATGGGCGGTTCGGAAAAGGAACGATGGAGACGATGCCGATTCATGCGCGCGGCCGCTTTGGACAGACGGTCATTCCGAAGCTCGCGGTCGACGGGGAAAAAGTGAGCTCGTCCCGGGTGCGGAAACTGCTCGAAGACGGGGCGGTCGAACAGCTTCCCCGCCTGCTCGGCCGCTTTTATGAGCTTGAAGGAACGGTCGTTGCCGGGGAACGGCGCGGGCGGATGATCGGCTTTCCAACGGCGAACATCGCTTTAAACAGCGATTATGCCTTGCCGGCAGTCGGCGTCTATGCAGTCAAGGCGGTGATCGGCGGGCAAGTATATGAAGGGGTGGCGAACGTCGGCTACAAACCGACGTTCCATAAAACGCGCGAAGGATTGCCGAATATTGAGGTGCACTTATTCGAGTTTTCCGGCGATCTTTATGGACAAACGATGACCATTGAGTGGCACCGCCGTCTGCGGAGCGAGCAGAAGTTTACCAGTGTCGATGAACTGACGGCGCAAATCGCCCGCGACAAGAAAGAGGCGGAGCAGTATTTCCGCTGTTTCAGCGAAAAGACTTGCATTTTGCCGGAAAAAGAGGTATTCTAATCAATGTATGCGAACCATTGCTTGGCTAGGCGAGTCACCGACGCCCGCTCGGCAATCGGGGATCTAGGACTAGGGAGGTGAACAAGGATGGCATTGACGCAGGAGCGCAAACGCGAAATCATCGAGCAGTTTAAAATCCATGAGAACGACACTGGTTCTCCGGAAGTGCAAGTTGCGATCCTGACGGAGCAAATCAACAACTTGAACGAGCATTTGCGCATTCATAAAAAAGACCATCATTCACGGCGCGGCTTGCTGAAAATGGTCGGGAAGCGCCGCAACTTATTGGCCTACTTGCGCAAGAAAGATGTGGCGCGCTACCGTGAATTGATTGAGAAACTTGGATTACGTCGATAAAAAAGCGGGAGCATTCCCGCTTTTTTGCTAGTTTATAGGCGTGATTGACACGGCGATGATAACAATGGTGCCAATTCGTCTATACTAATCATCAGCTGATCTAAATTTCATCTGTACATAGAGAGGAGTACTCGTCTGTATGGAACAAGAGAAACGCGTGTTTTCCATCGATGTGGCCGGGCGGCCGCTCATCATTGAGACCGGCGAGCTGGCGAAACAGGCGAATGGCGCGGCGCTCGTCCGCTACGGCGATACGGTCGTGTTGAGCACAGCCACCGCGTCGCGAGAGGCGAAAAACGTTGACTTTTTCCCGCTTACCGTCAACTACGAGGAACGGTTGTATGCGGTTGGAAAAATTCCTGGCGGGTTTATTAAGCGCGAAGGTCGCCCGAGCGAGAAAGCCATTTTGGTGAGCCGTCTCATCGACCGACCGATTCGCCCGCTGTTTGCCGAAGGATTCCGCAACGAAGTGCAAGTCGTCTCGATGGTCATGAGCGTTGATCAAGACTGCGCGCCGGAAGTAGCGGCCTTAATCGGTTCGTCGGTGGCGCTGACGATTTCCGACATTCCGTTTGAAGGGCCGATCGCCGGTGTCATCGTCGGCCGCGTTGACGGCCAGTTTGTCATCAATCCGACGGTCGAGCAAATGGAAAAAAGCGATCTGCATCTTGTCGTCGCCGGCACAAAAGATGCGATCAACATGGTGGAAGCCGGGGCGGATGAGGTGCCGGAAGAAGTGATTTTGGAAGCGATCATGTTCGGCCATGAGGAAGTGAAGCGGCTCATCGCCTTCCAAGAGGAAATCGCCGCCCAAGTCGGCAAAGGAAAAATGGAAGTCGTCCTTTACGAGCCGGATCCAGCGCTGGAGGCGGAAATCCGCCAGCTTGCCGAAGCGGACATTAAGCGAGCGGTGCAAGTGCCGGAGAAACTGGCGCGCGATGCTGCCATTGAAGATGTGAAAGCTGGCGTCATCGCCAAATATGAGGCGGAAGAAGCGGATGAGGAGAAGCTCAAGCAAGTACAGGAAATTTTGCATAAACTCGTAAAAGAGGAAGTGCGCCGTTTGATCACGGTCGAGAAAATCCGTCCGGACGGGCGCAAAGTCGATGAAATCCGTCCGCTTTCATCGGCGGTCGGCGTCCTGCCGCGCACGCACGGCTCCGGTTTGTTTACGCGCGGGCAGACGCAAGTGTTGAGCGTTTGTACGCTTGGGGCGCTTGGTGATGTGCAAATTTTGGACGGGCTTGACCTTGAAGAATCGAAGCGGTTTATGCACCATTACAACTTCCCGCCGTTTTCCGTCGGGGAAACCGGGCCGATGCGCGGGCCGGGGCGTCGTGAAATCGGACACGGGGCGCTTGGCGAACGGGCGCTCGAGCCGGTCGTGCCGTCGGAGCGCGAATTCCCGTATACGATCCGCCTCGTTTCCGAAGTGCTGGAGTCGAACGGCTCGACATCGCAGGCCAGCATTTGCGCCAGCACGCTGGCGATGATGGATGCTGGGGTGCCGATTAAAGCACCGGTCGCCGGCATTGCCATGGGGCTTGTGAAAAACGACGACCATTACACGATTTTGACAGACATTCAAGGCATCGAAGACCATCTTGGCGATATGGACTTTAAAGTCGCCGGCACGAGAAAAGGCGTGACGGCATTGCAAATGGACATTAAAATCAAAGGATTGACGCGCGAGATTTTGGAAGAGGCGCTCATGCAAGCGCGCAAAGGGCGGCTCGAGATTTTGGATCATATGATGCAAACGCTCAGCGAACCGCGCAAAGAGCTGTCCAAATATGCACCGAAAATTTTGATCATGCACATCAACCCGGACAAAATCCGGGAGGTGATCGGACCAAGCGGCAAGCAGATCAACAAAATCATCGACGAAACCGGCGTCAAAATCGACATCGAACAAGACGGCACGATTTTCATCTCGTCTGTGGATGAAGCGGCCAACCAAAAAGCGAAGCAAATCATCGAAGACATCGTCCGCGAAGTCGAAGTCGGCCAAGTGTACTTAGGCAAAGTGAAACGGATTGAAAAATTCGGCGCCTTCGTTGAGTTGTTCAACGGCAAAGACGGGCTTGTCCATATTTCCGAGCTCGCTGAAGGGCGGGTCGGCAAAGTCGAAGACGTCGTTTCGATTGGCGATGAAATTTTAGTGAAAGTAACGGAAATCGATAAGCAAGGGCGCGTCAACCTGTCGCGCAAAGCGGTGTTGCGCGATGCCCGCAACATTGGAGGGGAACTGCCGCGGGAATCTAGGGAAAAACGAGGAAGACGGCCGGAGCGCCATCGCATGAAGCCTTAGGAATTTGTTTCTTAAGGCTCTTTTGTTATGTTCTATCCTGTCCCCCTAAGACATATGTTGTAGTAGTAAAAAAGGAGGGGGACAAGGGTGAACAACGGAATTGCCCGCTATATGGCGCTAGCGGTCATGTTTCTTGCCGCCTGGGCGGCGGTTCATTGGCCTCCGGTTGGCGATTACATCGCGAGCTGGCGCCCGATGGAAACAACCGCGATGAAAGAGCGCGACAAGCTGTACGACACGATCGTCAAACAAGCGAAGCAATATGAAATTCCCGCCCAAGATGCGGTCATCGATAAAGTATGGAAGGCGACGCCCGGCTACAACGGGCTCGCCGTCGACATTGACGCCTCCTATCAAAACATGAAGAAAACGGGGATGTTTGATGAGCGAAAACTCGTGTTCCGTCAAGTGCCCCCGCGCGTCCATTTGGACGATTTGCCGCCGGCGCCGATTTACCGCGGCCATCCTGACAAGCCGATGGTGGCGTTTGCGGTCAATGTCGCTTGGGGGGAAGAATACCTCCCCGACATGCTTGAGACGATGAAAAAATACGATGTCAAGGCGACGTTCTTTTTGGAAGGACGATGGGTAAAAAAACACCCGGAGATGGCAAAAATGATAGCAGACGCCGGCCATGAAATCGGCAACCATTCCTACAGCCATCCCGATATGAAAACGCTCGCTGTCGACAACATCCGCCGCGAGCTCGAAAAAACAAACGAAGTGATTGAGGCGGCGACATCGGTTAAATGCAAATGGTTTGCCCCGCCAAGCGGCAGCTACCGCGACGAGGTCGTCGAGGTCGCCGCGGAACTCGGCATGAAAACGATTCTATGGAGCGTCGATACAATTGATTGGCAAAAACCGTCGCCATCTGTTATAGTGAAACGGGTGACATCGAAAGTTCATCCTGGCGCCATCATTTTGATGCACCCAACGATGCCGACGGCGGCTGCACTTGACGAGCTGATCATCTCGATTAAGCAAAAAGGCTACGCCCTAGGCAGCTTGACGGCCTTATTCGATGAGAAAAGACTGGCAAACAAACAGGAGGAACATGGAGTTGATTAACAAATATACGTGCAAAAACGGTGTGCGAATCGTGCTCGAGCAAATTCCGACTGTAAGGTCGGTGGCCATCGGCATATGGATCGGGACCGGCTCGCGCAATGAAACGGAGCAAACCAATGGCATTTCCCATTTTTTAGAGCATATGTTTTTCAAGGGGACAACGACGCGCACGGCCCGGGACATTGCGGAAGCATTCGACAGCATCGGCGGGCAAGTAAACGCCTTTACATCGAAGGAGTATACGTGTTACTACGCCAAAGTGTTGGATGAACACGCGCCGCTGGCGCTTGAAATGCTCGCCGATATGTTTTTCCACTCGACATTTGTGGAGGATGAGCTGCAAAAGGAGCGCAACGTCGTGCTCGAGGAAATCAAAATGTATGAAGATACACCGGATGACATCGTCCACGATTTGCTCGGCAAAGCGTGCTATGCGGGTCATCCGCTCGGCTATCCGATTTTGGGCACGGAAGAGACGCTGCGCACGTTTACTGGCGACACGCTGCGCCAATATATGGCGGACTACTATACACCGGATCGCGTCGTCATTTCGGTCGCCGGCAACGTCGACGAACGGTTTATTGATGAGGTCGAGCGCTATTTCGGCTCGTTTGCCGCAGAGAGCAAGCCGCCTTCTTCAGGGACGCCGGCGTTTGTGCCGCAAAAGATCGCGCGCAAAAAGGACACTGAGCAGGCGCACGTATGCATCGGATTCAACGGGTTGCCGATCGGCCATCCGGACGCGTACCCGCTCCTCATCTTGAACAATATTTTAGGCGGCAGCATGAGCAGCCGGCTGTTTCAGGAAGTGCGCGAACAGCGCGGATTGGCGTATTCGGTGTTCTCGTACCATTCCGCCTACCAAGACAGCGGCCTGCTCGCCATTTACGCCGGCACAGGAAGCAGCCAGCTTGATGTGCTGTTCGAAACGATCCAGCACACCATTCGCCAGCTGAAGGAGGACGGAGTGACCGAAAAAGAGTTGCATAACAGCAAAGAGCAGATGAAAGGAAGCCTGATGCTTGGGCTCGAGAGCACGAACAGCCGGATGAGCCGCAACGGCAAAAATGAACTCCTTCTCGGCCGCCACCGCTCGCTTGATGAGATCATTGAAGAGATTGAAAGTGTCACGGTGGAAAAAGTAAACGAACTGGCGCGCACGGTTTTCACGGACGATTACGCGCTCGCCTTAATCAGCCCGGACGGCGTGCTGCCGCGCCCGCTCCGTTCATAGACCGAGCCCAAAAAAGCTAACGACCTTTCGCTAGGTTGTTAGCTTTTTCGTTTCCGCCTCTTTCACCCTTCCTCGGGGACGTCGATCATCACCATATCGGCGCCGATTTTGCGAATATATTTCCACGGCACGCGAATTTCCTGTCCGTCTTTGCGAAACCCGAACCATTTTCCCGTTGGGATGAGCAGCGCCTCGATCTGCCCCGTTTGCTCGTTGATTTCCAAATCGGTCTGCCCGAGCACCCCGAGCCGCTCGGCTCGGCTTACATCGACAATTTCTTTTCCGCTTAATTCGCTCAGCCTCATGCTGGTTTCCTCCTTTTTCGCTTCTTTACTTTATATGTAAGGAACAAAAACAGAAAAAATGACTGCCTCTTGTCAGCTTTGGGCGTATATCGCCCATTTTTTCCCGCAAGGATATTCACCTATATTTTCCTTCCAACATAAGATGGGAAAGGAAACGGAGCAGTTTGCCAGAAAAGAAGGTGAGCGTACAACATGATGCTGACAGGAATGCATATCGCCATCATCGGCGGCGATGCTAGGCAGCTTGAAGTCATCCGCAAACTCGTTGAACTCGACGCGAAGTTGTCGCTTGTCGGCTTCGACCAGCTCGCCCATCATTTCACCGGGGCGATGAAGCTGCCGATTGGCGAAGTCGATTTTGCCGATTTGGATGCGATCATTCTGCCGGTTCACGGCACGACGCTGGACGGAAACGTCAACAGCGTGTTTGCCCACGAACCGATTCCGTTTACAGAAGAGATGGTGCAAAAAACGGCGCGGCAATGCACGATTTATTCCGGCATCAGCAACGCGTATTTGGACGAATTGGTGAAAAAAACAGGGCGCAAGCACGTGCAGTTGTTTGAGCGCGACGATGTCGCCATTTACAACTCCATTCCGACCGCGGAAGGCACGGTGATGATGGTCATTCAGCATACGGATTTTACGATCCACGGCTCATGCGTTGCCGTCTTGGGGCTTGGACGCGTTGGCATGACCGTCGCCCGGACGTTCGCCGCGTTGGGGGCGAAAGTGAAAGTCGGGGCGCGCCGGTCGGAGCATCTCGCCCGCATTACAGAAATGGGGCTCGTGCCGTTTCACTTAAACGATTTGGAAAAAGAAGTGCGTGACATTGACGTCTGCATCAACACCGTGCCTCATCTCATCGTGACGGCGAGCGTCATCGCCAAAATGCCGCCCCATACGCTGATTATCGATTTGGCGTCAAAACCGGGCGGCACTGACTTCCGCTATGCCGAAAAACGGGGAGTGAAAGCCATTTTGGCGCCCGGGCTGCCGGGGATTGTCGCGCCGAAGACAGCTGGGCAAATCATCGCCAACGTCTTGGCGCAGCTGTTATATGCAGATTTACAAAAACGGGAGGAGAATCATGCATGAGCGGAAACAGCTTGAAAGGAAAACGGATCGGCTTTGGCCTCACCGGGTCGCATTGCACATATGATGCGGTGTTCCCGGAGATCGAGAAGCTTGTCAACGAAGGAGCGGAGGTGCTGCCGATCGTCACCTATACGGTGAAAACGACGAACACCCGCTTTGGCGAAGGGGAAGAATGGGTGAAAAAACTCGAACAACTGACCGGACATGAAGTGATCGATACGATCGTCAAAGCGGAGCCTCTCGGGCCGAAAATTCCGCTCGACTGCATGGTGATCGCTCCGCTCACCGGCAACTCGATGAGCAAGCTGGCCAATGCCATGACGGATTCCCCCGTGCTGATGGCGGCGAAAGCGACGATGCGCAACCACCGCCCGGTCGTGCTTGGCATTTCGACGAACGATGCGCTCGGCTTAAACGGCGTCAATCTAATGCGGCTTATGGCAGCAAAAAACATTTATTTCATCCCGTTCGGCCAAGACGCCCCGCAGGCGAAGCCGAACTCCATGGTCGCCTACATGCCGCTTTTGCGCGATACGATTCTCGCCGCGCTTGAAGGGAAGCAGCTGCAGCCGGTCATTATCGAGCGGTTCCGCTACAACTGAATCGAAAATCCATGTTCCGCATAAAAATGTTCTCTCGTCCACAGCGGAATGTGATAAAATAAAGACTATGAATTCACTTCTTAGAGTGACGATGTGGAAGGAGAATGGTGGATGGCTCAAAAACAATATCATGTCGCTGTCGTCGGAGCAACGGGGGCCGTCGGGCAGCAAATGGTGCGGACGCTTGAAGACCGGAACTTCCCGGTTGGAAAATTGACTTTGTTGTCATCGGAGCGGTCAGCCGGCAAAAAAATGCGCTTTCGCAGCGAGGAGATCGAAGTGCAGGCGGCATCGCCCGAGCGCTTTGACGGGGTCGACATCGCCTTGTTCAGCGCCGGCGGCGCCGTATCGAAAGCGCTGGCGCCGGAAGCGGTGCGGCGCGGGGCGATCGTGATCGACAATACGAGCGCGTTTCGGATGGAGGAAAACGTGCCGCTTGTCGTTCCGGAAGTGAACGAAAGCGACTTGACGTGGCATAACGGCATTATCGCCAATCCGAACTGCTCGACGATTCAAATGGTTGTGGCGTTGGAGCCGATTCGGAAGGCGTTTGGCCTAGAGCGCGTCATTGTCTCGACGTACCAAGCCGTCTCCGGGGCGGGAGCGCAGGCCATTGAAGAGCTCAACGAGCAGACGAAAGCGGTGCTCGAAGGGAAGCCGGTGGAGGCGAACATTTTGCCAGTGAAATCGGACCGAAAGCATTACCCAATTGCGTTCAACGCCATTCCGCAAATCGATAAGTTTCAAGACAATGGATTTACGTTTGAAGAGATGAAAATGATCAATGAAACAAAAAAAATTATGCATATGCCTGAGCTGAAAGTGGCGGCGACGTGCGTGCGCATTCCGGTGGCGAGCGGCCATTCGGAATCGGTGTACATCGAAATTGAACAAGACGGCGTCACCGCCTCTGACTTGCAGGCGGTGCTCCGCGAAGCGCCGGGCGTCGTGCTTCAAGATGATCCGAGCGAACAGTTGTATCCGATGCCGGCCCATTGCGTCGGTAAGTACGACGTGTTTGTCGGCCGCATCCGCCGCGATTTGGACAACCGCCGCGGCTTCCATCTATGGATTGTCGCTGACAACTTGCTAAAAGGTGCAGCCTCGAACTCGGTGCAAATCGCAGAAAGTTTGTTGAAGCTCGGGCTCATTTGAAAAAGCATCGAGGTGTTAGCATGAAACTCATTGTTCAAAAGTTCGGCGGCACGTCCGTCCGCGACGAGCGCGGGCGGAACTTGGCGCGCCGCCATATTGAACGGGCGTTGGAAGATGGCTATAAAGTCGTGGCCGTCGTATCGGCTATGGGACGTTGCGGCGATCCATATGCGACCGATACGCTGCTTAGTTTGATCGGCGGCGTTCATCACCATGTCACAAAACGAGAGCAAGATATGCTTATGGCGTGCGGAGAAATCATCTCAAGCGTTGTGTTCAGCAACTTGTTGAACGAACACGGCATCAAAGCGACGGCGTTCACCGGCGCCCAGGCAGGATTTTGCACGAACAGCGATCATACGAACGCGAAAATTCTCGAAATGCGCTGCGACCGCCTCCTTGAGGCGCTTCGGCAATACGACGTCGTCGTTGTCGCCGGCTTTCAAGGCATGGCGGAAAACGGCGACATAACAACGCTCGGCCGCGGCGGGAGCGACACGTCGGCGGCAGCGCTCGGCGCGGCGTTAAACGCGGAGTGGGTTGATATTTTCACCGATGTCGACGGCGTCATGACCGCCGACCCGCGCATCGTTGAGAGCGCCCGGCCGCTTGACGTCGTTACGTATACGGAAATTTGCAACATGGCCTACCAAGGGGCGAAAGTGATCCATCCGCGCGCGGTGGAGATCGCCATGCAGGCGAAAGTGCCGCTGCGCATTCGCTCGACGTACTCCGATGCCCCCGGGACGCTCGTCACTTCATCGGTGCGCGGCCGAAAAGGAAGCGATGTGAAAGAGCGGCTTGTCACCGGCATTACGTACGTCGCCGACGTCACACAAATCAAAGTGCTGGCGAAAGAAGGCCACTATGAGCTGCAGTCTGACGTGTTTCAAGCGATGGCCCATGAAGGGATCAGCGTGGACTTTATCAACATTTCCCCGTACGGTGTTGTGTACACCGTGAGCGGCGACATGACGGAAAAAGCGGTGGCCGCCCTGCGCCGCATCGGCTACGAACCGGCCGTGACGCCCCGATGCGCCAAAGTGTCGGTCGTCGGCGCCGGCATTGCCGGCGTACCGGGGGTGACGGCGAAAATCGTCACTGCCTTGTCGGAGCAAGGCATTCAAATTTTGCAGTCCGCCGACAGCCATACGACGATTTGGGTGCTAGTGAAGCAAGACGATATGGAAAAGGCGGTCAACGCTCTGCATGACGCCTTCTGTTTATCCGAGGCGGATGCGGGCGAAGATGAAGCGATTTGGAGCGAGGAGTGAAAACCGTGGTTCAGTTCGGGAACATCATAACGGCGATGGTTACGCCATTTGACCGAAAAGGGAATCTCGACTTGGCAAAAACAACGGAGCTTGTCAACTATTTGCTTGACAATGGCACAGATGCGCTCGTTGTCGCCGGCACGACCGGCGAGTCGCCGACGTTGACGACCGAGGAAAAAATCGCGCTTTTTCGCCATGTCGTCTCCGTCGTCAACGGCCGGGCGCCGGTCATTGCTGGAACGGGCACGAACGATACGCGCGCGTCGATCGAGCTGACGAAAAAGGCGGAAGAGGCGGGCGTCGATGCTGTCATGCTTGTGGCGCCGTATTACAACAAGCCGAACCAAGAAGGGCTGTATCAACATTTCAAAGCGATTGCCGAAAGCACATCGCTGCCGGTGATGCTGTATAACGTTCCAGGGCGCACGTCGGTGAGTCTTGCTCCGGAGACGGTCATCCGGCTGTCCGAAGTTCCGAACATTGTCGCTGTCAAGGAAGCGGGCGGCAATTTGGACGCCATGGCGGAAATCATTGAGCGTACGCCGGACGACTTTTTGCTCTACAGCGGCGACGACAGCTTGACGCTTCCAGTGCTAGCGATCGGCGGCAATGGCGTCGTCTCGGTCGCTTCGCACATCATTGGCAATGAAATGCAGGAAATGATTCGTTCCTTTTTAGCGGGCGATCATCAGAAGGCGGCGGCGCTGCATCGAAAATGGCTGCCGCTCATGAAAGGCTTGTTTGCCGCCCCAAGCCCGGTGCCGGTGAAAACGGCGCTGCAGCTGCGCGGGCTGGACGTTGGTTCGGTGCGCCTTCCGCTTGTGCCGCTCACCGAACAAGAGCGGAAGGAGCTAAGCCGCCTGCTCGATGCGCTGTCGTAACGAAACGATTCCCCAACGCTTTGCTTGCGCGTTGGGGCCTTTTTTTGCCTTGGCTGTGAAATCCATTGGCTGGTGAATGAACCATCTTGTGTTTTTCAGCATCGATTCGTTATAATAAAAGCAAGTGACTTTGAGCGGGTTAGCATCACAATTGGGAGGACGCAGCCTTGAAATCGAAAATAAAGCCGGTAGAGAAAATACGCATTTTTGCCCTTGGGGGAGTCGGAGAAATCGGCAAAAACATGTATGTTGTCGAATTGGACGAGGACATTTTTGTCATCGACGCCGGGGTGATGTTTCCGGAAGACGAAATGCTCGGCATCGACAAAGTGATCCCGGACATCACATATTTGATTGAACGGCAGCATCGCATTCAGGCAATTTTTCTCACCCACGGGCACGAGGAGCATATGGGGGCGATCGCCTACGTGCTCAAGCAGCTGTCTGTGCCGGTATACGGAACGAAGCTGACGCTCGGGTTGGCGGAGGCGCTGTTAAAAGAACAAGGGGTGTCGGGCGCGAAGCTCAATGAAGTTCATCCGGATGCGGAGCTCGTGTTTGACAAGGCGAAAGTGACGTTTTTCCGCACGATCCACAGCATCCCCGATTCGATCGGCATCAGTCTGCATACATCGCAAGGTGCGATCGTGTACACGAGCGATTTTAAATTTGACCAAACCCCGTACGGCAACAACCGCACCGACTTAGGGAAAATGGCGCAAATCGGCGAAGAAGGGGTGCTGTGTCTTTTGTCGGACAGCACAAACGCCGAACGCCCCGGCTACAGCGGCTCCGATACGGTAGTCGCCTATGAGATCGCTGACGTGATCGGCCATGCGAAAGGACGCGTGTTTGTTGCCTGCTACGCTTCCAACATCACCCGCATCCAGCAAGTGCTGTACGCCGCCCACCAATCCGGGCGTAAAGTGGCAGTCATCGGCAAAACGCTGCATAAAGTAATGGACATCGCCGTGCGCCTTGGCTATTTGCACGTTCCAGACAAGGTGACGATTTCTGCGCACGATATCGATCGCTACAATGACCGCGAGCTCGTCATTTTGACAACCGGCGGGCATGGCGAGCCGATGAGCGCGCTTTGGCGCATGGCGCGTCAAGCGAACAAACAAGTGAACATCAAAGAAGGGGATACCGTCATCGTCGCCGCATCCGTCATGCCGGGCTATGAGCTTGGGTTCGCGAAAACGATCGACGCCTTGTATCGGGCCGGCGCCAACGTGATTTACCGCGACCGGCAAGTGCACGTATCTGGGCACGGTTGCCAAGAAGAATTAAAGTTGATGCTCAATTTAATGAAGCCAAAATACTTTATTCCGGTGCATGGGGAATATCGGATGCAAAAAGCGCACGCCCGGTTGGCGAAGGCGGTCGGCATCTCGGAGGAGCGGACGTTTTTAATCGACAAAGGCGAAGTGATCGAGTTCCGCGGCGGTGCCGCCCGCCCCGGCGGCAAAGTGCCGTACGGCAATATTTTAATTGATGGCCTCGGCATTGGCGATGTCGGCAACATTGTGTTGCGTGACCGCCGCTTATTGTCCCAAGACGGCATTTTGATCGCCGTCGTCACGCTGAATAAAGAAGCGAAAACGATCGCCGCCGGCCCGGAAATCATTTCGCGGGGGTTCGTCTACATGCGCGAGTCTGAGACACTGCTTGAGGAAGCAGAGAAAATGGTGGCGGCAATCATCGAGCGCTGCCTTGAATCGTACATGCTTGAATGGTCGTCGTTGAAAGCGAACATCCGTGAAGCGTTAAGCCAGTTTTTATTTGAAAAAACGAAGCGCAGACCAATGATTTTGCCTATTATTATGGAAGTATAATGCAATCATGCTCAAAGTCAACTGGAAAATGCTGGAAACGGTCAGCCGTTGCCGGCATTTTTCTTTTTTCTTTCGGCCATACTAAGCGTATGATCGACAAGAAAGGAGACGAAATGGATGGAGAAGGAACGTTATTTTCAAGCGGAAACCGAGGGCGAACAGCCGGAAACAAAGGCCGAGGAAGCGACTGCGGCCATCACCCAGCTTGGGCAGACGAACGTCCCGCAAATGGATCCCGATACGAACATTCATTGTTTGACGATCGTCGGACAGATTGAAGGGCATATTCAGCTGCCTCCGCAAAATAAGGCGACGAAATACGAGCACGTCATTCCACAGATTGTGGCCATCGAGCAAAACCCGAAAATTGAAGGGCTGCTCGTCATTTTAAATACGGTCGGCGGCGATGTGGAAGCAGGGCTCGCCATTGCCGAAATGCTCGCCTCGCTCTCGAAACCGACTGTTTCCGTTGTGCTTGGCGGCGGCCATTCGATCGGCGTGCCGATCGCTGTGTCGTGCAACTATTCGTTCATCACCGAGACGGCGACGATGACGATTCATCCGATCCGTTTGACGGGGCTTGTCATCGGCGTGCCGCAGACGTTTGAGTACTTGGATAAAATGCAGGAGCGCGTCGTCCGCTTCGTGACGAAACATTCGAAGATCAGCGAGGAAAAGTTTAAAGAGCTCATGTTTTCCAAAGGCAATTTGACGCGCGACATCGGCACGAACGTCGTTGGGCCTGACGCCGTCCGGTACGGGCTCATCGATGAAGTCGGGGGCGTGTCCCAAGCGATGGCGAAGCTGCGCGAGCTGATCGCGATGAGGAAAAACGGGGAAGGGAAGATGATCCAATGATTTTGTATACGATCATGCCCGAACATTTGATTTTTCCGGTCGATGCCGCTGTTTATGAGAAGCGGAAAATGGTGTATTACGATGGCATTCCGTTTCTCGTCCAATCTGTAGAAACGGGAGAATATGAAATCGTGCAAAACTTAAGCACGAATCCGTTCCATTTTTTAAACGCCAAATATGCGCCTGGGGCGAGATTTCCGGCTTCTGCGGCAACATCGTAATGAATTGTTCAGCCGTTCATGATATAATAGTAAACAAACGGAAAAAAGCAGCCATTGTTGGCTGCTTTTTTCCGGCTTGCCAATTCATTCATGCTGGAGTGAACGATCATGGCGAAACGAAAGCGAAGAAGAAAAGGGAAGCCGTCAAAAACACAGCCATGGACGGAAACAATCCGCTTTGAATTGATCGGACTTGGCTTGCTCGCGGTCGCTGTCGTTGCGATGGCCCGCCTCGGGCTTGTCGGGGAGACGCTCGTGCTTGTGGGTCGCTTTTTTTTCGGCGAATGGTACATGCTATTAGTAGGCGGACTTTTCCTATTATCGCTCATCGTCATGTGGCGGCGGGAGTGGCCGTCATGGACGGGCCGCCCGTTTGTCGGCGCTTCGTCCATCGCCGCGGCGCTTCTGCTTTTGAGCCATGACAAGCTGTTTGAACTCATGTCGCGGCGCGGCGAGCTTGATCCGAGCATCATTCGGACGACGTGGGGGCTGTTTTGGAACGAAGCAAGCGGCAAGGAGGCCGATGTGGATTTAGGGGGCGGAATGGTCGGCGCGCTGTTATTTGCCGCCAGCTACCAGCTGTTCGATTCGCCCGGGACGAAATGGATTTGTTTCCTTCTGTTCATCGTCGGCTTTGTCGTGCTGACCGGGAAATCGCTGCGCGAGACGGCCGGCAAATGGGTTGCTTTTGCCGTAGCGTTTGTGCGAAAAGAATGGTTGGCGTTTGTCGAAGATATCAAGCAATGGCGGGCGGGGAGGAAGCGCAAGGAAAGCGGCGGCCGAAGCCGACGCTCGCGGCGGGCGGCCGCAAAGCGGGAAGACGAGCCGGCTGAAGCAAGCAGCGTCGAGCCGGATGAGGAACTGCTTTCCCCGCCGCCGATCATTTCCGATTTTGCCGCGGTCCGGTCGGCCGCTGAGCCGGAAGAAGAGAAGAATCCACTGGTGGAAGGCGACAGTGGGGGGGAGGAGGACAAACCGGCGCCGCCGCTTGCGTTTTCCGAGCATGAAAACACCAATTACGACCTGCCGCCGCTTGATTTGCTTCGCCTGCCGAAGCCGGCCGGGCAATCGGCCGATCATGCGAACATTTACGCCAACGCGCGAAAACTGGAGAAAACGTTCCAAAGCTTCGGCGTCAAGGCGAAAGTGACGCAAGTGCACCTCGGTCCGGCGGTGACGAAATATGAAGTGTATCCGGACGTCGGGGTGAAAGTGAGCAAAATTGTCAGCTTAAGCGACGATTTGGCGCTCGCTTTGGCGGCGAAAGACATCCGCATTGAAGCACCGATCCCCGGCAAGTCTGCGATCGGCATCGAAGTGCCAAATGAAGAGATCGCCACTGTTTCGCTGCGCGAAGTGCTGGAAGCCATTGAGCATACACGGGACAAGGCGAAGCTTTTGATTCCGCTTGGGCGCGACATCTCCGGTGAAGTCGTCGCTGCGGAACTAAACAAAATGCCGCATTTGTTGATCGCCGGCGCGACCGGCAGCGGCAAAAGCGTCTGCATCAACGGCATTATCGTCAGCCTGCTCATGCGCACGAAGCCGCATGAGGTGAAGCTGATGATGATCGATCCGAAAATGGTGGAGTTAAGTGTGTACAACGGTGTTCCTCATTTGTTGACACCGGTCGTCACCGACGCGAAAAAAGCGGCCCAGGCGCTGAAAAAAGTCGTCCAAGAAATGGAGCGGCGCTACGAGCTGTTCTCGCATACCGGCACGCGCAACATTGAAGGATATAACGAGCATATCCGCCACCATAACGAAACGGCGTCGGAACAGCAGCCGCTTTTGCCATACATCGTCGTGATCATCGACGAATTGGCCGACTTGATGATGGTGGCTTCCTCGGATGTGGAAGAGGCGATCACCCGTTTGGCGCAAATGGCGCGCGCCGCTGGCATCCATTTGATCATCGCCACCCAGCGCCCGTCGGTGGACGTCATCACCGGCGTCATCAAAGCGAACATTCCGTCGCGCATCGCCTTCAGTGTATCATCGCAAATCGACTCGCGCACCATTTTGGATATGGGCGGGGCGGAAAAACTGCTCGGCCGCGGCGATATGCTGTTTTTGCCGATGGGGGCCTCAAAACCAGTGCGCGTCCAAGGGGCGTTTGTCTCCGACCAAGAGGTGGAAGAAGTCGTTCGGTTTGTCATCGGACAGCAGCAGGCGCAATATTATGAGGAGATGTTCGTCGAAGACAGCGAACCCTCTTCCTCAGCCCTTGAAGACGAGTTGTACGATGAGGCGGTCCGTCTTGTCGTTGAAATGCAAAGCGCCTCCGTCTCGATGCTGCAACGCCGCTTCCGCATCGGTTACAATCGCGCCGCTCGGCTCATTGATGCCATGGAGGAGCGCGGCGTCGTCGGCCCGTATGAAGGAAGCAAGCCGCGCGCCGTTCTTTGGTCGAAGGAAGATTTAAAAAAGACATCATAAATGGGAAAAAGGGCGGGCGAAAAAAGCCTGCCCGCTCAATCATACATCTTATTGGAAGCGTTGCCAATCCTATTTCTTTTTCTTCGACAAAATTTGATATCACCTATTTATTTGCCCAGTAAAAAATGATATAGTAATCTCAAAAAGGTTATATGTCTAATGTCAGAGGTCTGATCTCAACGGAAATGCGTAACACGGAGGACGTTGTCATGTCAATCAAATCAGACAGCCGCCACCTTTACTTGCAAGTGATTGATCGCATCAAGCGCGATATTGAAACGGGAGTGTACAAAGAAAAGCAAAAACTGCCGTCCGAGTTTGAACTCGCCAAACAGCTTGGCGTCAGCCGGGCGACATTGAGGGAAGCGCTGCGGGTGCTGGAAGAAGAAAATATTATCATCCGCCGCCACGGCGTCGGAACGTTTGTCAACGCCCGTCCGCTGTTTACGTCCGGCATCGAGCAGCTCTCAAGCGTCACGGATATGATTCGTCAAGCGGGGCGCAAGCCAGGAACGATTTTTTTGTCTTCCTCCATCCAACAGCCGACGGAAGACGATATGCGCCGCTTCCAATGCCGGCCGGACGAGAATTTGTTGCTCATCGAGCGGGTGCGCACCGCCGATGGGGAGCCGGTCGTGTATTGCTTGGATAAAATTTTATGCAAATATTTGCCAAAGGGCATCTCCTATGAACAGGAGTCGCTGTTTGAAAACTTGCACAACCAAACGCATCGTGATATCGCCTATGCGGTCGCGCGCATCGTGCCGCTCGGCTATCATGAAAAAGTGTCGCCGATTTTGCAATGCGACCCGGAAACGGCGCTGCTTGTGCTCAAGCAAATGCATTTCGATAAAAACGATGAGCCGATTTTTTATTCCGTCAACTACTTCCGCTCCGACAAGTTCAGCTTCCATGTCATGCGGAAGCGGTTCAGCTTTTAAGGGGGGTGAAAATGGGTACATAGAAAGAGAGCGGAAGCTTTATACTAATTAAAGAACAAATTTTCAAGCCAGGGGGTAGTGAATGTGAAAAAGCGAATCGGATTGGTGTTGTCCGTCCTGTTTGCCGCCGGCACGCTGCTTAGCGCCTGCGGACAAGCCGGCAACAATGCGGGAGGCGGCAATCAGAAAGATACGTTCAGTGTCGCCATGGTCACCGACGTCGGCGGCATTGACGACAAATCGTTCAACCAGTCGGCTTGGGAAGGGCTGCAAAAGTTCGGCAAAGACAACGGGCTTGAAAAAGGCCGCGGCGGCTACGACTACTTGCAGTCATCGAGCGACGCTGACTATGCCACGAACTTAAACAAGCTTGTGCGCAGCGACTTTGACTTGATTTTCGGCATCGGGTATTTGATGGGCGACGCGGTGAAAGAAGTCGCTAAGCAAAACCCGAAAAAACATTTCGCCATCGTCGACACTGTTGTTGACGAGCCAAATGTCGCCAGCATCACGTTCAAGGAGCATGAAGGCTCGTTCCTTGTCGGTGTTGTCGCCGGGCTAATGACGAAAACGAATAAAATCGGCTTTGTCGGTGGGATGGAGATTCCGTTGATCGAAAAATTCGAAAGCGGATTCCGCGCCGGCGTGAAAGCGGTCAATCCGAAGGCGACTGTGGAAGTGCAATACGCCGGGGCGTTCGACCAAGCGGATAAAGGGAAAGCGATCGCCTCGAGCATGTACGCATCTGGCATCGACATCATCTACCATGCAGCGGGCGCGACTGGGAACGGCGTCTTCTCGGAAGCGAAAGATTTGAAGAAGAAAGATCCGAACCGCGAAATTTGGGTCATCGGTGTTGACAAAGACCAAGCGCCGGAGGGAGAAGTGAAAGTCGGCGGCAAAACGTACAACGTAACGCTCACTTCGATGGTGAAGCGCGTCGACGTCGCTGTCTATGACACGGCGAAACGGGCGAAAGAGGGCGACTTCCCGGGCGGCAAAACGATTGAGTACGGGTTGCCGGAAAATGGGGTTGGCATTGCCCCGACGCAAGACAACATTCCGGAGAACGTGTTAAAAACCGTTGACGAATGGAAGCAAAAAATCATCAAAGGCGAAGTGAAAGTTCCGACAAACCGGAAAGAGTACGAGCAATTCGCTGCGACGATCAAGTGACGAACAACGGCGAAGAAGGCTAGCGCGAGCCGCTAGCCTTCTTCAAAATCGTCAACTACCCCCACTTCGCTAACGCTTGAAGTGGGGGCTTGCAACTCCCCAGAAGTGCAAACGGACTTCGTCCTCCTTCCTTGACTTGGGGTTGCATCAGGGGGCAGGTTGACCGCTGCCCAACGACGCAGGTCATGCCTGCATCGTTGCCGATTCTCTCGGTGTGTCTGTTGGCAGTACTTGGCTTCCACACACAACAGACGGACCTACGCTCGATGTTTTACGTTGCAACGTTTCCTGCAACCAACTCCATACATCGAGTAGCAGCTATTGGAGTGCCTTTATTGAACGGTTTTCTCCACGCCTTTATTCTATCATATACAAAAGAAAGGGGGAACGCGCATTCCTCTCCCACTTACTCCCTTTGGTCGTTGAAGTGGGAGTCTCCTGCGCGAAATAGGATGAAGGGCGGCTGTTTCGCTGTCGCCTTTCATTTTGTGATTTTGACCTTGCTTGAGTAAGGAGTGAATCGCTTGGAATACGTGATTGAAATGCTCAATATCCGCAAGGTGTTTGGCACGTTTGTCGCCAATGACAACATTACGCTGCAAGTGAAAAAGGGGGAGATACACGCTCTGCTTGGCGAAAACGGGGCCGGCAAATCGACGCTCATGAACGTGCTGTTCGGTTTATACCAGCCGGACGGCGGCGAAATCCGCGTGAAAGGAAAGCCGGTGCGCATCACCGACCCGAACGTCGCCAATGATCTTGGCATCGGCATGGTGCATCAGCACTTTATGCTCGTCGATACGTTCACCGTGACGGAAAACATCATCTTAGGCAGCGAGCCGACGCGGGCCGGAACGATCGATATGAAGCGGGCGGAGCGGGAAGTGCGCGAATTGTCGGAACGATATGGACTCGCGGTCGATCCGACAGCGAAGATCGCCGACATTTCCGTCGGCATGCAGCAGCGCGTGGAAATTTTAAAGACGCTTTACCGCGGCGCCGATATTTTGATTTTTGACGAACCGACAGCGGTGTTGACGCCGCAGGAAATTCGCGAGCTCATGCAAATTATGCGCACGCTCGTCCGCGAAGGAAAATCCATCATTTTAATTACGCACAAACTCAAAGAAATTATGGAAGTGTGCGACCGCGTCACCGTCATCCGCCGCGGCAAAGGAATTGCGACGCTCAATGTGGCGGAGACGAATCCGAACGAACTGGCGGCGCTCATGGTCGGCCGCGAGGTGCAGTTTACGACCGCTAAGAAACCGGCTGAGCCGGGAAAACCGGTGTTGGAAATTAAAGACTTAGTCGTCAAGGACGCGCGCGGGATCAAAGCGGTCAACGGTTTGAACTTGACGGTGCACGCCGGCGAGATCGTCGGCATTGCTGGAGTCGACGGCAACGGCCAGACCGAGCTCATTGAAGCCATAACCGGCTTGATCAAAGCTGAATCAGGGACAATCCGCCTCAACGGCCGAGACATTACGAATTTGCCGCCGCGCAAAATCATCGAAGCCGGCGTCGGCCATATTCCGCAAGATCGGCATAAGCACGGGCTTGTCCTTGACTTTCCGATCGGCGAAAACATGGTGCTGCAAACGTACTATCAGCCGCCGTACTCGAAACGGGGTCTGTTGAATTTTCAAGCCATTTACGAAAAAGCGCGCCAGCTCATCCGCGAATTTGACGTGCGCACGCCGGATGAATATACGAAGGCGCGGGCGCTATCGGGCGGAAACCAGCAAAAAGCGATCATCGGCCGTGAAGTCGACCGCGACCCGGACTTGTTGATCGCCGCCCAGCCGACGAGGGGGCTTGATGTTGGAGCGATCGAATTTATTCATAAGCGGCTCATTGAACAGCGAGACCGCGGGAAAGCGGTGCTGCTCGTCTCGTTTGAGCTTGACGAAGTGATGAACGTCAGCGACCGGATCGCTGTCATTTATGAAGGAAACATCGTCGCCATCGTTGATCCGAAAGAAACAACCGAACAGGAGCTCGGGCTGTTGATGGCTGGAAGCAAACGGAAGGAAGCAGGTGTGTCGTGATGAAGTCGAATCGTCTCCAGCAATTTTTGATACCATTGTTGGCCGTTCTTCTTGGCATGATCGCCGGTTCGATCGTGATGCTTGCAAGCGGCTACAACCCGATCGCCGGCTTTGGCGCTCTCGTGTACGGGGCGTTTGGCGATACGTACTATATCGGCGAAACGATCCGCCAGACGACGCCATACATTTTAACGGGCTTGGCGGTGGCGTTTGCCTTTCGCACCGGCTTGTTTAACATCGGGGTTGAAGGGCAGCTGATCGTCGGCTGGCTCGCTGCCGTCTGGGTCGGGGTGTCCTTTGATTTGCCCAAAATCATCCATTTGCCGCTCGCCTTGTTGGCCGCCGCGTTGGCCGGGGCGCTATGGGGCTTGATTCCGGGTGTGCTGAAGGCGTATTTAAAAGTGCACGAAGTCATTATTACGATCATGATGAACTATATTGCTTTGCATGTAACGAACGCCATCATCCGTTCCGTTTTGTCTGATGAGGGATTTAAATCAAAGCCGGTGAAAGAAAGCGCATCGCTTCACTCCGACTTTTTTGATGCCATTACGCATCATTCCACCATGCATTACGGCATTTTCATCGCTGTCGCCGCCGCATTTGTCATGTGGTTTTTGCTTGAGCGGACGACGAAAGGGTTTGAGCTGCGGGCGGTCGGTTTCAATCAGCATGCGTCACAGTACGCGGGCATGAATGTGCGCGCCAACATCATTTTAGCGATGGTCATCTCCGGCGCTTTTGCCGGCGTCGCCGGGGCGATGGAGGGGCTTGGCACATTTGGAAACATCTCGACGAAAGCCGGCTTTACCGGCCTTGGATTTGATGGCATCGCGGTTGCCTTGATCGGAGGAAACAACGCGTTTGGCATTTTGCTCTCCGCCTTGTTGTTTGGCGCCTTAAAAGTCGGGGCGTTGGAAATGCCGTCAAGCGCCGGCGTGCCGACCGAACTCGTCGATATTATTATCGCGCTCATCATTTTCTTTGTTGCATCCAGCTACATGATCCGCTGGCTGTTATCTCGTTGGCAAAAGGGGGCGGAGTAAGTGAGCGTGTATGACGTCTTGCAAACGATTGTCCCGACAACGATTTTCTTTGCGGCTCCTCTCATTTTCACCGCCCTTGGCGGCGTGTTTAGCGAACGGTCCGGCGTCGTCAACATCGGGCTTGAAGGATTGATGACCATCGGCGCGTTTGTCGGCATCGTCTTTAATTTGACGTTTGCCGATCGGTTTGGCGAATGGACGCCGTGGCTTGCCTTATTGGCTGCCATGGTGGTCGGCGCTGTATTTTCCCTGCTGCACGCTGTCGCGTCGGTCACATTTCGCGCCGACCAAGTCGTAAGCGGGGTGGCGATCAACTTTTTGGCGCTTGGTCTGTCGCTGTTTTTAGTGAAGAAAATGTACGGCAAGGGGCAGACGGACCAAATTCAAGTTGGGTTTGACAAAATTGACGTGCCAGTGTTAAGCGACATTCCCGTCATCGGGCCGCTGTTGTTTTCCAACGCGTACGCGCCGTCGTATATCGCCATTGCGCTGGCGTTTGTATCATGGTATGTCATTTACAAAACGCCGTTTGGCCTGCGGCTGCGTGCGGTCGGCGAACATCCGATGGCGGCGGATACGATGGGGATTCATGTCGCCAAAATGCGCTACATCGCTGTCATGATCAGCGGCGCGCTCGGCGGCTTGGGCGGTGCGGTATACGCGACGATCATTTCCCGCGATTTCAGCCATGCGACGATTTCCGGGCACGGATTTATGGCGCTTGCGGCGATGATTTTCGGCAAGTGGCATCCGATCGGCGCGATGGGGGCGGCGCTCTTTTTCGGGTTGGCGCAAAGCTTAAGCATCGTCGGGCAAACGATTCCGTTCTTGAAAAACGTCCCGACCGTTTACTTGCTCATCGCCCCGTATGCACTCACGATTTTGGCGCTGGCGGGCTTCATCGGCCGCGCTGAGGCGCCGAAAGCGGCTGGCACGCCATACATCAAAGGAAAACGGTGATGAAAGCGGCTGTCCGAAAAACGGACGGCCGTTTTTGCTGAATGGAATGATTTGCATTTTTCCATTGGCAAAAGGTATATTGTTGATAAGACGCTTTACAATAAAGATAGTGCATGTTTGCAAAGAGAAAAAGTAAGGAGGAGTTGGATTGGTCGACGAAAAAGTCACAGCGGTCGGACCGGTTCGCGTCCATACGATTTCGACCGATAAGTACAAAACGAACACGATCGTTTGGAAAATGAAGGCCCCTCTTGCTAAAGAAACGGTCACGCTGCGCGCGCTTTTGCCGTACGTCTTGCAAAGCGGCACGGCCGACTATCCGAGCGTTAAGGCGCTGCGCACCTATTTGGATGAACTGTATGGGGCGACGCTGAACGTCGATTTAACGAAAAAAGGCGAACATCATATCATGACGATTCGCATCGATGTCGCCAATGAACGATTTTTGCCGGAGCAAACGCCGCTTCTGGCGAAAGCGTTTCAGTTCTTGGCCGATCTTCTGTTCCGCCCGGCGCTTGAGGGCGGCCGGTTTGTCACTGACATTGTCGAGCAGGAAAAGCGGGCGCTCCGACAACGCATCCAGGCGGTGTATGATGACAAAATGCGCTATGCGAACATGCGCCTTGTCGAAGAAATGTGCCAAGGCGAACCATACGCCCTCTCGCCAAACGGCGAGCTTGAAGACGTGGACGGCATCACGGCGGAAGGGCTGTACCGCTATTATGAACGAGCGCTGGCTGAAGATGAGCTGGATCTATATGTCATTGGCGACGTAGCTGAAGAGGCGGTGCTCACAGCGGTGAAGCAGCGCTTCTCTTTGCCGGATCGTCCAAAGCGGGAGTGCGCATCGTCGGTTTCTGTCAAGCCGCAAAGGGAAGTCCGCGAAGTCATCGAGAGGCAAGACGTGAAGCAAGGGAAGCTCAACATCGGCTATCGGACAAATGTGACGTATGAAGATGACGATTATTACGCCTTGCAAATGTTTAACGGCATTTTTGGCGGTTTTTCCCATTCGAAGCTGTTCATCAACGTCCGCGAGAAGGCAAGCCTTGCCTATTATGCCGCCTCAAGGCTTGAGAGCCATAAAGGGCTTTTGATGGTCATGTCCGGCATTGAACCGGCCCACTATGAGAAGGCGCGCCGCATCATCGATGAGCAAATGCAGGCGATGAAAAACGGCGATTTCACAGATGAAGAAATGGCGCAGACGAAAGCGGTCATCCGCAACCAGCTGCTTGAGACGCTCGATACGCCGCGCGGGCTTGTGGAGGTGTTGTACCATAACGTCGTCTCAACGCGAAAGCGCCCGATCGATGAATGGATTGCCGGCACCGATCAAGTGACGCGCGAGGATGTGGTGCGCGCCGCTGACAAGGTGGAGCTTGATACGGTGTACTTTTTGACCGGAATGGAGGCGACGGAAGATGGAAAAACGGGTGTATGAGACGTTGCACGAAGAGCTGTTTTATGAAAAAATGGACAACGGCCTTGACGTATACATTTTGCCGAAAAAAGGATTCAACAAAACGTATGCGACATTCACCACGAACTACGGTTCGGTCGACAACCAGTTCGTCCCGCTCGGTAAAACGGAGATGAAGCGCGTTCCGGACGGCATCGCCCATTTTTTGGAGCATAAGCTGTTTGAAAAAGAAGACGGCGACGTGTTTCAGCAGTTCAGCAAACAAGGCGCCTCGGCGAACGCCTTTACGACGTTCACCCGCACCGCCTATTTGTTCTCAAGCACCGACAACGTCGAGAAAAACTTGGAAACGTTGATCGATTTTGTGCAAAGCCCGTACTTTTCCGACAAGACAGTGGAAAAAGAAAAAGGGATCATCGGCCAGGAAATCCGGATGTACGACGACAACCCAGACTGGCGCGTCTATTTCGGCGCCATCGAAAGCATGTATCACAACCATCCGGTCAAAATCGACATCGCCGGCACAGTTGAATCGATCGCCCAAATTACGAAAGAGTTGCTGTATGAGTGCTACGAAACGTTTTACCACCCGAGCAACATGCTTTTATTTGTCGTCGGCCCGGTCGATGAACAAAAAATCATGCAGCAAATCCGCGACAACCAGGCGAAAAAGTCGTTCCCGCAAGCCCCGGAAGTGAAGCGGTTTGCGTATGAAGAACCGAGCGCAGTAGCGGAAAAGAAAAAAGTGATTCCGATGCATGTGCAGACGAACAAATGCTTTGTCGGCATCAAAGCGCCGTCCGTTTCTGAAGCCGGCGAACAAAAGCTTCGGCATGAGCTTGCCTTCCACGTCGCATTGGACTATTTGTTTGGAAAAAGCTCGCCGCATTATGAACGGCTGTACCGCGAAGGATTGATCGATGATACATTTATGTACGATTATACAGAAGAGCGCGGGTTCGGCTTCGCGTTGATCGGCGGCGATACAAGGGACGCTGAACGGCTCGCTTCGGAAATTCAAACGGTGCTGCTGTCGTTTGCCGCGGAGACTATAAAAAAGGAAGAATTTGAACGGGTGAAAAAGAAAAAAATCGGCGCCTTTTTGCGCGCGCTCAACTCGCCGGAATACATCGCCAACCAGTTTACGCGCTACGCGTTTTACGGATCCAACTTGTTTGACATTTTGCCGGCGCTTTCATCCCTTGCCATGGACGATATCGCGGCGGTTGCCTCTTCTTGCTTCCGCGATTCGCAAATCGCGGTTTGCGAAGTCGTTCCAAAAGGGCAATAAGGCATCCTTCCTGAGAAGGATGCTTTTTTGCGGCAAAAAGGAGAGGATGGTTTCATGCGCTACGCCTTGATCACGGGAGCCTCTGGAGGCATCGGACAAAGCATCGCCCGTGTGCTCGCTCGGGAGGGGTACGGACTTTTTCTTCATTACTATCGGCGACGGGCGCCTGTTGAAGCGCTGAAAGAAGAGCTTAACGATGTGCATATTGTGCCGATTGAGGCCGATTTGTCGGCACCGGATGGGGTCGATCGGCTGCTTGCGCAAATCAACCGTCCGGTGGATGTCATCATTTATAACAGCGGAGCGAGCTATTATGGGTTGTTGACCGACATGAACGATGAATTAATCGAGCGGATGGTGCGGCTTCACATGACAAGCCCGGCGTTGCTCATCAAAAGGCTGATCCCATCAATGGTGGCGAGAAAGCGCGGTCATATTGTGTTCATTTCCTCGATTTGGGGATTGTGCGGCGCTTCATGCGAGGCGGTGTACTCGATGACAAAGGGAGGGCAGAACGCGTTTGCCAAGGCGCTGGCCAAGGAGCTTGCCCCAAGCGGCATTCGCGTCAACGCTGTTGCACCGGGGGCGATTGATACCGATATGCTGCGGGTGTTTCGTCCTGAGGAGCTGGAAGCGCTCACTGACGAAATTCCAGCCGGCCGGCTCGGCACCCCGGATGAGGTGGCGGAAACGGTGGCGTTTTTGCTGTCTGATGCCGCTTCGTATATCACCGGCCAAGTCATTTCCGTCAACGGCGGCTGGTATTGTTGAACGTATATTTTCCGGTTCGGCAGGCAAACTATCCTTGAAACATTCAACAAGGAGGGATTGACATGTCGGTACTGGATAACTTTGAACAATGGAAAGACTTTTTGGCGGAACGTTTAGAACAAGCGCAACAGCAAGGATTGACTCAGCAAGTGATCACAGATGTCGCTTACCAAATCGGGGATTATTTGGCGAAACACGTCGACCCGAAAAACCCGGAAGAACGGGTGCTCGCTGATCTTTGGAGCGTTGCGGATGAAAAAGAGCAGCACGCCCTTGCCAACATGATGGTCAAGCTGGTCCAACAAAAATAATCACCCGGTAAAAGAGAGGGGCCTCCCTCTCTTTTTTCTTCCTCCTTTTCGGTTGCTTTTCCATTTATAATTATAGTAGTATGAACTTAGCATAAGGCGTTCGTGCGGACACCGGCAAGGGAGGAGACGGGATGGGCAAGCAGGAATGGTATTTGGAATATGAAATTCATGTCAACCGCCCGGGGTTGCTCGGCGACGTTGCTTCGCTGCTCGGTATGTTGTCCATTAACATCGTGACGATCAACGGTGTCCGGGATTCGCGCCGCGGCATGTTGCTTTTGTGTGACAATAACGAGCAAATTGAACGGTTGGCGACGATCTTGCGGACGATGGACAACATTACGGTGACGAAGCTGCGCCAGCCGAAGCTGCTCGACCGCCTCGCCGTCCGCCACGGCCGTTATATCCAGCGCGATGCCGATGACAAAAAAACGTTCCGCTTCGTCCGTGATGAACTTGGACTGCTTGTCGATTTTATGGCGGAACTTTTTAAAGAAAAAGGGCATAAGCTCATCGGCATCCGCGGGATGCCGCGCGTCGGCAAGACAGAGTCGATCGTCGCCGCCAGCGTGTGCGCCAACAAACGATGGCTGTTTGTTTCATCGACGCTGATTAAACAGACGGTTCGCACGCAGTTGATGGAAGATGAGTATAGCGAGGACAACATTTTCATTATCGACGGCATCGTCTCAACGCGCCGCGGGAACGAGCAGCACTGGCAGCTCATCCGTGAGCTCATGCGCCTTGAGGCGACGAAAGTCGTCGAGCATCCGGACATGTTTGTTCGCCATACGGAATACACGCTCGATGATTTTGATTATATTATTGAGCTGCGCCATGAACCGGACGAAGATATTTCCTACGAAGCGATTGACCGCCCGTCATTGTTGGGCGATGACGGATTTTCCGAATTTGGGTTTTAATTTAAAAAAGTGGAAGGTGTTGGCCGTTGACGGAACTAGGAAAACGTTTGCGGGAAGCACGGGAAGAAAAAAATATGAGTTTGGACGAGTTGCAGGAGATGACGAAAATTCAAAAGCGGTATTTGATCGGCATCGAAGAAGGCAACTATGCCATCATGCCTGGAAATTTTTATGTGCGTGCCTTCATCCGGCAATATGCTGAAGCGGTCGGACTTGATCCGGATGAGCTGTTTGAACAGTATAAACAGGACATTCCCCAGTCTTATCAAGATGACATTCCGCAGACGCTGTCGCGCGTGAAGACGCGCCAGCAAATGTCTGCCGAGGGGGCGAAATGGCTCGATTGGCTGCCGAAAGTGATTGTCGCGGCGGTCGTCATCGGGGCGGCTGTCCTCGTTTGGGTGCTGCTCCAGCACGGCGCCGCAAATGAGCCGCCGACAAAGACAAGCCCAAAAACAGCGGAGGTCGAAAAGCCGAAACATTCGCCGCTTGAGCAGGCGAAACAAAAGCAGTCGGCGAAGGAAACGGACGAGAAGGCAACGAATGAAAACGGACAGCAAAATGAACAGCCAGCGCCGACTGGCGAAGAAGAACAGCCGGCTGCGGCGATGAATGTGACGGAAAAGCGCGGCAACACGGCGACGATTGAAGTCGCCAGCTCCGGCGCGTTTTCCATCGAGCTTTCATCCAAAGGAACGTCATGGGTCGAAGTATACAATACGAAAGGCCATACGTTTTACCGCGGCAACTTGACAAGCGGGCAGACGAAAACGTTCGATCTGTCGGCCGAAAGCGAAGTATGGGTGAAAATCGGGCGTACGCTGGACGTCGACATGAAGGTAAACGGCCAGCCGTTTGCCTATCCGTTTGCCCCGAAAGAGGAAGTATACCAAAAGCTGCATTTCGTGTTGAAGAAATGATGGAACAGGGCGCTTTTCCGCAGGAAGGCGCCTGCTTTTCGCACGGACTGAACGATGTTGAATGAGCGGAGGTATTTGTGGTGAACTTGCCGAATAAAATTACGGTAGCGCGCATTATGCTCATCCCGTTTTTCTTGATCGTGATGCTCGTTCCGTTCGGGTGGGGAAGCATCCAAATCGGCGGGACAGAGCTTCCGGTTGCCCATCTTGCCGGCGCGCTCATTTTCATCATCGCCTCAGCGACGGACTGGATCGATGGCTACTATGCCCGCAAATACGGGTTGGTGACGAATTTAGGAAAATTTTTAGATCCGCTTGCCGATAAATTGCTTGTGTCGGCGGCGCTTATCGTGCTTGTCGAGCTCGGGGCCGTTCCGGCGTGGATGGTGATTGTCATCATCAGCCGCGAGTTTGCCGTCACCGGCTTGCGGCTCGTGCTTGCCGGCGAGGGGGAAGTCGTCGCTGCCAACATGCTTGGCAAAATCAAGACATGGACGCAAATTGTCGCCATTTCCGCTTTATTGTTACATAACTTCCCATTCTCGCTCATTTCGTTTCCGTTCGCTGAATTGGCGCTGTGGGTGGCGGTCATTTTCACGATTTGGTCTGGCTGGGATTATTTTGCGAAAAACAGACATGCGTTTTCCCATTCGAAATAGCCGGCCACAAAGGGGGAGAAAAGTCTGTTGAACGCGGAGATCATTGCCGTTGGCTCTGAGCTGTTGCTTGGGCAAATCGCCAATACGAACGCCCAGTTTTTGTCGCAGCAGCTGGCGATGCTTGGCATTAACGTCTATTTCCATACCGTCGTCGGCGACAACGCCGGCCGCCTTGAGCAGGCGGTGAAAACGGCGCAAACGAGAGCGAACCTCATCATTTTCACCGGCGGCCTCGGCCCGACGAAAGACGATTTGACGAAGGAGACGATCGCCCGTTTGCTTGGCCGCCGGCTCGTGATCGACGAGGAAGCGCTCCGAGCGATTGAGGTGTATTTTGCCCGCACAAACCGGCCGATGACAGAAAACAATAAAAAGCAGGCGCTCGTCTTGGAAGGATCGACGGTGCTGAAAAACGAGCACGGCATGGCGCCAGGGATGGCGCTTGTGGCAGACGGCATTACGTACATGCTGCTGCCCGGGCCGCCGAAAGAAATGCGGCCGATGTTCAAAAAATACGGAAACGCCTTTTTGCGCCGTACGTTTTCGCTTTCCGAGCGCATCGAGTCGCGCGTGCTCCGCTTTTTTGGCATCGGTGAATCAGCGCTCGAGACGGCGATTGCGGATTTGATCGACGCCCAGTCGAATCCGACGATCGCGCCGCTGGCCGGCGACGGTGAAGTGACGCTTCGTCTGACAGCGAAGCATCAGGATGAGGCGGAGGCGAAGCGGCTTCTTGACGAAGTGGAATCGGCCATTTTGGCGCGTGTCGGCCGCCACTGCTACGGATATAACGATGAAACGTTGTTTACAAAGACGCTCGAGCGGTTAAAAGAAAGAGGATGGACGATCGCGTCGGCCGAAAGTTTGACCGGCGGCCTTTTCCTCGAACAGCTCACCGCCCTCCCCGGCGCGTCGCAAGTCGTGCAGGGCGGTGTCGTCTGCTACACAAACGGCGTCAAAGAACAGGTGCTTGGCATACCGCGCCCGCTGCTTGAGGCAGAAGGGGCGGTGAGCGAGCCGTGCGCCCGTTTGCTTGCTGAAAACGTCCGCGCGATGTGCGATGCGGATATCGGCATCAGCTTCACCGGCGTCGCCGGACCCGATCCGCTTGAGGGCCACCCGCCCGGCACCGTGTATATCGGCATCGCCGTCCGCGGGCGCGATGCGACTGTCCACCGTCTGATGCTGTCCGGCACGCGTGATGCCATTCGCATCCGCACCGCCAAATACGGCTGTTTTTTTCTGCTTGAGATGCTCGCGGCCGACTGCTGATCGGCCGCCCCCTTCCTTGAACATTCTCCACCGCACATCGTTTTTTCCACCGCATGAGTATGGCGATTGTTGCTAGTTTCTCCACCGAAAAAACGAATGGACGTTCGTTTTTTGCTTGGCAATGGCCGCAAAACGCGGTATAGTATAAGTAGTCCTAGAATAAGGAGGAGTAGGTTAGTGAACCAAGATCGTCAAGCTGCATTGGAGCAGGCATTAAAACAAATTGAACGACAGTTTGGCAAGGGGGCCATCATGAAGCTCGGCGAGCAAGTCGACCGCAAAGTGTCGGTCGTGCCGAGCGGTTCGCTGGCGCTCGACATCGCGTTAGGAGTCGGCGGCTATCCGCGCGGGCGGATTGTGGAAATTTACGGCCCGGAATCGTCCGGGAAAACGACCGTTGCCCTTCACGCGATCGCTGAAGTGCAAAAGCGGGGCGGGCAAGCAGCTTTCATCGACGCAGAGCACGGTGCGACCTGTTGCTGACTGAAGTATGGCGGAAACGCCGTGCGAAAAGTCAGCGGGACTGAGCATGAGTAGGTCCTAACTGCATCACCGAGAGCTCGGTGAAAATCCGAGACGGGAATGAAGGTTGGCATTCCCGCCCTAATACCCCGACGTGCGGTCATGGTGCGCAACATGGCTGTACGAAGCTCGGAGAGGACGGCGAAAAGCAGACCTGAGAAGCGGTTAGCGAAGTAGCCGGGGGTCCATAAAGCTCCTATGGCTAGAGAACGCATAGCGTTGGAACGAACCACCGGAAGTACGGCTCGTAAGGCGTGGGGCGCCGAAAAAAGAAGGCGCTCACCTCCTAAGTGAGGTTCAGCCCTGGATGAGGTATTCGTGTTTGCCGAGTCTGGATTGATCCCGTAGAGGATCTTTGCCTTGAGCCCTCCAACCATGGGCAGAAAGGCGGCTGACGGGTCAGAGGTGGAGCCTAAGGGAGCATGCAAGGATAGGTGATGCGGTACAGGTGAACCACCCCAGCGGATGCCAAGGGATGCGCATCCCGATGCCGCTAAGCAGGAGGAAATGACTGCTGAAGGGGTGGGGCAGCAGCCCGTAGTAGTGATGAAGCAGGGTAACTCCTGCGGAGCGAAGGGGCATAGTCGAGTACCCTAGGTTACTAACCCAGACAATGATTAGGAAGCCGTGAGGAAATCCGTAAGGGTTTCGGTGAGCAAAACTGACTAAAAACGTGTATGGTACAAATCCGCTAGAAAGGATTTGATACTATCAACCAAACGTTTCAAGAACTAATCATTCCTAGGTCGGAGCAGGAATTCCGCGACCTACAAGACAAGATGTACGCCATTACACAATAAGTAAACTCGAGGAATACAGAAAGTGCGTACACTAGTAAAGTCTAGAGCGGATTAGTAACCGGGGTACTCGATGGAACGCCGTGTGCGGGGAAACTCGCACGCACGGTGTGAAGCGGGGGAAAATAGCCCCTCCGGGTAATGCCGAGGGTGACTATTACCTATCGCTATCGCTCGACCCCATCTATGCACAAAAATTAGGGGTCAATATCGATGAATTGCTGCTTTCCCAGCCTGACACGGGCGAGCAGGCGCTCGAAATCGCGGAAGCGCTCGTGCGAAGCGGCGCGGTCGATATTATCGTCATCGACTCGGTGGCGGCGCTTGTGCCGAAAGCGGAAATTGAAGGGGAGATGGGCGACGCCCATGTCGGCTTGCAAGCGCGGCTTATGTCCCAGGCGCTTCGCAAGCTGTCTGGCGCCATTAACAAATCGAAAACGATCGCCATCTTCATCAACCAAATTCGCGAAAAAGTCGGCGTCATGTTTGGCAATCCGGAAACGACGCCGGGCGGGCGGGCGCTCAAGTTTTACGCTTCCGTCCGCCTAGAGGTGCGCCGCGCCGAGCAAATTAAGCAAGGCAATGATATGGTCGGCAACAAGACGAAAATTAAAGTCGTCAAAAACAAAGTTGCGCCGCCATTTAAAACGGCTGACGTCGACATTATGTACGGCGAAGGCATTTCCCGCGAAGGGGAAATTCTCGACATGGCGTCCGAATTGGACATCGTGCAAAAAAGCGGTTCGTGGTATTCGTACAAAGACGAGCGGCTTGGCCAAGGGCGGGAAAACGCGAAGCAATTTTTGAAGGAAAACCCGCACATCGCCGATGAGATCGCCCGCGCCATCCGCCAGCATTACGGCATCGACGTTGAAGAGGGAACGAGCGAACCGCAGCAAGACGGGTTCGGATTGCTTGAAGAATAACGGGACAAGGCGTCCTGGCAAGCTGCCGGGGCGCCTTTTTCCATCCGTTCGGCCTGCCAAGGAGAGCGATAAGCCTAAAAAAGGACGGCGTGCGGAACGGTCTTGTTCCGTTGTCATCCTCTAGGCGCGTCGGTGTAATATCTTGACAATTCCTATTGCCGCCTTTACAATGAACATGTATATTTGTCCATACGCGCGGCAGGGCCATACGCCCGCCCGCTGCGGCGGACCGCCTTCGTGCGGAAGGCTGCGCGGGTCGATTGTGATGCCAAGCGACTGAGCTAATGGATTGAAAACGGGAATGTCCATCTGCGCCGGTCATGGCGGTGAGAAGAGAGAGCGAAAGGAAACCGAACAGCAAGAGGAGGTGAAACGATGGGTTCGATCATCATCTCCGCTTTGCTTGCCTTAGTCATTGGTGCCGTTGTTGGCTTTTTTGTTCGCAAATCGATTGCCGAAGCGAAAATCGGCGGGGCGAAAGCCGCTGCCGAACAGCTGATTGAGGAGGCGAAACGCGAGGCGGACGCCTTGAAAAAAGAGGCGCTTCTCGAAGCGAAAGACGAGATTCATAAACTGCGTACGGAGGCGGAGCGTGATATCCGCGACCGGAGAAGCGAGCTCCAAAAACAAGAAAACCGCCTGATGCAAAAGGAGGAAAATCTCGACCGCAAAGATGAAGCGCTCAACAAACGTGAGGCGTTGCTTGAGGCAAAGGAAGAAGCGTTGAACGAAAGACAACAGCATATTGAACAAATGGAAAGCAAAGTGGAAGCGCTCGTCAAACAACAACAAGCCGAACTTGAACGCATTTCCGGCCTGACGCGCGACGATGCCCGCCAGCTCATTTTAGAGCGCGTTGAGAAAGAGCTGTCGCATGAGATTGCGATGATGATCAAAGAGGCGGAAACGCGGGCGAAAGAGGAGGCAGACAAACGGGCAAAGGCGATTTTGTCGCTTGCCATCCAACGTTGCGCCGCCGACCATGTCGCCGAAACGACTGTTTCCGTCGTCAATTTGCCAAACGACGAAATGAAAGGGCGGATCATCGGGCGCGAAGGGCGGAACATCCGCACGCTCGAGACGTTGACCGGCATCGATTTGATCATCGACGATACGCCGGAAGCGGTCATTTTGTCCGGATTTGACCCGATTCGCCGCGAGACGGCGCGCATCGCGCTCGATAAGCTTGTGCAAGATGGCCGCATCCATCCAGCGCGCATTGAGGAAATGGTCGAAAAGGCGCGCCGCGAAGTGGATGAGCATATCCGCGAAGTCGGCGAACAGACGACGTTTGAAGTCGGTGTTCACGGCTTGCATCCGGATTTGATCAAAATTTTAGGGCGGCTCAAGTTCCGAACGAGCTACGGACAAAACGTCTTAAAACACTCGGTGGAAGTGGCGTTTTTAGCCGGACTGATGGCGGCCGAGCTTGGGGAGGACGAAATGCTGGCGCGCCGGGCCGGCTTGCTTCATGACATTGGCAAAGCGATCGACCACGAAGTGGAAGGAAGCCATGTGGAAATCGGCGTTGAGCTGGCGACGAAGTATAAAGAACATCCGGTCGTCATCAACAGCATCGCTTCCCACCATGGCGATACGGAACCGACGTCGGTCATCGCTGTGCTCGTCGCGGCGGCCGATGCGCTGTCGGCGGCGCGGCCGGGAGCGCGCAGCGAAACGCTGGAAAACTATATCCGTCGTCTAGAGAAGCTTGAAGAAATCGCCGAATCGTACGAAGGCGTGGAAAAATCGTACGCCATTCAAGCTGGACGTGAAGTGCGCATTATGGTCAAACCAGATATGATCGACGATTTGGAAGCGCACCGGCTGGCGCGTGACATCCGCAAACGAATCGAAGAAGAGCTCGATTACCCGGGCCATATTAAAGTGACGGTCATCCGCGAAACGCGGGCGGTCGAATACGCGAAATAAAGTGGCTATTGCCACTTTCTTTTTTTGTGCGTAAAATAGGAGGGTATAACGATGCGGAGATGGGCGCAAGGCGATATTTTTCGTTTAGAAAGGGATCAGGGATGAGAATTTTATTTATCGGCGACGTCGTGGGTTTGCCGGGGCAAAAAATGGTGGAGCACTATTTGCCAAGGCTGAAGGAAAAACATCGGCCGGACGTTGTTGTGATCAACGGCGAAAACGCCGCCGGCGGGAAAGGAATCACCGAACCGATTTACCGGGCGCTTCTCGCTTGGGGGGCTCATGTGATCACGTTGGGCAATCACGCATGGGACAAACGCGATATTTTTGAGTTTATCGATCAGGCGAAGGCGCTGATCCGCCCGGCGAATTACCCGCCCGGCACGCCGGGAAAAGGCATCGTCTTTGTGCCGACCGAGCATGGCGAAGCGGCGGTCATCAATTTGCAAGGGCGGGCGTTTTTGCCGGCGATTGACTGCCCATTTCAAAAGGCGGACGAGCTGATCGCCGCCGCCTCCGCGCGCACGCCGGTCATCATCGTCGATTTCCATGCCGAGGCGACGAGTGAAAAACAGGCGATGGGCTGGTACTTAGACGGCCGCGTATCCGCGGTCATCGGCACGCATACACACGTCCAGACGGCCGATAACCGCATTTTGCCAAGAGGGACGGCGTACATTACCGACGTTGGCATGACCGGTCCATACGACGGCATTTTAGGCGTCGATCGAGAGGCGGTGCTGCGCAAATTTTTAACCGGGCTGCCAGTTCGTTTCGACGTCAAGGAAGGACGAAGCCAATTGAATGCCGTCTTTGTTGATGTAGACGAAAAAAGCGGACGGGCGTTTCGCATTGAACGGTTGATCATTAACGATGACCACCCTTATTTTGAATAGTCCATCTTTTAAAAATTTTTTAAAATGTCCTCCTCCCATGCAGGAATAGTTGTCGAAACAGTGAATATAGTTACAATGAAGACCTTTTACCGAAATCATTTTCCAAGGAAACGAGGGAGGAGCTAGGAATGGAAATATTAAAAGTTTCAGCAAAATCGAATCCGAACTCTGTAGCTGGTGCACTTGCCGGGGTGCTGCGCGAGCGCGGCGCGGCGGAAATTCAAGCGATCGGCGCAGGTGCATTGAACCAAGCCGTTAAAGCAGTAGCGATCGCACGAGGGTTTGTGGCACCGAGCGGCATGGACTTGATTTGCATTCCGGCGTTTACGGATATTATCATCGACGGAGAAGAGCGGACAGCGATCAAATTGATTGTCGAACCTCGTTAACTGGATGATCAGACAATGGCGGCTATAACCTGTTGGCGCCTTCGGCTGCGAAGGCAGGCAGGTTATTTTTGCTTTTTCAAGGGGGGAACGGAATGATCTTCGATGCACATTGCGATGTGTTGATGAAGTTATGGCAAGATCGGTCTCTGTCGTTTTACGACGGAGCTTCGCTTCACGTCACTCTTTCCGGGATGGCGGAAGCAGGGGTGAAAGTGCAATGCTTTGCCATCTACATACCGGAAACGGTGCCGGAGGAAGCCCGGTTCACTGTTGCGCTGGAGATGGTGGATATCTTCTTTACCCATGTGATCGAGGCGTTTCCGTCTGTGAAGTTCGTGCGGACGAGACGGGATATCGCCGCCCTTAAAAAAGAGGAAGTCGGCGCCATGTTGACGCTGGAAGGGTGCGACGCCATCGGCGCCAACCTTGTCAAGCTAAAGACGCTCCTCCGCCTCGGCGTCGCTTCCGTAGGGTTGACATGGAACTTCCCGAACGCTGTTGCTGACGGAGCGTGGGAGAAGCGCGGCGCCGGGCTGACGGCGTTTGGCCGGCAAGTCGTTGCGCTTCTTAATGAAGCAAAACGATGGGTCGATGTGTCCCACTTATCGGAGAAAGCGTTTTGGGATGTCATCGAGATGGCTCGGTTCCCCATCGCTTCCCATTCCAACGTGCATCGTCTATGCCCGCATCCACGCAACTTAACCGACGAGCAGATTAAAGCGTTGATCGAAAAAGACGGCATGATCGGCATTAATTTCGTTCCGTATTTTTTGACGGCGAAGAAAAACGAGGCGATGATCGCTGATGTGCTTCGCCATCTCGACCATATATGCGCGCTCGGGGGGGAAAACAACGTCGGGTTTGGTTCCGACTTCGATGGCATCACGGAGACGGTCGCCGGCCTTGGAACGGTAAGGGAATATGCGCGGCTTGTCAACGAGTTGTACAAGCATTACTCCACCGAGCAAGTATCCCGCTTTTTATTCGGCAACTTCTACGCCCATTTGCCGGAGTGACGAATATCACTGAGTATCGGCTCTGCGTATCCTAGAATAGAAGACAGGGCATCGGTGGCGCCGGCTGAAAAAGGCGTCCAAAATGGTAGTTTCCTTGTCAGAAAAGTGGTACAATAGTAGCGAAAGGCTGGAGTGAATATAAAGGGGTGTAATGCATGATCGAACAGCTGTCATGGAAGGTAGGCGGCCAGCAAGGGGAAGGAATTGAAAGTACAGGGGAAATTTTCTCCACAGCGCTGAACCGCCTCGGATATTACTTATATGGATACCGCCATTTTTCTTCACGCATCAAAGGGGGTCATACGAACAACAAAATTCGCGTCAGCACAAAACCGGTGCGGGCGGTCGCTGATGATTTGGACATCTTGGTGGCGTTCGACCAAGAGACGATCGACTTCAACTTCCACGAGCTGCGTGACGGCGGCATCGTCATTGCGGACGCCAAATTCAATCCGGTGATTCCGGAAGGAAAAGGAGTGGCGCTTTACGCCGTTCCGTTCACCGATATCGCCACACAGCTTGGCAATCCGCTGATGAAAAACATGGTTGCCATCGGCGCGACAAGTGCGGTGCTCGATTTGGACGCCGCCGTGTTCGAAAGTGTTGTCGTTGATACATTTGGGCGCAAAGGGGCGCAAGTCGTTGAGAAAAACATGGAAGCGATTCGCGCTGGAGCGCAATATATGAAAGAGCAGCTCGATGGTTCGACGAAAACGATGAAACTAGCCAAAGCCGACGGCAAACGGCGAATGTTCATGATTGGCAACGATGCCATCGCCTTGGGCGCCATTGCCGGCGGGGCGCGCTTTATGGCCGCCTATCCGATCACCCCAGCTTCGGAGATTATGGAGTATTTGATTAAAAAGCTGCCGGATTTTGGGGGCGCGGTCATCCAGACAGAAGATGAAATCGCAGCCTGTACGATGGCGATCGGCGCCAACTATGCGGGCGTGCGGGCGTTCACCGCTTCCGCCGGACCCGGGTTGTCGCTTATGGCCGAAGCGATCGGACTAGCTGGGATGACGGAAACACCGCTTGTTGTGGTTGACACGCAACGAGGCGGTCCAAGCACCGGCTTGCCGACAAAGCAAGAGCAGTCGGATTTGCTCGCGATGATCTATGGCACGCACGGGGAAATTCCCAAAATTGTCATGGCGCCAAGCACGGTCGAAGAAGCGTTTTACGATATGGCGGAAGCGTTCAACTTAGCTGAGGAATACCAATGCCCGGTCATTTTCCTGTCGGATTTGCAGCTGTCGCTCGGCAAGCAGACGGTTGAGCCGCTTGATTACGATCGGATCGAGATCCGCCGCGGCAAGCTGATGAATGGTGAGCTGCCGCCGCTTCCGGACAAAGACAACTTCAAACGGTATGAAATCACGCCGGACGGTGTTTCGCCGCGGGTGCTGCCGGGAACAAAATACGGCATCCACCATGTCACCGGGGTCGAACACGCCGAAACAGGCCGCCCGTCAGAGACGGCGGCAAACCGCCGGGCGCAAATGGAAAAACGGATGCGCAAACTCGAGCACATCCACTTCCCGACGCCGGTGCACAAACAACTCCGCCACGAAGAACCGGATTTGCTCCTTGTTGGCTTTTTATCGACGCGCGGAGCCATTGAAGAAGCGATGGAGCGGCTCGAGCAAGATGGCGTCAAAGTCAACCATGCGCACATCCGTCTGCTTCATCCGTTCCCGGTTGACGACGTGCGGCCGCTTGTCGAGAAAGCGAAACGAGTCGTCGTCGTCGAGCAAAACGCCACCGGGCAGCTGGCGAACTTGTTGAAAATGAACGTCGGGCACGCTGATAAAATCGCCAGCGTCTTAAAATTCGACGGCAATCCGTTCTTGCCGGGCGACGTCTATACTAAATGCAAGGAGTTGTTAGCGCAATGGCCACCTTTAAAGATTTCCGCAATGATGTGAAACCGAACTGGTGTCCGGGGTGCGGCGACTTTTCCGTGCAGGCCGCCATCCAGCGCGCGGCCGCCAATCTCGGGTTGGAGCCGCACGAACTCGCGGTCATTTCCGGGATCGGCTGCTCGGGCCGCATTTCCGGCTACATTCACTCTTACGGCTTTCACGGCACGCACGGCCGCGTTTTGCCGCTGGCGCAAGGAGTGAAAATGGCGAACCGCGATTTGACGGTCATCGCCGCCGGCGGGGATGGCGACGGATTCGCGATCGGCATGGGGCACACGGTTCATGCCATTCGCCGCAACATCGACATCACATACATCGTCATGGACAACCAAATTTACGGGTTGACGAAAGGACAAACATCGCCGCGCAGTGCTGCCGGCTTCCAAACAAAAAGCACGCCGCACGGGTCGATCGAGCCGGCTTTGTCGCCGCTCGAGATCGCGTTAAGCGCCGGAGCGACGTTTGTCGCGCAAGGTTTCTCAAGCGATTTAAAAGAATTGACGAGCTTGATTGAGGAAGGCGTCAAGCATAAAGGCTTTGCGCTCATCAACGTCTTCAGCCCGTGCGTGACGTACAACAAAGTGAATACGTACGAGTGGTTCAAAGAGCGGCTCATCAAGGTGAGCGACATCGAAGGATACGACCCGTCCGACCGGGAGATGGCGATGCAGACGGTCATGAAATACGATGGGCTCGTCACCGGGATCATTTATCAAAACAAAGAACAAAAGTCGTACCAAGAGCTTGTGCCAGGCTACAGCGAGGCGCCGCTTGCCGAGGCGGAGCTGAAAATGAGCAAAGAAAAGTTCGCCGAACTCGTAGCAGAGTTTATGTAAAAATGGAAACAATTTGCACCCGATGGAGGCTTGCCTCATTGGGTGTTTTTTGTTATCATGACATGTTCCGGTCCTCCGGAACAAACCCCATTGTGTTTCCTTGCCGCTCGCGATATACTATGGTAGTGTGTGGTTGGAAGAAATTTGCCGAGGCGAGGCCGGCTGCACAGGAAACGGCGGCCGCTCGTCTCGGATGATCGAATGATTTTGTGAAGAAAGGAGATTGCTATGAACGAAAAACAACGTTTGGAGCAAACGGGACAAATCAAAACCGAAAGCCATCCAGCGGACAGAAAATCCGCCTTGGACCGGCTGAAAGAAAAAACGACGAAAGACTATGAGAAATATTTCACGAGCGTGTTTCTCCCGCCGAATTTAAAAGAGGCGAAGAAACGCGGCAAAGAGGAAGTCAAGTACGTCAAAGACTTTTCGATTCCTGAAGAGTTTCGCGGCATGGGGCGCGGACGGAAGTTTTACATCCGCACGTATGGCTGTCAAATGAACGAGCACGATACGGAAGTGATGGCCGGCATTTTCATGGCGCTCGGCTATGAGCCGACCGACCGTCCGGAAGAGGCAAACGTCATTTTGCTCAACACGTGCGCGATCCGTGAAAACGCGGAAAACAAAGTGTTTGGCGAGCTCGGCTACTTAAAGCCGCTCAAAACGACGAACCCGGACTTATTGCTCGGCGTGTGCGGCTGTATGTCGCAAGAAGAATCGGTTGTCAAGAAAATTTTAAAGCAATACCAATACGTCGACCTTATTTTCGGCACGCACAACATCCATCGCCTGCCGTACATTTTGCATGAGGCGTACATGTCGAAAGAAATGGTCGTCGAAGTATGGTCGAAAGAGGGCGACGTTGTTGAAAACTTGCCGAAAGTGCGCAAAGGGAAGATTAAAGCATGGGTCAACATTATGTACGGCTGTGACAAGTTTTGCACGTACTGCATCGTTCCGTACACGCGCGGCAAAGAGCGAAGCCGCCGTCCGGAAGACATCATCCAAGAAGTGCGCCAGCTCGCCGCCCAAGGCTATAAAGAAATCACGCTCCTTGGGCAAAACGTCAACGCTTACGGAAAAGATTTCACCGACATCCAGTACGGCCTTGGCGATTTAATGGATGAGCTGCGCAAAATTGACATTGCGCGCATCCGCTTCACAACGAGCCATCCGCGCGACTTTGACGACCGGCTCATCGAAGTGCTCGCCAAACGCGGCAACTTGGTTGAGCATATCCATTTGCCGGTGCAATCGGGCAGCACGGAAATTTTAAAAATGATGGGCCGCAAATATACGCGCGAGGAGTACTTGGAGCTCGTTCGCAAAATCAAAGCCGCCATTCCGGATGTCGCGTTGACGACGGATATTATCGTCGGCTTCCCGAACGAGACGGACGAGCAGTTTGAAGAAACGCTGTCGCTTTACCGTGAAGTCGAATTTGACTCGGCCTACACGTTCATCTATTCACCGCGCGAAGGCACGCCGGCGGCGAACATGAAGGACAACGTGCCGATGGAAGTGAAAAAAGAGCGGCTCAAGCGTCTCAACGACCTTGTTCAGGAAATCGCGGCCAAGAAAATGAAGCAATACGAAGGGCAAGTCGTCGAAGTGCTTGTGGAAGGCGAAAGCAAAACGAATCCGGACGTATTGGCGGGTTATACGCGCAAAAACAAGCTCGTCCACTTCGTCGGCCCCAAATCGCTCATTGGCCAATTGGTCAACGTGCGCATTACGCAGGCAAAGACGTGGACGCTGACGGGCGAGCTAGTCAATGAAGCGATCGAGGTGAACGAACATGGCAAAATATACGCGGGATGATATCTTGGCCCAGGCGAAGCAGCTGGCGAAAATGATCGCCGAAACGGAAGAAGTCGACTTTTTCAAACGAGCGGAAGAAAAAATCCACCAAAACGAAAAAGTGCGCACGTTGATCAACGAGCTGAAATCGTTGCAAAAGCAAGCGGTCAACCTTCAGCATTACGGAAAACATGAAGCGCTGAAACAGGTTGAGGCCAAAATTGACGCCATTTACGAAGAGTTGTCGCAAATTCCGATCGTCAGCGAATTCCAGCAGTCCCAATCCGATGTGAACGACCTGCTTCAGCTCGTCGCCTCGACGATTTCGAATACGGTGACTGATGAAATTCTCGCTTCGACGGGCGGCGACGTGCTGCGCGGCGAAACCGGCGCCGCGCTTCGCTACAACAAACACGGCGGCTGCCATTAATGGCATGCGGCTCAAAAGCGTCCTTCGGGGCGCTTTTTTTCTTATGGGCGCGCTCTCCCTTCCCCCAAACCGCGGGCGGCTGCCTGGCGGCAAAAAAGAAGGCACATCGAACGGAGCAGGCGCATACAATGAACTATACGGAATAATGATTCATTTGCTGTGCACATTAGCGGAGATGGCGCATAGGATGAAATGAAGATTCATTTGAGGAGGGTTCCGTTCGATGTCTGAATACAGAGAAATTATTACGAAAGCCGTTGTCGGCAAAGGCCGCAAGTTTACACAATCGACCCATACGGTGACGGCGCCGAACCGCCCGTCAAGCATTCTTGGCTGCTGGATCATCAACCACCGTTATGAAGCGAAAAAATGCGATAAAACGGTCGAAATTCACGGCCATTATGACATCAACGTCTGGTATTCGTACAACCACAATACAAAAACCGAAGTCGTCACCGAAACGGTGTCGTATACGGACGTCGTCAAATTAAAATATCGCGACAAAGATAATTTAATCAGCGATGACACCGATGTCATCGTCCGCGTCATCCAGCAGCCGAACTGCCTCGAATGCACGATTTCGCCAAACGGCAATAAAATCGTTGTCGATGTTGAGCGGGAGTTTGTCGCCGAAGTGATCGGCGAAACGAAGGTGTGCGTTGCCATCAATCCGGAAGGATGCGGCAAGGACGACGATTTTTGCGACGAGGATGACCTTGATGAAGAATTAGAAGATTTAAGCCCAGATTTGCTGCTTGGCGAAGAAGAATAAAACTAGGAAATTTCTTTCCTAGTTTTTTCTTTTGCCGCTTGTTATAATAGTAGCGCAATCAACGAGCCTTCGGGCCGAAAAGGTTGGGGAGAAGCGATGCCATCGTACACACCGATGATCCAGCAATATTTGCACATTAAAGCGCAATATCCGGACGCGTTTTTATTTTTCCGGCTTGGCGATTTTTACGAACTGTTTTTTGACGACGCCATCAAGGCGGCGCAAGAGCTGGAAATTACATTAACAAGCCGCGACGGCGGCGATGAACGGGTGCCGATGTGCGGGGTGCCGTACCATTCGGCGCAAGGATATATTGAGCAGTTAATCGAAAAGGGATATAAAGTCGCCATTTGCGAACAAGTCGAAGACCCGAAAACGGCCAAAGGCGTCGTTCGCCGCGAAGTTGTGCAGCTCATCACCCCAGGGACGCTCATGGAAGGCAAAGGGCTCACCGAGAAGGAAAACCACTACTTGGCGGCGCTCACGCCGTTTGCTGATGGTACATACGGATTGGCTTACGCCGATTTGTCGACCGGCGAGGTCCGGTTGACGCTTCTTTCTTCGTGGGAGGAAGCGACAAACGAATTGCACGCCGTTGGAGCGCGGGAGATCATCGTTGCCACAGACAGCGGCGAAGAGTGGGTGCGCGAGCTGAAAGAGCGGTACGGGGCGGCGGTCTCTTATGAGGACGACACATCTCTATGCGACGAATGGAACGGCGTCATCGGCCATGTGGCGCAAGAAAAGCTGCGGCAGGCCGCAGCCCGCTTGCTTCATTACCTCGTCCGCACGCAAAAGCGGCGGCTCGATCATTTGCAGCCGGCTGAGTTGTATCAAGTTGACCACTATATGAAAATGGACCGACATTCCAAGCTGCATTTGGAATTGGTCGAAACGGTGCGGTCAAAAGGAAGGAAAGGCTCGTTGTTATGGCTTTTGGATGAAACGGTGACAGCGATGGGTGGGCGGCTCTTAAAACAATGGCTGGACCGGCCGCTCATTGATCGGCGCGAAATCGAACGGCGCCTCGATTTTGTGGAAACGTTGAAAACGAGCTATTTTGAACGGCAGGAGCTGCGCGACAGGCTGCGCGGCGTTTACGACATTGAGCGCCTTGTCGGCCGTGTCTCCTACGGCAACGCCAATGCCCGCGATCTCGTGCAGCTGAAAAAGTCGCTTCTTCAAGTGCCGGCGCTCCGCCAGACGGTCGGCGCACTGCCGCTCGCTGAAGCGGACAAGCTGTGCGAGCGCCTTGACCCGTGCGAAGAGCTCGTCGATTTGCTCGAACGCTCGATTCAAGAACAGCCGCCGCTTTCCGTCAAAGAAGGGAACCTCATCAAAGACGGATATGACAAGCAGCTCGACCGCTACCGCGATGCGAGCCGCAACGGCAAAGCGTGGATCGCTGAACTTGAGGCGAAGGAGCGGGAAGCGACCGGCATCAAATCGCTCAAAGTCGGCTACAACCGAGTGTTTGGCTACTATATTGAAGTGACAAAGCCCAATCTCCCCCTTGTTCCGGAAGGACGTTACGAGCGGAAGCAGACGCTCGCCAACGCCGAGCGGTTTATCACCCCGGAGTTGAAGGAAAAAGAGGCGCTCATTTTGGAGGCGGAAGAAAAAAGCATCGAACTCGAATATGAACTGTTTGTCGCCATTCGCGAGCAGGTGAAGCAATACATCCCGCGCCTGCAGACGTTGGCGAAAGCCATTGCCGAGCTTGATGTGCTTCAATCATTCGCAACGATCAGCGACGAGTATCGCTACGTGCGTCCGCAGTTTTCCACGGAGCGCGTCTTGGTGATTCAAGGCGGCCGCCACCCGGTTGTCGAAAAAGTGCTCGGCGCGCAAATGTACGTGCCGAATGACTGCTACATGAACCGCGAGCGGGAAATGCTGCTCATCACTGGACCGAACATGGCTGGAAAAAGCACGTACATGCGGCAAGTGGCGCTCACCGCCGTCATGGCGCAAATCGGCTGTTTCGTTCCCGCCGAGCGGGCGGTGCTGCCCATTTTTGACCAAGTGTTCACCCGCATCGGCGCTGCTGACGACCTGTCGGCAGGACAAAGCACGTTTATGGTCGAAATGTTGGAGGCGCGCCACGCCATCGCTCATGCGACACAAAACAGCCTCATTTTGTTTGATGAAATCGGGCGCGGCACATCGACGTACGACGGCATGGCGCTCGCCCAGGCGATCATTGAGTACATTCACGACCATATCGGCGCGAAAACACTATTTAGCACCCACTACCATGAACTCACCGCCTTGGAGCGTTCGCTCCCGCGGCTTTCGAACGTCCATGCCCGCGCCATCGAGGAAAACGGCAAAGTCGTCTTTTTGCATCAAATCGCCGACGGGCCGGCCGACAAGAGCTACGGCATTCACGTCGCCGAACTGGCCGGGCTGCCGGCTTCGCTCATTGAACGCGCGCGGGCCATTTTAGCGGAACTGGAGAAAGCGGCGGGAAAACAGGAAGCCGCCGCAGGCAGGATGGACGATGGCGCTTTGGCGGAAGCGGGTTTGGCTTTTCAGGGGAACGAAGCGTTAGACGTCGGCAGCAAGGTTGAGCGCGAGAAGGCCTCCCGTCCGTCAGCCGGCGCGGCGCGGGAGGGCGTTTTGGCGGAAGCGGCGTTTGAGCAGCTGAGCATGTTTCCTGACCTTGCCCCGGCGCCTGTGGAGCCGCCTCTTTCAAGCAAAGAGAAAAAGGCGCTCGCGGCGCTGAAAGAGATCAATTTGCTCGAGATGACGCCGCTTGAGGCGCTCAACAAACTGTATGAACTGCAAAAGCTCCTCAAGTAAAGGAGGGAGGCCCGATGGGACGCATCCGCAAGCTCGATGACCTGCTGGCAAACAAAATCGCCGCCGGCGAGGTCGTCGAGCGGCCGGCTTCGGTCGTCAAGGAGTTGGTGGAAAACGCCATTGATGCCCATAGTACGGTCATCAACATCGAGCTTGAAGAGGCGGGAATGGCGAAAATCCGCGTCATCGACAACGGCGACGGCATGGAGGAAGACGACTGCTTGCTCGCTTTTGAACGCCATGCGACAAGCAAAATTCATGACGAGCACGATTTGTTCCGCATCCGCACGCTCGGGTTCCGCGGTGAGGCGCTGCCGAGCATCGCTTCTGTATCCGAAGTGGAGCTGACGACCGGCACGGGCAGCGGACCGGGAACGAAGCTTGTGCTTCAAGGCGGCGCACTCGTCTCCCGCGAGCGGGCGGCGGGGCGCAAAGGAACGGATATTACCGTATCGAACTTGTTTTTCAACACCCCAGCGCGCTTGAAATATATGAAAACGATCCACACCGAGCTCGGCCATGCGGCCGACGTCGTCAACCGGCTAGCGCTCGCCCATCCGGACGTATCATTTCGCCTCCGCCACCAGGGCAAAACATTGCTTGCCACCAATGGCAGCGGCGATGTCCGGCACGTGCTCGCCGCTATTTACGGCGCCGAGACGGCGAGGCAAATGATCCCCATCGAAGCGGAATCGCTCGATTTTACCGTTCGCGGCTACATTTCGCCGCCGGACGTGACGCGCGCCTCGCGCAACTACATCTCGCTTGTTGTCAACGGCCGCTATGTGCGCAGCGTGCCGCTCATGAAAGCGATTGAAGCCGGCTACCATACGCTCTTGCCGATCGGCCGCTATCCGATTGTGTTTTTATCCATTGAAATGGATCCGGTGCTTGTCGATGTCAACGTCCATCCGGCAAAGCTCGAAGTCCGCTTTAGCAAGGAAGCAGAGCTGAATGAGCTCGTCACAGACGCCATCCGCCAGGCATTTCGCAAGCGGACGCTCATTCCGTCCGTATCTGCCGACAGCAAGATGGCAAAACCAAAGGCGGAGCAGGCGGCTTGGACGTTCACTCATCGCGTCCGCGAGCCGTCTGTCTTATCGAGCGACATCGGCGGCGGGGAAGATGCGACCGCCCCTCTTGCGCCGCTAACCGGTGACGCACCGGCTGAGCGGCCATCCGCGGCTGTGCAGACGGATGAATGTGGAATACTGGACGAACATGGGCCCGCTTTCGAGCGAAAGCAGGAGGAAGAGGAGGGAGAAGAGCGGTGCTCTCCCCGCTTGCCGACAGATGGGCAAGCGGAGGATAAAGCGGCGGCCGATCGCCTGCCGCCGCTTTATCCGATTGGACAATTGCATGGGACGTACATTTTGGCGGAGAACGAACATGGGCTGTATATGATCGATCAGCATGCGGCTCAAGAGCGGATCAACTATGAATATTTCCGGGAAAAACTCGGCGAAGCCACGAAGGAAGTGCAGGAGCTGCTCGTTCCGTTGATGTTTGAATATCCAGCCGACGAGTACGAGCGGATCGCCGCCTGCCGCGATGAGCTGGCGCGCTGCGGCGTGTTTCTTGAGCCGTTTGGGCCGCGGGCGTTTCTCGTTCGCTCCCATCCGACGTGGTTTCCGAAAGGGAGAGAAAGGGAAATCATCGAGGAAATGATCGAACAAGTGTTGGCGGCCAAAACGGTCGACATCAAGCAATTGCGCGAACAAGCGGCGATCTTAATGAGCTGCAAGCGCGCCATTAAAGCAAACCAACATTTGCGCCAGGATGAACTGTTCGCTTTGCTTGAGGCGCTGCGGCAGACAACGGACCCATTTACTTGTCCCCACGGCCGGCCGATCATCGTTCATTTTTCGACATATGAAATTGAAAAACTATTTAAACGGGTGATGTAGCCTGCGCCCCCTTTGCGCGACAAAGGGGGCGCTTTTTGTAATCGTTTTGTAATCTACTTTTATTCTTTCTGTTACAGACGGATTGCTTTGATTTTACTATAATGGCTCATGTGTAGGAATACGTGGTGAATTTTGTAGAGTGATAGCGAATTTTGGCTAAGCGGCTGGATAGATAAAGATCCATATCGACGTCATAGGGGGATGCAGCATGAAAAAGACGGTTGTATTGACAAGCACGTTGATCGGCTCGCTGTTGGCCGGCCACGCGGCATCGGCGGCGAGCTATACGGTGCAAAAAGGCGATACGCTTTGGAAGATTGCCCGGCAATCCGGCACGACGGTCGCAGCGTTAAAGCAAGAAAACGGTTTGTCTTCGGATTTGATTTTTCCCGGACAAGTATTGCGCGTCAATGAACCAAATAAATCAAACGAAACTTCTTCGAATACATATACGGTCGAGCCTGGTGATACGCTAAGCGGAATCGCCCGCAAGTTTAGCACGACTGTGGATGCGTTGCTCAAGCTTAATCCAAGCATTACGAACCCAGACTTCATTCGCGCCGGGCAGAAGCTGCAAGTAGCAGGGGAACAGGAACGTTCCAATACATACAATGTGCAGCCGGCAGCCGTGCCGACAAGCGGCCGGTATATCGTGCAGGCGGGGGATACGCTGCTTGAGATTGCGAACAAGTTTCAAACGACGGTCGACCGTCTATTGGCACTGAATCCGCAAATTACAAACCCGAACACCATCCGCATTGGCCAAGCCATTAAAGTGGCGGGCGGAACGACTGATGTCCGGGAGGCCAAGCAGCAAGTATCGGCCGCCAACTCGGCTGCCACTGAGTCGTCCGCATCGCTTGCCGACCGAATCATCGATATTGCGGAAAAATATTTAGGGGCGCGTTATTTGTACGGAGCAAGCCCGTCGCGCACCGATGTGTTTGACTGCTCATCGTTTACGATGCGCGTTTTTGGCGAAGCCGGCATTTCGCTGCCGCGCACATCCACCGCTCAAGCGCAAGCCGGAAGAACGGTGTCGTTTAACCAATTGCAAAAAGGCGATCTCGTCTTTTTTGACACCGATTCAAATGGGACGATCAACCATGTCGGCATTTACGCTGGCAACGGGCAAATGATCAACGCGACCGTTTCGTTGGGTGTTGCGTATTCGTCGCTGACGTCATCCTATTGGAAAACGCGGTATGTAAAAGCGGTTCGGGTCATCAACTAAATGAAAGACGATTAACGCAGCTGTTCGTGCGAAGCCTTAGGCGCTTCGGTGAACAGCTTTTTTGTTGTTCGTGCGAGTGAAAGCCGAATCCAAAAAAGATGCAGGATGATGCCGCGGAAAAACGGGTTAGCGGTTTTGAGGCTTTCTGCTTTAAGGCAACAAAAAACAGCAACAAGTACAAATAGTCCGGCTTTCTGGCGCGTATCATTTGGTGCCATGATGATTCATCATGTAAAATAAGATATTCATAGATGATCAAAAAGGAGGGCATTGGTATGAACAGCCGTCTGTCCGTGATGGTGAGCATTGTGCTGGCCATGCTCGTCGCCTCGATGGATACGACGATCATGAACACGACGATGCCGATCATCGCCAAAGAACTTGGGGGATTCTCCCTTTATGCATGGGCGTTTGCGTCATACATGATTACGACAACCGTCCTGTCACCGATTGCCGGCCGTCTGTCCGACCTGTTTGGCCGCAAAAACGTATTCAGCTTTGGCATCATTGTATTTTTGATTGGCTCGCTTCTTTGCGGTTTGTCGCAAAATATGGTGCAACTCGTCCTGTTCCGCGCCGTACAAGGGGTCGGCGCCGGGTTTATGATGCCGTTTCCGGCCATTATCGCCGGCGATTTGTTTCCGGTGGAAAGGCGCGGAAAGATCCAGGCGTTTTTTACCGCCATGTGGGGGATTTCCGCCGTCTTGGCGCCGCTTTTAGGCTCGCTGTTTGTCGAATACGCGACATGGCGCTGGATTTTTTATGTCAACATTCCCATTTGCCTGCTCTCGCTTGTGACGTTGTTTCCATATAAAGAAGTATATGAACCGAAGCGGGCGGCGGTTGACTATATGGGGGCGGTGTTATTTGCCGCCGCAGTCAGCCTGCTTTTGCTCGTCACTGTTGCGAAGCGCGGACAATGGTGGTACGGGGCGGCCGGTGCGCTCTTGCTCATGGTGTTTTACTTTTTCGAAAAACGGCAGCCGTCTCCGCTCGTGCCGCTTTCACTTGTTCATCACCGCACGCTCAAATGGATGAACATTAACGGCTTTGTCAGCTGCGTCGCGCTGTTTGGCACGTCAAGCTACATTCCGCTCTTTTTGCAAAATGTTGCTCATTTATCGGTATTTATCAGCGGCGTCGCTTTGCTCGGCTCGTCCGTTGGTTGGATGATCGCCGCCGTGCCGGCCGGGAAATGGATTTTGCGCTATGGCTACCGTCCGCTTCTCATCATCGGCAATGTGCTGCTGGTTGCGTCCGGCTTGCTTCTGGCGCTGCTGAACGAAAGTCACGGGTTTTGGTATGTGTTTTTCGTCATGTTTGTCCAAGGGCTGTCGTTTGGGTTGACCTCGACCGTCGGCGTCATCGGCTCGCAGCAGCTTGCGGACGTCCATGAAAAAGGAATTGCGACGTCCTTTTTTATGTTTTGCCGCAATATCGGCACGGCGATCGGCGTGACCGTCATGGGAGCGTTTTTGACGAAGGCGCCGACGTTTATGACCGGCATCCATCATTTGTTTTTATTCGGCCTCATTGGCAGCATCGCCGCGCTTGTCACCTCGCTTTTCATTCATGATGAAGCCGAAACCGGCCGAAACACGTGGCAGCCGGAAGGAACGGCGTAAGGCGGGGAAGCGGCATGGGGGCGGCCGGTTTGCTCTCCTTGCGAGTTTACGGTGAAAGAGGAGGCTCATTGAGAAAATCCAGTTGATTTTCTCAATGAAGCAGGCCTTTTCATCAAAGATGGCGAAAGAGCCAAAAAAATACTAAACATTGGCTGTTATCATCCGATAATGTAGATGGAACAACATACTGATTCACAGACGGAGGACTTGCCAATGAACATGAAAATGACCGTGCGCAAAAAACTGCTGGCTGGCTTCGGCCTCGTCTACGTGTTGATCGCGCTGCTAGTCGGGTTTTCTTATTACGAAATTTCGACTCTTGACCGTACATACACCGATGTGATCGACAAACGGGTGACGAAGCTTGTCAATGCCAAAGAGCTTGAAGTATTGATCCGCCGCGAGGTCGGCAGCATGCGCGGCTATTTGTTGACCGGCGATGAGACGTCAAGGAAAAACTTTGAAAAAGCGCATGGGGAGTACAAGAAAATAAGCGAAAAGCTTGCGGCGGAGCTGACGCGGGAAGAAACGAAACAGCTGCTTGCCGAGCTCGATTTGCTTGAACAGCAGTTTTACGAACTTGGGCAAAAAACGTTCGACTTAAAAGCGCAAAACAAACCGGAGCAGTACATCGCCCTTGTGACCACAACAGGGCGCGACTTAACAACCCAATTTGATGAAAAGGTGAATCAATTGGTCGCTCTCCAGCAGCGGGAAATGAAGGAAGCTAATGATGATGCGAGCGCATCGGCGGCTGCGGTCCAGCGGCTGATCATCATCGTCGGCTTGTTGACGGCGGCGGCTGGAGCGACCGTCAGCTATTACATCAGCCGCTCGCTTTCCCGCCCGCTATTGGCGCTGTCGGAAGCGGCGAAGCGGATCGCCGCCGGCGATTTGACGGACGGGCGGCTCTCGGTTCGCAACCGCGATGAAATTGGCGCACTCGCCGCTTCGTTTGAGCAAATGGCGAAAAACTTGCGCGAAGTGCTCCAAGAAGTGGCGCAAAACGCCGAGCAAGTCGCCGCTTCGTCGGAGGAGCTGGCAGCGAGCGCCGAACAGACGAGCAAGGCGACCGAGCAAATCGCCATGACGATTCAGGGCGTTGCTTCCGGCATGGACAAGCAAATGCAAAGCGTGGAAGAAACGTCCGCCGCCGTCGATTCGATGTCTGAGAGAATCGAGCAAATTTCCGGACGGGCGCAAAGCGTGTCCGCCATCGCTGCTGAGGCGTCAAGACAAGCGGCTGAGGGAGGGCAAACGATCGAGGCGGGCGTTGCGCAAATGAACAAAGTCAATGATACGGTCGAGCGGCTGGCTGACCTCATTAAAGGGCTTGGCCACCGTTCCGAGCAAATCGGCTCGATCATCGAAGCAATCCGCAGCATCGCGGCGCAGACGAACTTGCTCGCCTTAAACGCCGCCATTGAGGCGGCGCGCGCCGGCGAGCACGGGCGCGGCTTTGCCGTCGTTGCTGACGAAGTGCGGAAGCTCGCCGAGCAATCGGCCCAATCGGCCCAGCAAATCGCGGAATTGATCGCTGCCATTCAAGAAGAAACGGTCCATGCCGTCCAATCGATGGAGTCGGTCGTCAACGAAGTGACGGCCGGAACGAACGTCATTCGCGCCTCGGGAGAAATGTTCGCCCGCATTCGCGCCGCCGTGGACGAAGTTGCGGCGCAAATCCGCGACGTATCCACCGCGGTCAGCGACATGGTCTCTTCTTCGGAGCAAATGGTGCGCTCCGTCCGGCTTGTCGCCGACGTGGCCGAGTCGACATCGGCCGGTGCGCAGGAGGTGTCGGCGGCGACCGAGGAACAGCTGGCCTCGATGGAGGAAATTTCAGCTTCGGCCGCGTCGCTCTCGAAAATGGCGGACGATTTGCAGGCGATTGTCAACAAGTTTTCATTATGATGAGCGCCTTTTATGGCGTTCATTTTTTTCCATATGGTTATGGCGAAAGGGAAGAAAGGCGATTTTTCGCGCTGCCATGTATAAAACGATTTGTGGATGGCGAAAACGTATGAAAGAAATGGTTCCATGCACAGCTGTTTTTATGTATAATGATGGTTGACACAAGTCCCACAACAGAAAGCAGTGACGCGCTATGGCTGAAAAAGTCGCCGTCATCGTCGGGCCGACGGCGGTCGGCAAAACGAAGCTCGGCATCGCGTTGGCGAAAAAGCTGGGCGGAGAGGTCATCAGCGGCGATTCGATGCAAATTTATAAAGGGATGGACATTGGCACGGCGAAAGTGAAGCCCGATGAGATGGAAGGAATCCCGCATCATTTGCTGGACATCAAAGAGCCGTGCGAACCGTTTTCCGTCGTCGAATTTCAGCGGCTTTGCCGTGCGCTCATCACCGAGATTTCGGCGCGCGGCCGGCTGCCGATCATCGTCGGCGGCACCGGGCTGTACATTCAGGCAGCCCTTTACGATTACCAATTTTCCGCCGCCCCTTCCGACGAAGCGTACCGCCGGGCGCTCAAACAGCTGGCGGCCGAGCAAGGAGCCGAAGCGCTTCACCGGCGGCTTGAGGCGGTTGATCCAATAAGTGCGGCCCGCATTCATCCGCACAACATCCGCCGCGTCATCCGCGCCTTAGAAGTGTATCATTGCACCGGAAAGCCGTTCAGCGAGTGGCAGCAAGGGCAGTCAAAGCGGCTTTTGTATGAGGCGGCCATCGTTGGCTTGACGGCGGAGCGGGAGGCGCTTTACCGCCGCATCAACGAGCGGGTCGATGAGATGATCGCCGCAGGGTTGATCGAAGAGGCGAGGGCGCTTTATGACCGCGGCCTGCGCGACTGCCAGGCGGTGCAAGCCATCGGCTACAAGGAGCTGTACGACTATTTTGACGGCCGCGTTTCCCTTGATGAAGCGATTGAGCAGCTGAAACAAAATTCGCGCCGCTATGCGAAACGGCAGCTCACTTGGTTTCGCAACCAAATGCCGGTGAAATGGTTTGACATGACCGACGCTGGGCAGTTCGCCGCCAAGGTGGAGGAAATTTCTCGCTATGTAGCAGGAAAGCTTCAACTTGAAGCGAATATATAATTATATCCTTAGAGAGAAAAGAGGAGGACGTTTGATGAAAAATACGATCAATATTCAAGACCAGTTTTTAAACCAGCTGCGCAAAGAGGGCATTCAAGTGACCGTCTTCTTATTGAACGGCTTCCAACTGCGCGGATACATTAAAGGGTTTGACAACTTCACCGTACTTTTGGAAGTGCAAGGAAAACAACAGCTCATTTACAAGCACGCCATTTCGACGTTTGCGCCGGAGCGGAACATCCATTTTGAAACCGAACAGTAAGACCGACGGTACATACGCCGCCGAAAAAAGGCGCCTTCCTTCGCGGAGGGCGCCTTTTGCCATTTCCCGTTTTCCTTCCGCGCCCGCTATTTGATCGACAAGCTCCTGCGTCACCCGAAGGGAAGTGAGGGACGAGGTGAATTCAGATGCGTAAACCGCCGCTTTTGTGAATAAACATATACAAACTTTTTCCGCTATAGCCGACCCGCTGTTCGTTTGGGCGATTGTCACGGATCGGCGGTGGCGTACGTATACTAGTAACGAAAAGGCAAGGCGTCAAAAGCCAAGTCGGAACGGGTGCGGATGGCAGAAAACGGGAAGCGAGGTGACGCCCCTTGTCAGAATTGACGATGAACAAGGCGAAAGGGCAAATCAACATCGTGTTGAACTCCAAAACGGTAAACCATTTAGTGAAAGAAGAGAGAAACGACTGGCTCGATGGCGAAGAGCATCAGGCGCTCCGCAATATTCAAAAGGAGCTTGATCAGCTGATCGGCCTTGATCATGTCAAAAAAATCATCAAGGAAATTTACGCCTGGCTGTACATCAACCGGCTGCGCAAGGAGAACGGCTTAAAGGCCAACCGCCAGGCGCTCCATATGATTTTCAAAGGCAATCCCGGCACCGGCAAAACGACGGTGGCGCGCTTGCTCGGCAAGCTGTTTTTTGAGATGAACGTGCTGTCCAAAGGGCATTTCATCGAGGCGGAGCGGGCCGATTTGGTCGGAGAGTACATCGGGCATACGGCGAGCAAAACGCGCGATTTGATCAAAAAAGCGCGCGGCGGAATTTTGTTCATCGATGAAGCGTATTCGCTCGCCCGCGGGGGCGAAAAAGATTTCGGCAAAGAAGCGATTGACACGCTTGTCAAAGGGATGGAAGACTATTGCGACGACTTGGTTGTGATTTTGGCCGGCTATCCGAAAGAAATGGACTACTTTTTGTCGCTAAATCCCGGCTTGCCGTCGCGCTTTCCTCTCACGATCGAGTTTCCCGATTATACGGTCGAGGAGCTTGTGCAAATCGCCAAGCAAATGCTGCGCGAACGCGAGTATGAAATGACGCCGGAAGCGGAGCGGAAACTGTACATTCATCTCGAAGGGACGCTGGAAGCGACCGGCCGCCTCAAGTTCAGCAACGGCCGCTATGTGCGCAACTTAATCGAAAAAGCGATCCGCAAGCAGGCGGTCCGCCTTCTTCATGAAGGGCGCTACGACAAAAAAGAGCTGATGACGATCCGTGACCGCGATTTAGTGATTCATGCTTGAACGCTCTCCCACCTACGCTCACGCGTGGAAGTGGGGGTCTTCTCGGCGCGAGATGAAAAAAAGCAAAGGAGGCTCCTCTTTCTTTTTCTTGTCGAAAGAAAGAGGTCTTCCTTTCTTTTTTGTGCCGCAAAAAAGAGGAATGCGATCAAAAAGAGCGAATACATAAACAGCGGGGGCATCATACACCTATTTATCTGAATGATCTGTCTAGTGGATCTGCACGCCCTGCGTCCATTCGGAGAAAAGGGGGAAAGGCGCTTGTACATGACGATTGGGGAGATGTTTTCCCAGACAGTGCGAAAGTTTCCAAACCGGGAGGCGGTCGTCGACGCGGCGACCGGACGCCGCTATACGTACGCCGAATGGGAGAGGGAAGTGAACCGGTGGGCGAACGCGTTTTTGGAAGCGGGCGTCCGCAAAGGAGATCGCGTTTCGACGGTGCTGTACAATACGCTTGAGCTCGCGACCGCTTTGTTTGCCTGCGCCAAAATCGGCGCGGTGTTCAATCCGATCAACTTTCGGCTGAGGGCGGAAGAAATCGCCTATATTTTGACGGACGCCGAGCCGAAAATCGTGCTGTTTGAACGGGCGGTGGAACCGGAACTTGCCGCGATTCACAGCCGTTTCCCGCACGTGTCATTTTGGTCGATCGACCGCGATCCGCCGCCGTTTGCCAAAAACGCTCACGAGCAGGCCGCGCGGGCCCTAGGGGAAGCGCCGCGTGTTCATGTGGATGAGAGCGATCTTTATGCCATTATGTATACAAGCGGCACAACTGGGCGTCCAAAAGGAGTGATGCACCGTCACCGCGACATGATCGAGCAAAGCGTCATTTGCCATGGCGTCATGCGCATCCGCGAGACGGATCGCGGGCTGGCGGCAGCGCCGCTGTTCCATTGCGCCGAGCTGCATTGCTGCTTGCTGCCGCGCGTGCATGCCGGAGCGGCGAGCGTCATTTTGCACCATTTTGACGCCAAGCTCGTGCTTGAAACGATCGAACGGGAGCGGATTACGATCATGTTTGGAGCCCCGACGATGTGGAACATGATCTTGCAGGAGAATGTAAGCGGTTACGATTTATCTTCGCTTCGCCTCGGCCTATACGGCGCCGCTCCGATGGCTCCAGCGCTTGTCAGGCAATGCCAAGAGCAGCTCGGCATCGAGCTGATTCAAGCGTACGGCATGACGGAAATGGGGCCGGCGGTGACGTTTTTGTTGGAAGACGAGCAGCTGAAAAAAGCCGGTTCCGCTGGACGCGCCTGCCTGAACCATGAGATCCGCGTCGTCCGTGCGCGTGAAGACGGGCCGTCCGACCCAGACGATGTGCTGCCGCCATATGAAGTCGGTGAAATTGTGATGCGCGGGCCGTGCATGATGGCTGGCTACTACAAGCGCGAGGAAGCGACGGAAAAAGCGTTGTACAAAGGTTGGTATCATTCCGGCGACCTCGGCTACCTTGATGAAGACGGCTACTTGTATGTCGCCGACCGGGTCGATGACATGGTGATCAGCGGCGGGGAAAACGTCTATCCGCGCGAAGTCGAGGACGTGTTGTACGAGCATCCGAAAGTGCTCGATGTCGCTGTGCTCGGTGAGCCGGATGAGTTGTGGGGCGAAAAAGTCGTCGCCTTCGTGGTCAAAAAAGATGACCTCCTGACCGCCGATGAGCTCGAGCAGTTTTGCAAAACGAGCGACCGCCTCGCTCCGTACAAACGTCCGCGCGCCTACTATTTCATCGATGCCCTGCCGCGCAACGCGAGCGGGAAAATCCAAAAGTTTTTGCTGCGCGAACAGCTGAAAAAACAGGCGACGGGCGGAACAGAGAAAAAGTGACCGAACAGAAGAGAGGGATGAACGGGTGACGGCTCGCTATTTGCGTGAGGAGCACCATATGTTCCGCGCGGCGTTTCGCAAGTTTTTGGAAAAAGAAGCGTACCCGCATTATAACGATTGGGAGAAGCGCGGCATCATTCCGCGTTCGTTTTGGGCGAAGATGGGCGAGAACGGCTTTCTTTGCCCGTGGGTCGATGAGAAGTATGGGGGTCTAAACGCCGATTTTGCCTACTCAGTCGTCATCAATGAAGAACTGGAAAAAGTCGGATCGAGCCTCGTCGGCATCGGCCTGCACAACGACATCGTCACGCCGTATATCGCATCGTACGGAACCGAGGAGCAAAAACAAAAATGGCTGCCAAAATGCGTCACCGGCGAGCTCATCACGGCGATCGCCATGACCGAGCCGGGGGCGGGTTCGGATTTGGCCAACATTTCGACAACGGCAGTAAAAGACGGTGACTACTACATCGTCAACGGACAAAAAACGTTTATCACGAACGGCATTCATGCCGACTTGATCGTCGTCGCCTGCAAAACCGACCCGCAGGCAAAGCCGCCGCACCGCGGCATCAGCCTGCTCGTCGTGGAGCGGGATACGCCGGGGTTTACGCGCGGTCGGAAGCTCGAGAAAGTCGGGCTGCACGCCCAAGATACCGCCGAACTGTTTTTCCAAGATGCGAAAGTGCCGGCATATAATTTGCTCGGCGAGGAAGGAAAAGGTTTTTACTATTTGATGGAAAAGCTCCAGCAGGAGCGGCTCGTTGTCGCCATTGCCGCACAAACGGCGGCGGAAGTGATGTTTTCCTTGACGAAGCAATATGTCAAACAGCGCACGGCGTTCGGCAAACGAGTGAGCGAGTTTCAGACCGTCCAGTTCCGCCTTGCCGAGATGGCGACGGAAATCGCCCTTGGCCGCACGTTTGTCGACCGCGTCATTGAAGAGCATATGGCGGGAAAACAGATCGTCACGGAAGTGTCGATGGCGAAATGGTGGATTACCGAGATGGCAAAACGTGTCGCGGCCGAGGCGATGCAGCTGCACGGCGGTTATGGTTATATGGAAGAATATGAGATCGCCCGGCGCTATCGCGACATTCCCGTAAGCGCCATTTACGCTGGGACGAACGAGATGATGAAAACAATCATCGCCCGGCAGCTAGATTTGTAGAGAGAGGGAAAGATATGCTTCGTGGCATTGTAGTCGTTGATTTTTCCCATTACTTGCCGGGCCCATTTGCCAGCTGGCGGCTCGCCCAGCTCGGAGCAGAAGTCATCAAAATTGAGCCCCCATCCGGCGATCGGCTGCGCCCGTTCGCCGAGGGCCGGTTGTTTGCCGCCTATAACGCCGGCAAAAAAAGCATCGGGTTGGATTTAAAAACGGACGCGGGTCGCGAGCAAGCCCGGCGGCTCGCCGCCCGCGCCGATGTAGTGATCGAAAGCTTCCGCCCCGGGGTGATGGCGCGGCTTGGGCTCGGTTATGACGATATGTGCCGCATGAACGAACAAATCATCTATTGCTCGATCAGCGGCTTCGGTCAACAGAGCAGCCGCTCATTGCTTGGCAGCCATGATTTAAACTATATGGCGCTCTCCGGCTTGCTTGCGCAGCTGGCCGATGAACGCGGCCGCCCGGTTCATCCGAAGATCACGCTTGCCGATTTTATCGGCGGCATGGCGGCGGCCGAGCGCATTTTGGCTGCCCTCTTTGCACGCGAGCGAACCGGCAAAGGCGCCCATCTTGATGTTTCGCTTGTCGATGGCTTGGCAGCGATGATGGCTGGCCATTTTGCCATTGAACACGGCGGTGGGCCGAAGACCGGTCTTTCCGAGTTGTCTGGGGAGGTGGTGTGCTACCAGCTGTATGAGACAAAAGACGGCCGTTATATGAGTTTAGCGGCGCTCGAGCCGCACTTTTGGCAGCGGTTTTGCGAGGCGGTCGGCCATCCGGAATGGACGGAGGCGCAATGGGCGCCGGCGCGATCGGGGGAAGCCGTATATGACGAGCTCGCCGCCTTGTTCCGTGAAAAGACATTGGATGAGTGGAGCGCGTTCGCCGAAGCGGTCGACGTCTGCCTTGCCCCGGTGCTGGAGACGGGTGAGGCGAAGGCGCTGTTTGCTGACAGCCGGCTCCGCCATCTCGTTCGGCTGCAGCCGGGCGGCGCATGGACGGCCGCACATGGGCCGGACGGCCAATGGGGCGGCGGGGAGCCGCCTAAAGTCAATGAACATGCGCATTTGGTAAAGGGGGAGGAATGACCGATGATGAAAACACCGTTAAACATTTCCATGATGCTTGAGCGGGCGGAGTTGTTTTTCCCAAAAAAGCAAGTCGTTTCGCGCATGAAAGGAGGCGTCGTCCGCCATACATACAAGGAGATCGGCGAGCGGACGCGCAGGCTGTCAAGCGTGTTGAAGCGGCTCGGGGTGGAAGTCGGCGACCGCGTTGGCACGTTCGCTTGGAACCATCACCGCCATTTGGAAGCGTATTTTGCCATTCCCGGCATCGGGGCGGTGCTCCATACGATCAACATCCGCCTCTCGCCGCAGCATATCTCTTACATCATCAACCACGCCGATGACCGTGTGCTGCTGATCGATGATGATTTGCTGCCGGCAATTGAAGCGATCAAGGACGAGATCCCGAACGTACGCGCTTTCATCGTCATGACCGATGCCGACGAGCTGCCGGAAACAACGTTGTCACCAGTGTACCATTACGAGAAACTGCTTGCCGAGGGCGATCCAACATTTCCGTTCTTGAAAGACCTCGATGAATACCAACCGGCTGGTATGTGTTATACGTCGGCGACAACGGGAAATCCAAAAGGAGTTGTGTATACCCACCGCAGCACCGTTTTGCACGCGATGGCGTTAGGGCTGGCTGATACGCAAGGGCTGTGCGAGCGCGATGTCATCATGCCGGTCGTACCGATGTTCCATGTCAACGCGTGGGGGCTGCCGTTTGCCGCCACTTGGTTCGGTTCGACGATCGTCATGCCGGGACCGGCGTTTACGCCGAAAGTGCTTGCCGAGCTGATTGACTCCGAACGGGTGACGATCACCGCCGGCGTGCCGACGATTTGGCTCGGGCTGTTGCAAGAGTTGGAGAAAGGAAACTATGACGTCAGCAGCCTGACGCGTGTCATTTGCGGCGGTTCAGCCGCGCCGAAAGGGATCATCCGTGCGTTTGAAGAAAAATACGGCATTCCGTTCATTCACGCGTACGGCATGACGGAAACGAGCCCGCTTGTGCTTGTCTCACGCCCGAAAAGCTATCAAGACGGGCTGTCGTACGAGGAGAAACTGGACATTCGCGCCAAGCAAGGGCTGCTTGCTCCAGGGCTTGAGATGAAAGTGATCGGCCAAAACGGGCCGGTTCGTTGGGACGGGCAGGAAATGGGCGAGCTTTGCTTGCGCGGGCCGTGGATTGCTGCCGAATACTACAACGACGACCGGACGAAAGACGCGTTCCGCGACGGTTGGCTGCATACCGGCGATGTCGTCACCGTGGACGAAGAAGGGTTTGTGAAAATTGTCGACCGGACGAAGGATGTCATTAAAAGCGGCGGCGAATGGATTTCATCGGTTGATTTGGAGAATGCGCTCATGGCCCATGAGGCGGTGTTCGAAGCGGCGGTCGTCGCTGTGCCGCATCCGAAATGGCAAGAGCGCCCGATTGCCTGCGTCGTGCTGAAAGAAGGCAAAAGCGTCACGAAAGAAGAGCTGTACGACTTTTTGCGCCCGCAATTTACAAAATGGTGGCTGCCGGATGACATTGTGTTTCTCGATGAAATTCCGAAAACGAGCGTCGGCAAGTTTTTAAAGAGAAAACTGCGCGATGAGATGGCAGCGCGCTATGCCGATGCGGCGAAGGAGTAAAGGAGGCGGACACCGTGGCAGAAACGATTGCGGTCATCGGCGCCGGGGTGATGGGAAGCGGCATCGCGCAAACGGCGGCGATGGCGGGAAAAACGGTGTATTTATATGACGTGTCCGAAGCGGCCTTGCAAAATGGGCTCGCTTCGGCGGAAAAAAGCTTGCGCCGCTTTGTCAAAACCGGCGGGCTGTCCGAGCCGGAAGCGCGAGCGGCGCTCGGGCGCATCCGCTCGACCGTCGATTTGGCCGAAGCGGTGCGCGGGGCGGATGTCGTCATCGAAGCCGTGCCGGAAAACTTGGCGCTGAAAAAAGACGTGTTTCGAAAGCTTGACGAACTCACGAAGCCGGACGCCATTTTAGCGACCAACACATCCGAGCTGAGCGTCACGGCGCTTGCCGCCGCGACCAACCGGCCGGAGAACGTCATCGGCATGCATTGGTTCAATCCGGCGCCAGTGATGAAGTTGATCGAAATTGTGAAAGGTGAGACGACTTCCGACGACACAGTCGACGCCATCCGTCGGCTGTCTGTGGAGCTTGGCAAAGAAACGGTCGTCGTGAAAGACCGGCAAGGGTTTGTGACGACACGGGCGCTTGCCGCCCATATGATTGAATGCATCCGCATGTACGAAGAAGGAGTTGCTTCCGCTGAGGATATCGACAAAGCGGTGCGGCTTGGCCTCGATTATCCGATGGGGCCGCTGGAGCTGGCCGACATGGTCGGGCTTGATACGCTCCTGTTTGTGAGTGAAAACATGACGGAAGCATACGGCGACCGGTTCCGGGCGCCGCAGCTTTTGCGCAAGCTCGTTGAAGCCGGGCATTTAGGGCGGAAGACGGGGAAAGGGTTTTACACGTATTGAGCAGCGCTCGCCGTCCATCTGATGCCGCGCGCCAACAAGCGCTTAAAGAGCGCCCGCTTTCGCCCGTGCGGAAGCGCCCGAATAGGCAAGGCAACGAAGAAATCACGAAAGTAGAGCAAAAGGAGGAAGTTGCATGGTGCGTGAAGCGGTCATTGTCGAAGCGGTCAGGACGCCGGTCGGCAAGCGGAACGGCGTCTTCCGGGACGTTCATCCGGTCCATTTGGCCGCGGTGGTGCTCGATGAAGTCGTGCGCCGGGCCGGCATGGACAAAGGGGCGGTGGAAGACATCGTCATGGGCTGCGTGACGCCGGTCGCCGAACAAGGGTACAACATCGGCCGGCTGGCGGCGCTTGAGGCCGGATTCCCGATCGAAGTGCCGGCAGTGCAAATCAACCGAATGTGCGGCTCGGGGCAGCAGGCGATTCATTTCGCCGCCCAGGAAATCCGCTCCGGCGATATGGATGTCACGATCGCCGCCGGGGTCGAAAGCATGACGAAAGTGCCGATTTTAAGCGATGGCAACGAGCGGACGATTCCGCCGTCGCTGCATGAAAAATACGAATTCATCCACCAAGGCGTCTCGGCTGAGCGGATCGCCAAAAAATACGGCCTAACGCGCGAGGAGCTTGACGCCTACGCGTACGAAAGCCATCAACGCGCCTTGGCGGCCTTGCGCGAAGGGAAGTTTCGCGCGGAAATCGTCCCGGTGAAAGGGCTTGACCGCGATGGCCGCGAAATCCTTGTCACCGATGATGAAGGGCCGCGGGCCGACACATCGCCGGAAGCGCTCGCCGCGCTCAAGCCGGTGTTTCAAGAAGACGGTCTCATCACCGCTGGCAATGCGAGCCAAATGAGCGACGGGGCGGCCGCTGTGCTTTTGATGGAACGGGAGGCGGCGAGGCGGTTCGGACTGAAGCCGAAAGCGCGCATTGTCGCGCAAACGGTCGTCGGCTCCGACCCGACGTATATGCTCGATGGCGTCATTCCGGCGACGAGGCAAGTGCTGAAAAAAGCCGGCCTCTCGATCGATGACATCGACCTCATTGAAATCAACGAAGCGTTCGCCCCGGTCGTGCTCGCCTGGCAAAAAGAAATCGGCGCTCCGCTTGAGAAGGTGAATGTCAACGGCGGCGCCATTGCGCTTGGCCATCCGCTCGGCGCCACCGGTGCGAAGCTCATGACGTCGCTTGTTCATGAACTTGAACGGCGCGGCGGCCGCTATGGGCTATTGACGATTTGCATCGGCCACGGGATGGCGACGGCCACGATCATCGAGCGGGAGTAAGAGCAACGCGTGGAAAAAACATTTGTTTGACACACACTCGACAGCGGTGGCGGCCGCTGTTTTTTCTGTCATGACGAGAAAATAAAAATATGGGACGGAACTGGAGCGATGTGATAAGATGAAAGAAAAGCAAGTGAAAGGGGAAGCGCAGTGCAGAAGGAGAAGCCGTTTTACACGTATCGCGACATTGAACATTGGGAAGGAAATTGGGAACTGATCGATGGTGTTCCCTATTTATTGGCGTCTCCGTCGTTTGAGCACCAGTATGTGGTCGGACAACTGCACCTTGCATTGGCTTCGTATTTTCAGGCGCGTGGCTGTCATGTCATTCTTGCCCCGTTTGATGTTCAGCTTGATCCTGAGGAGCCAGAACGGATGGCGAAAACGGTTGTTCAGCCGGATTTATCAGTTGTTTGTCGGGTTGAGCAAATCGGGAATCGGCGAATGAAAGGGGCTCCCGATCTCGTTGTGGAAGTGCTGTCACCAAGCACCGCCTTGCGTGATCGAAACCAGAAATACTATTTATACGAAAAATATGGTGTGCATGAATATTGGATTGTAGACCCCAGCAATCGAACGATCGAAGTGCTCAGCTGGCAAGATGGACGATTTCAACAGCGAGCGGTTTTCGGGCCAAGCGATGAGTTGGTTTCTTTTTGGCAACCGGATTTGACGGTTTCGCTCGCCCCCGTGTTTCCTCCGGAAGAAAGCGATGTGTAGCTGATGGAGAACAACCTTGTTTGGCTGCCATCTCTGGAAATAACGGCTTCGCTTTTGGTGTCAGCAGCAGAAAGAAGAAAGCAAAGGGGATCGATGTCATGAAGCAAGCCTTTCTCGCTTCCTTCTATTTATCCCTTGCCGCTGGCATTTGGGGCGGGATGTATGTGGTGAGCAAATACGTGTTGGACTACATTCCGCCGTTTACGCTCGTCTGGCTGCGCTACGCCGTCGCCTTGATCGTGCTGGGCGCCGTCGCCGTGGCGAAACGCGAGCGCCCCCCAAAGAACGGGCGTGACTGGGGAATGATTATCACGGTCGGGATCATCGGCTACGTCGTTTCCATTTCCTTGCAGTTTGTCGGCACGAAATGGTCGAACGCCCATACCGCTTCGCTCATCACCGCCTCGACGCCGGCGTTTGTCGTTTTGTTTGCCCGCTGGCTGATTGGTGAGGCGCTCACATGGCGGAAGCTTGGCGCGCTCCTATTGGCGACATTCGGCGTCATCGTCATCGTCGGCTTAGGAGGCGGAGAAGAATCAACGTTTCTTGGCAACATTTGCTTAGTCGGCGCGGCGGTCACTTGGGCGCTGTTGTCGGTGCTCGTGAAAATCGCTTCGGCCCGCTTGTCCGTGTTTTCGATCACCACGTATGCCATTTTTGTGGCACTCATTGGCATGACGCCGATGATGCTCGCCGAAGGGCCGGGGCTTGCTGCGAGCCATTGGAGTGTTCCCGTCGCCCTTGGGGTGTTGTATCTTGGCGTTGTATCGACAGCGGGAGCATTTTTTCTTTGGAACAAAGGGATGGAAATGATCGATGCCGGCGTCGGCTCGCTCTTTTTCTTTTTCCAGCCGCTCGTCGGCTCGCTCTTTGGCCGGCTGTTTTTACAAGAGCAACTCGATGTCTCGTTTTGGCTCGGCGGGGCGCTCATTGTTGCCGGCGTGGCCGTGGCGGTGCGAAGCGAGCAAAGCGCGTAAGGAAGGCGTCAGCAAACCAAAAGCGAGGAGTCCGCGTTGGGCGCCTTCGCTTCCGTGCTTACGGTTTTGCTTCTTTTCGCTTCCTTCGTACCAAGAGGCAGGGGCAGAGAGGAGCCATACAACGGCTGTCAAACGGAATGGGACGATTTATACAAAAGTCTATCTTTTCGTATAAATCAATGAGTAGTTGTTGCTTTTGCCGTTTGATCATTGCTCGCCCGCTTTTTCTCCGACCGCCCGCCGCGGCAGCTTCCAGCCGTACGTGTATGACAAAACGCGCAAAGCGGCGACGACAATCAACAGCACATACAGCTCCATGGGCGATTCGGCCCATTTCAGCCCAACGGCGATGCCGGCGAGAATGGCCCAAGCGGCATAAATTTCTGCGCGCAACACGAGCGGCTTTCTTCCCGCCAACACGTCACGGATCATGCCGCCGCCGCTTCCGGTCAACACCGCGGCGACGATGACCGCGCTTAACGGATGACCCATGTTGACGGCATACAGTGCTCCTTGGATGGCGAACGCGGACAGCCCAAGGGCGTCAAAAAAGTTGCCCCACCGCTTCCACGGCGGCAGCATTTGCTTTGGGAACAAATACACAACTGTCATGGCCGCCAAAGCGACAAGAAAGAGCGGCTGCTGTTCCCATAACGCCGACACGGGAACCCCGATCAGCAAATTGCGCACCGCCCCGCCGCCAAAAGCGGTGACAATCCCTAAAATGTACACCCCAAGCAAATCGTACTCCTCTTCCATCGCGACAATCGCCCCGCTAATGGCAAAGGCGATCGTGCCGATGATGCTCAATACTTCCCACGTCATTCGTGCTGTTCCTTTCCGTACGGTGTTCTTGTATCATTGTAGGGGCAAAAGCGGCGGAAAATCAATCGTTTTTTTGGAACGAACTAGCAGACCGACGGTGGGATTTGGTATCATGAACATAGAGAACATGTTCGCCGCGAGGGAAAGGAAGGGGGATGCCATGAGCCGTGAACAAGCGATCCTTGTCGGCTGCCAGCTCGCTGGTGTCGATGATGAACGGTTTCGCTATTCGATGGAGGAGCTCGCTTCGCTCGTTGCGACGGCGAACGGCGAGGTTGTGGCAGAGTTGACGCAAAAACGTGAAGCGCCGCACCCGGCGACGTATATCGGCAAAGGGAAAACGGAAGAGCTCGCCGCCATAGTCAAGCAGCTGGAACCGGACGTGGTTATTTTCAACAGCGAGCTCTCTCCAAGCCAAGCGCGCAATTTGACGAAAATGCTTGGCGAGGTGAAAGTGATTGACCGGACGCAGCTGATTTTAGACATTTTTGCAAGGCGCGCCCGCTCAAAAGAAGGAAAGCTGCAAGTCGAGCTCGCCCAGCTGGAGTATATGTTGCCGCGCCTTAGCGGTCAAGGAGAGGCGCTATCCCGCTTGGGCGGCGGCATCGGCACGCGCGGCCCGGGGGAGACGAAGCTCGAGACCGACCGCCGCCATATTCGCCGCCGCATTGACGACATTAAAGCTGAGCTTGTGCGCATTGCTGAGCATCGAGGGCGGTACCGCGAGCGCCGGCAAAAAAACCAAGCGTTTCAAGTGGCGCTCGTCGGCTATACAAACGCCGGCAAATCAACGATTTTCAATCGGCTGACCGCCGCCGATTCGTTGGAAGAAAACTTGTTGTTTGCCACGCTCGACCCGTTGACGCGCAAATGTGTCTTGCCATGCGGCTACACGGTGCTTGTCACCGATACGGTCGGGTTCATTCAAGACTTGCCGACGACGCTTGTCGCCGCGTTCCGCTCGACGCTCGAGGAAGTGACGGAAGCCGATCTATTGCTTCACGTCGTCGATTCGTCTCATCCGGATTACGTTGCGCACGAGCGAACGGTGTCGCGGCTGCTTACTGAATTAGGGGCTTCTTCCATTCCGATGGTCACGGTGTACAATAAAAGCGATCAAAAAGCGTCGGAATTCATTCCGACAACGACTGCTTCCATCATGATCAGCGCGCTTTCCGCCGCCGACATTGACCGGCTCCGCTATTTTCTTGAAGAGGCGGTGAAACAGCAAATGGCCCGTTACGACGTGTCGATCCCAAGCGGTGAAGGAAAATTGCTCGCTCGGTTAAAATCGGACACCATTTTGCACGAATGGCATTATAATGAACAGGGAGGCACGTACGACTGCCAAGGGTACGTGCTGCCGACGCACCCCTTGTATGGGGAGCTGCAATCATTCCAACGGTAGAAAGGGTTCATCTATGTTTTGGACACAATGGAGACACGGAGAAACCATCGCTCTTCTCATCGAGGAAATCGAAGCACAAATCGCGCCGATTCACCGCCGCATCGATGAACTGGTCGACGTCAACCAATACCGCGTGCTTGAGAGCTTCCGTCGCCATCAAGTGAGCGACGCCCACTTCATTCCGTCAACCGGTTATGGGTATGACGATGCGGGCCGCGATACGCTCGATCGCATTTTCGCTGATGTGTTTGGAGCGGAAGCGGGACTTGTGCGCCCGCAAATCATTTCCGGCACGCATGCGATTGCGATCGCGCTGTTTGGCGTGTTGCGCCCGGGCGATGAGTTGCTTTACATCACGGGCGCTCCGTACGATACGCTTGAGGAAATCGTCGGCGTCCGCGGCCGCGGCGTCGGCTCGCTGAAAGAGTTTGGCATTCGTTATCGCAGCGTGCCGCTCACAGCGGAAGGGATGGTCGATTTTCCGGCCGTTCGCGAAGCGATCCATGAGCGGACGAAAATGATCGGCATTCAACGTTCGCGCGGCTATGCGGACCGGCCGTCGTTTACTGTCGAAGAGATCGGCGACATGATTGCATTCGTCAAGTCGATCAAACCGGATGTCGTCGTGTTTGTCGACAATTGCTACGGAGAATTCGTCGAGGAGAAAGAGCCATGCCATGTCGGCGCCGATTTGATGGCCGGCTCGCTCATTAAAAACCCGGGAGGGGGCTTGGCGAAAACGGGCGGCTACATTGTCGGCAAGCGGGAATATGTGGAGGCGTGCGCCTATCGGATGACCTCGCCGGGCATTGGAGCGGAAGTCGGTCCGTCGCTTTACAGCTTGCCGGATATGTATCAAGGCTTTTTCCTTGCGCCGCACACCGTGGGCCAGGCGCTCAAGGGGGCGGTTTTTACAGCGGCGATGCTCGAGCGGATCGGACTAAAAACCTCGCCATCGTGGAAGGCGAAGCGCACGGATTTGGTTCAGTCCGTCCGTTTTGACGATCCGGAACAAATGGTGGCGTTTTGCCAAGCGATTCAGGCTTCCTCCCCGGTCAACGCTCATTTCACTCCGTATCCGAGCGACATGCCCGGCTATGAAGACAAAGTGATCATGGCCGCCGGCACGTTCGTCCAAGGGGCAAGCATTGAGTTGACGGCCGACGGGCCGTTGCGCCCCCCGTATGTCGCGTATGTGCAAGGCGGATTGACGTATTCGCATGTGAAAATCGCCGTCTGTTCCGCCATTCAGCGTTTGCTTGAACAGCGGTTGATTTGTTTGTGAGGAAACGTCACGTTTCATTGACTCATTTCCTAACATTATGGTAAAATAAAGGTATCAAAAGCGAGGAGGAATTGGCATGAGCAGCCAAATTCGTCGTTCCATGCCATTGTTTCCGATTGGGATCGTGATGCAGCTGACCGACTTGTCGGCTCGGCAAATCCGCTATTATGAAGAGCACGGCCTCGTTTCGCCAGCGCGCACCGAAGGCAACCGGAGGCTGTTTTCGCTCAATGACATTGACCGCTTGCTGGAAATTAAAGATTTGATCGACCAAGGCGTCAACTTGGCGGGCATTAAGCAAATTTTTGCCGCGCGGGAGGAAGGACGCCACCAGCAGGCGGAGAAAGTCGAAAAAGTAGGAAAACCGAAGCTGTCGGACGAAGAACTGCGCGAAATTTTGCGGAATGAATTGCTGCAGGCCGGGCGGTTCCAGCGCGCATCGCTTCGCCAAGGAGATCTCGCTCGCTTCTTTCATTAATGACGGAAAATGATTTCCGAGCCGGGGAGGAGTTTGGACATGGCAAAATATACGCGTGACGACATTCTACACATCGTCAAAGAGGAAAATGTCAAGTACATCCGCCTGCAATTCACCGATATTTTGGGCACGATCAAAAACGTCGAAATTCCGATCAGCCAGCTGGAGAAAGCGCTTAACAACAAAATTATGTTTGACGGGTCGTCGATCGAAGGATTTGTCCGCATCGAAGAGTCGGATATGTATTTGTATCCGGACTTGGATACGTTCGTCATTTTCCCGTGGACTTCAGAAAAAGGAAAAGTCGCCCGCTTTATCTGCGACATTTACAACCCGGACGGCACGCCGTTTGAAGGCTGTCCGCGCTATAACTTGAAGCGGATGCTGAAAGAGATGGAGACGCTTGGCTTCAACGCCTTTAACTTAGGAGCTGAGCCGGAATTCTTCCTTTTCAAGCTGGACGAAAAAGGACACCCGACGATGGAGCTGAACGATCGCGGCGGCTATTTCGATTTGGCGCCGACCGATCTTGGGGAAAACTGCCGGCGCGACATTGTGCTCGAGCTTGAGGAAATGGGGTTTGAAATCGAAGCGTCCCATCATGAAGTCGCCCCGGGCCAGCATGAGATCGATTTTAAATACGCTGATGCCGTAAAAGCGTGCGACGACATTCAAACGTTTAAGCTCGTCGTCAAAACGATCGCCCGCAAACACGGATTGCATGCGACCTTTATGCCGAAGCCGATTTTTGGGATTAACGGTTCAGGAATGCATTGCAACCTGTCGCTGTTCCGCAACGGTGAAAACGCCTTTTTCGATCCGAACGGCGACTTGCAGTTGAGCGATACGGCGCGGCAGTTTATCGCCGGTGTGCTGAAGCATGCGCCGAACTTTACGGCGGTGACGAACCCGACCGTCAACTCGTACAAGCGGCTTGTTCCAGGCTATGAAGCGCCGTGCTACGTCGCTTGGTCGGCGCGCAACCGCAGCCCGCTCATCCGCATTCCAGCTTCGCGCGGCATGAGCACGCGCATTGAGGTGCGCAGCGTCGACCCGTCGGCCAACCCATACTTGGCCATGGCGGTGCTTTTAGCCGCTGGGCTTGACGGCATTCGCAACAAGCTCACTCCTCCGGCGCCAGTGGATCGAAACATTTACGTCATGACGAAAGAAGAACGGCTCGAAGAAGGCATTGTCGATTTGCCGGCAACGCTGCATGAAGCGTTGGAAAACTTGAAGTCCGATGAAGTGATGATTCACGCGCTCGGCAAACATTTATTCGAGCATTTCGTCGAAGCGAAAGAAATTGAGTGGGATATGTATCGGACAACGGTTCATCAATGGGAATTGGACCAATATATGGAACTCTACTGATTCATAAAAAAGCTGCCCTGAAAAAAACGGGGCAGCTTTTTTATGGGCGCAGGCCGGCACGAGTCAGTCGAACAGGCGATAGACGCCGATCACTTTGCCGAGAATCGTGCAGTCGCGGACGATGATCGGCTCAAGATGGGCGTTTTCCGGCTGCAGGCGGATGTGGTCTTTTTCCTTGAAAAACCGCTTCACCGTCGCCTCGTTGTCTTCCGTCATGGCGACGACGATGTCGCCGTTGTTGGCCGATGACTGCTGGCGGACGATGACGTAGTCGCCGTCGAGAATGCCGGCTTCGATCATGCTGTCGCCCATCACTTCAAGCATAAACAGCTGCTCCTCGCCGGCGGCGAGCCGCTTCGGCAGCGGAAAGTAGCCTTCGATGTTTTCCACCGCTGTAATCGGTTGGCCGGCCGTCACCTTGCCGATGATTGGCACCGAGATGATCTCCTCTTTTTCTCTCTCCTTGGCCATATCGTTGTCCAAAATTTCAATGGCGCGCGGCTTTGTCGGGTCGCGGCGGATGTACCCTTTGCTTTCTAGGCGCGCGAGATGCCCGTGGACCGTCGAACTTGACGCCAGTCCAACCGCTTCCCCAATTTCCCGCACCGACGGAGGATAGCCTTTTGTTTTTACTTCCTGTTTAATAAACTCTAAAATTTGCTGTTGTCGTTTTGACAGTTTCGTCATTGTTTCACACCTCTCGCCACATCATTTGCCTTCATTATACCATGCGGAAGACGAAAAAACAAACATAAGTTCGAGTTTTTTATTGACACAAACAAATGTTCCTGGCTATAATGAAGGAAAGCGAACAAACATTCTAGAAAGGGTGGGAGGGAATGAGGAAAACGTTGCTGCACTATGTTTTGTTTTCATTTTTGTTTGCGCTCGTGTTGGCAGGGTTCGTTTACGCCAGCAGCCCGGTCGATAAAAAAGAATACGTGACGATCACGGTCGCTCCCGGCGATACGCTTTGGGGGCTGGCAAAACAGTACGAACAGGAACACCATATGCCGCCTGATGAGTTCATCCGCTGGGTCGTCGATGTCAACCATTTGCCGAGCCCGCGTCTTGCCGCCGGTGAACAAATTGTCATTCCTGTGTTAAAATCAAAGCAGGGCGGCTCGGTGGCCGTCAATCAGTGATGGAAAGAAGGGATTGGCCATGAGGGCGGTCATTTACTGCCGCGTCAGCACGGACAAAGCTGAACAGGAAACGTCGCTCGCGAGGCAACGAGATGAGCTCGAGCAGCTGGCGGCCGAGTGTGGATTTGAAGTCGTGAAAGTGATCGCCGAGCAGGCGAGCGGTTATGAAGCCGACCGCGACGGCGTGTTGGAGCTGCTTTCGCTTTGCGAGGAAGGCGAGGTCGATGTGCTGCTCATTCAAGATGAAACGCGGCTTGGGCGCGGCCATGCGCGCATGGCGGTGCTGCATTGCTTGAAAAAGCAAGGGGTGAAAATATACAGCGCCAGCCACCGCGGGGAGATGCCGCTGTCGGAGGCCGATGAGATGGTGTTATCCATCATCGCTATTGTCGAGGAGTACCAAAGAAAAATACATAACGCCAAAATTAAGCGTGGCATGCAGCGAGCCATCGCCAGCGGCTACCGACCGGAGCGGAACCTAAGGCGCCGGGGCGAAAACGCCGGGCGCGATCGAATCGATCTGCCGGTTGAGGAGATCGTCCGCTTGCGCGAGCGCGGACTGACGTTTGCCGATATCGCCGCGACGATGCGAAGCTTCGGCTACGAGGTGTCCAAGGCGACCGTCCATCGGCGTTACCAGGAATATATGGACGAGCAACAAAGGCGGCGTTGATCGTGTACTGCGCCTGGCCCTAAAGCGGCGAGCGGGCAAAGGAAACCAAGATGCCATCGTTGCCATCTTCCCGGTTGATCAGATAAGATAAAACAGAGTGAGAATATGGCAGATAGGAGAAGATGATCAATGCTTGCCAAACATAAATTAGCCCGCATCAATGAACTGGCGAAAAAAGCGAAAACGGCCGGCTTGTCGGCCGAAGAGGCCTTCGAGCAAGCGAAGCTGCGCCGTGAGTACATTCAAGCGTTCCGCAAGGCGATGACCGATATGCTCCATACAGTGACCGTCATTGACCCGAGCGGCAACGACGTGACGCCGAAAAAATTAAAGGAAAGCCAGCGGCGGCGCTTCCATTAAGCCGCGAAAAAACAGACGGCGTCTCGTTTGTCCCGAAGGAGGAAATAAACGTTGTACAAGGAATCTGATTTTCTATATGATAGTAAATGACACCATGTTGATGAAAGGGAGGAAGACGATGGCGCATTCAATCGAGGAGTTGGCGATTACCACCATTCGAACGCTGTCGATTGACGCGATCGAAAAAGCGAAATCCGGGCACCCGGGCATGCCGATGGGCGCGGCGCCGATGGCGTACACGCTTTGGACGAAATTTATGAATCATAACCCGGCGAATCCAAACTGGTTCAACCGCGACCGGTTTGTCTTGTCAGCCGGGCACGGGTCGATGTTATTGTACAGCTTGCTTCATTTAAGCGGCTACGACGTATCGATGGATGATTTGAAACAATTCCGTCAATGGGGAAGCAAAACGCCGGGCCATCCGGAATACGGCCATACGCCGGGCGTGGAAGCGACGACCGGCCCGCTCGGCCAAGGGATTGCGATGGCGGTCGGCATGGCCATGGCGGAACGGCATTTGGCTGCTACATACAACCGCGACGGGTTTGAGATCATCAATCATTATACGTACGCCATTTGCGGCGACGGCGATTTGATGGAAGGAGTGGCGAGCGAAGCTGCGTCACTCGCCGGCCACTTGAAGCTCGGCCGTCTGATCGTCCTGTATGACTCGAACGACATTTCGCTGGACGGGGAGCTCAACCTGTCGTTCTCGGAAAACGTCGCCCAACGTTTCCAAGCGTACGGCTGGCAATATTTGCGCGTTGAGGACGGCAACAATATTGAAGAAATCGCCAAAGCGCTCGAGGAGGCGCGGGCGGACCTCAGCCGGCCGACGCTCATTGAAGTAAAAACGACGATTGGCTACGGCGCGCCAAATAAAGCGGGCACGTCCGGCGTCCACGGCGCTCCGCTCGGCGCCCAAGAGGCGAAGCTGACGAAGGAAGCGTACCGCTGGACGTTTGCTGAAGATTTTTATGTACCGGAAGAAGTATATGCCCATTTCCGAGAAACGGTGCAAGAGGCCGGTGCGAAAAAAGAAGCGGAATGGAACGAACAGTTCGCCGCGTACGAACGGGCGCATCCGGAGCTGGCCGCCGAGCTGAAGCGGGCGATTGAAGGGAAGCTTCCGGATGGCTGGGAGGCGGCGCTGCCGGTGTATGAAGCGGGCAAAAGCCTGGCGACCCGCTCATCGTCCGGGGAAGTGATCAACGCCATCGCCAAAGCGGTGCCGCAATTGTTTGGCGGTTCGGCGGACTTGGCAAGCTCGAATAAAACGCTCATCAAAGGCGGCGGCAACTTCTTGCCGGACAGCTACGAAGGGCGCAACATTTGGTTTGGCGTGCGCGAGTTTGCCATGGGGGCGGCGCTGAACGGCATGGCGCTTCACGGCGGGTTGAAAGTGTTCGGCGGCACGTTCTTCGTGTTCTCTGACTATTTGCGTCCGGCGATCCGCTTGGCGGCGCTGATGGGCTTGCCGGTCATCTACGTCTTGACGCACGACAGCATCGCCGTCGGCGAAGACGGGCCGACGCACGAGCCGATCGAACATCTCGCTTCGCTTCGGGCGATGCCGAACTTGTCGGTCATCCGTCCGGCTGACGCAAACGAAACGGCGGCAGCATGGCGGCTGGCGCTCGAATCGACGGACAAGCCGACTGCGCTCGTCTTGACGCGTCAAGATGTGCCGACGTTGGCGGCAACAGCTGAGTTGGCGTATGAAGGCGTGAAAAAAGGTGCGTACGTCGTTTCACCGGCGAAAAACGGCGCTCCGGAGGCGCTGTTGTTGGCGACTGGCTCGGAAGTCGGTCTGGCCGTCAAAGCGCAAGAAGCGCTCGCCGCTGAGGGCATCCATGTCTCCGTCATCAGCATGCCATCGTGGGACCGCTTCGAAGCGCAGCCCAAATCGTACCGCGATGAAGTGCTTCCGCCGGCCGTGACGAAGCGGCTCGCCATTGAAATGGGCGCGTCGCTCGGTTGGGAGCGCTACGTTGGCGCCGAGGGCGACATTTTGGCCATCGACCGATTCGGTGCTTCCGCTCCGGGAGAGAAAATCATGGCTGAGTATGGCTTTACGGTTGACAACGTCGTCCGCCGCACAAAAGCGCTGCTCGGCAAGTAACCGGAAAGCTGCCCTTGCGTTGTTGCAGGGGCAGCTTGTTTTTGTGAAAGATGGCTGCGCTTTGGTCAAGTATTTTCGGGGTTGAATCGAGGGCAAAGGCTTGTTTGTTGGCCTGTTTGCGGCCGCATGGCCATCGCAAACAAAAATCGACAATGTTAGTGAAAAAACTTGCCGTTAATAGACATATTTTTCCCTTTTCCTTTTCTATAATAGAAAATAGATGAACAGAAATGGGGGATGGGGCATGGTCCGCTATTGGATTTATTTGTTGAATGACGATGTGGCGTCGCATTACCGCCATCGGGCAGAAAAAATTGTCGAACTGCTTCGTGAGCATCAATACGCGAAAGCGCCGCTGAAGGCGATTTGCCGCAAGCAAGTCGAATTTATCACCGAACGGCTGTCATTTTCGCGCCTGGAACTTGGCTTAAAGCAATATTTTGCCGGCCGCGTCGGCAAAAATTTGGAGCGCAATATGTTTGTTTTGCAAAACGACGCCGGCGAGGAAGCGTTGCTTGTCGTGCAAAAGCGCCGCTTGCTTCTTGTCGCTGACAGCGCGCCGCTTGCCGCGGACATCGGGCGGGCGCTCGCTCGGCTTTCGCCGACGTTTTTGGCGGTCGACGCCGATTTTGTCGATTACTACTGGCTGTCTGCGCCTCGGCAAGGAAGAAAATTTGCGTAATGAAAAGATTTTTGTCGCGAAATATTGTCTAATGACGCATCGTTTAGTACACTGTTAGGGAGACAACAAGAAGGAGGAAAATCGCTGTTATGTGGGGTACGATTCTCGTTGGCGTGCTGGCGCTCATCGCCGGGGTGGCGATCGGATTTTTCGTCGCCCGCAAAACGATGATCAATTATTTGAAGAAAAACCCGCCGATCAATGAACAAATGATTCGCATGATGATGATGCAAATGGGCATGACTCCGTCGCAGAAGAAAATCAATCAGATGATGAAAATGATGAACAATCAACTGAAATAAGCGAAACGGACACTCGATCGAGAGTGTCTTTTTATTTTGCCAAAATGTTCTTTCAAAATTTTTCTAGTTTTGTTACAATAATATGGCGATTGTTCGTCAGCCAAATGAAAGGAGGGCGGGCCTTATGCGCGTGTTTCGCGATTTGTTTTGGTTTTTCCGTCAAGAAAAGAAGGCGTATATCACCGGCATTTTCGTGCTTGTCATCGTGGCGTTTTTGGAGACAGTCCCGCCGAAAGTGATCGGCTTGTTGGTCGATCATGTGAAAAACGGCACGATGACAAAAGAAGTGCTCATCCGCTGGATCGCCGTCCTCGCCGCCGTTGCGGCGGCGCTTTACGGGCTCCGCTACGCTTGGCGCATTTTCATTTTCGGTTCGGCGGTCAAGCTTGCCCGCCAGCTGCGCAACGAGCTGTATCAGCATTTTACGAACATGTCGCCGTCGTTTTACCAGCGGAAGCGGATCGGCGATTTAATGGCCCATGCAACCAACGATTTGCAAGCGATTCAGCAGACGGCCGGAAGCGGCATTTTGACGCTTGTTGACTCGGTGACGCTTGGCGGGTTTGTGTTGGCAACGATGGCGTTTTCGATCAGCTGGAAGCTGACGCTCATCAGCCTATTGCCGATGCCCGTGATGGCGGCGGCGACGAGCCGCTATGGGACGATGCTCCATCGTCGGTTTTTAACGGCGCAAGCGGCGTTTTCGTCGCTGAACGACAAGGTGCAGGAAAGCGTCAACGGCATCCGCGTCATCAAGGCGTTCGGCTATGAGGAACACGATGTCGAGGCGTTTCGCCGTCAATCGGAAGACGTCGTGGCGAAAAACGTTGCCGTCGCCAAAATTGACGCCTTGTTTGATCCGACGATCGGGCTGCTTGTTGGGCTGTCATTTTTTCTCGCTGTGGCGTTTGGCAGCCAAATGGTTTTGGCGGGCGAATTGACGATCGGCGAGCTTGTGTCGTTTACGACCTACCTTGGCCTGCTTATTTGGCCGATGTTGGCGTTCGGCTGGCTGTTTAACATTGTTGAGCGAGGGCGTGCTTCGTACGACCGGGTGCGGGCGCTGTTGGCTGAACAAGATGAAATCAACGAACGTCCGGATGCCCTTCACATCGCTCCGCAAGGCGACATTGAGTATGATGTTCGTCAATTTGCCTATCCGGGGGAGGCGAAGCCGGCGCTTCGGGGCATTCGTTTTCAGCTCAAGCGTGGGGCGACGCTTGGCGTCGTCGGCAAAACGGGGGCGGGAAAAACGACGTTGCTTCGCCTGCTGCTGCGCGAGTTTGACGGCTATGACGGCGAGATTCGCTTCGGCGGCCGCGACATCCGCGATTATACGCTTTTCGCGCTCCGTTCGGCGATCGGCTACGTGCCGCAAGACCATTTCTTGTTTTCTGCCTCCATCCGCGACAACATCGCCTTTGCCAAGCCGGAAGCCGGAGAGGACGAGGTCGTACGGGCGGCGCGGCTGGCCGACATTCATGATGACATTTTGCAGTTTCCCGACGGGTATGAGACGGTCATCGGAGAGCGCGGCGTTTCCCTATCCGGTGGGCAAAAACAGCGGCTGTCAATCGCCCGGGCGCTTCTCATTGACCCGGAAGTGCTCATTTTTGATGACGCGTTGTCGGCCGTGGATGCGAAGACCGAGGCGCGGATTTTAGCGGCGCTCAAACAGGAGCGGCGCGGAAAAACGACGATCATCGCCGCTCACCGTTTAAGCGCGGTTGAGCATGCCGATTGGATTCTCGTCCTTGACGGGGGGCGAATTGTGCAGGCCGGAACGCACGAGCAGCTGATGGCAGAAGGCGGCTGGTATCGTGACATGCACCGACGCCAGCAGCTTGAGGCGCTTGCGGAGTAACAACAGGTCTGAACGTTCGAGCTCTCGCCAAAAACGAGCGGAGCGAAAAGCCTGAAAATACAAGTTGTTTGTAAGATAGGGGGAAGTGGATGAACGACCGATGGTTGACAACAAAAGAGCAGCGGCGCGTCTTATGGCGGCTGCTCGCTTATATGGGAAGATACAAAAAAGAAACTGCGCTTGCGTTTGCGCTTCTTCTGTTGGCAACGGCCGGGGAGCTTTCCGGCCCGTATTTGGTGAAAGTGTTCATTGATGACTATTTGGTGCCGGGCCGCCTCGCTTTTGGACCGGTGGCGGCGCTGGCCGCCGCCTATCTCGGCGTGCTCGTCTTGAAAACGATCATTTCCTACTTCCAGCTTGTCGAGTTTCAGCGGCTCGCTTTGTACGTCATTCAAGCGCTGCGGATGGATGTGTTTGCGAAAGTGCACCGGCTCGGGATGAGCTATTTTGACCGGACGCCGGGCGGAAGCATCGTTTCGCGGGTGACGAACGATACAGAAGCGATCAAGGACATGTTCATCAGCGTCCTAGCGGCCTTTGTGCAAAACGGCTTGTTTGTCATCGGCGTGTTTGTCGCTATGTTTTCGCTTGATGCTAAGCTTGCGTTGTTTTGCCTGTTCATCCTCCCGGCGATCGCGTTCATCATGCACACATACCGCCGCTACAGCTCAGTGTTTTATCAAGAGATGCGCGAACGGCTGAGCGAACTGAACGCCAAATTGAACGAATCGCTGCAAGGAATGGCCGTCATTCAAGCGTTCCGCCAGCAGCGCCGTTTATATCAAGAGTTTGCCGCCGTCAATGAAGCGCATTACAAGGCGGGGATGAAAAACATCCACCTTGATGGACTGCTGCTTCGACCGGCGATCGATGTGGTGTATATGTTGTCGATCATGGTCGTGCTCAGCTTTTTTGGCATCACGGCGCTTGATGGCCCAGTTGAGATCGGCGTGCTGTATGCGTTTGTCAACTATTTGGAGCGCTTTTTCGAACCGGTGACGCAAATGATGATGCGCCTGTCTCTTTACCAGCAGGCGATCGTTTCCGCCTCTCGCGTGTTTGCCCTTCTTGATCATCAAGAAGAGGCGCCGGCCAATCCAAATTGGTCGCCGCATGTGATCGAGCGCGGGGAAATCGAATTTCGGGATGTCAGCTTTTCCTACGACGGCAAACGGGATGTGCTGAAACGGCTGTCGTTTGTCATCCGTCCAGGTCAGACGGTCGCGTTTGTCGGCCATACTGGCAGCGGCAAAAGTTCGATCATCAACTTGCTCATGCGCTTTTATGAGTTTGACCGCGGCGATATTTTGCTTGACGGCCGGTCGATCCGCGATTACTCGCGCGCCGAGCTGCGCCGCCGCCTCGGCCTTGTCTTGCAAGATCCGTTTTTGTTTTACGGGACGGTCAAAGAGAACATTCGCATGTATAATCAGGAACTGGACGACGAAGCCATTGAGGAGGCCGCTCGGCTCGTGCAGGCCGATGCGTTTATTGAGCAATTGCCCGGCGGCTACGACCATGTGCTCGCCGAGCGCGGGGCGACGTTATCAAGCGGTCAGCGCCAGCTTCTTTCCTTTGCTCGCACGATCGCTGCCGATCCGAAAATTTTGGTGCTCGATGAGGCGACCGCCCATATTGACACCGAAACAGAGGAAGCGATTCAAGATGCGCTCATGCGCATGCGGAAAGGGCGGACGACGATCGTCATCGCCCACCGTCTATCAACGATTCAAGACGCCGATCAAATTTTCGTCCTCCACCGCGGCGAAATCATCGAGCGCGGCACGCATCAGCAACTGCTGGCGCAAAAAGGGCTTTACTACCAAATGTACTTGCTGCAAAACGGCCTTGTCGACGTCCATGCGTAAATGGCGGCGTTTTGCCGCCCCTGCTTGGAACAAAAAGAAGAAAGCGCCATGTCCCGCCTAGCGGGAGGCGCTTTGCTTTCGCCGCTTGGTTTGTTCGCGTTGATAGGCATTGAGCAACGTGTCAAGTTCTTTGCTGATTTTCATGGCCGCCGCCGAGTTTAACCCCGTTTTGGCCACCGTGTCGACAAGCTCCATCCGCTTTTGTTCAATCAAGGTCAACAATTTGCATTTCGGCACGAATCGACCGTCCTTTGCTTGAAGTATTGTGTATGGTGCTTTATACTATTTTATCAGTGAACGCAAAAATGGAAAATAGAAAAATTGACCAGGAACAATGAGAAACATGTTACGGGAAGAAGGAATTCTGCTAAAATAAAAAGTAAAAAAGCAGGGGCTGGTTCACCAATGAATGATCTCAATCTATTTTTAGCGTTCGGCGCCGGGTTTTTGTCGTTTATTTCCCCGTGCTGCTTGCCGCTTTATCCGGCGTTTTTATCGTATATCACCGGCGTGTCGGTCAGCGAGTTGAAAGAGGAAAACGCGATGCTGAACCGCCGCAGCTTATGGCATACGCTTTGCTTTTTGCTTGGCTTCTCGCTCATTTTTATCTCGCTTGGCTTTGGCACCTCGCTGCTTGGGAGGCTGTTTGTTGATTATCAAGATGCGATCCGGCAAATCGGCGCGGTCGTGATCGTCGCTCTCGGCCTCGTCGTCGCCGGGCTGTGGAAGCCGGCGTTTTTGCTGAAAGACCGGCGCATTTCGTTTCGTGAACGGCCATCGGGATATGTCGGCTCCGTGCTGATCGGCATGGCGTTCGCCGCCGGTTGGACGCCGTGCATGGGGCCGATTTTGGTGGCGGTTGTCGCTCTAGCCGCCACCAATCCGGGCTCAGGAATGGTGTATATGCTTGCTTATACGCTCGGATTTGCCGTTCCGTTTTTCATGTTGTCGTTTTTTATCGGCAAGCTGCAATGGATCCGCCGCCATAGCGCATCCATCATGAAGGCGGGCGGCTATGTCATGGTGGCGATGGGCATCCTTTTGTATTTTGACTGGATGACAAAGCTGATTGCTTATACGACAAGCTTGTTTGGCGGATTTACTGGTTTTTAGCGGCGATGGAGCCGCCCTTTGTGCGGCTGTTGTTGGAGGAATATCGTTGAGGAGAGGGCGATGGAAAGATGGCTGCCATTTTAATTGCTGACGATGCGAAGTTTATGCGGGTAACGCTGGCGCGCATACTGGAAAAAACGGATCACACCGTAGCCGGTGAGGCGGAAAACGGCAAAGAGGCGGTCGAGCTGTATCGCCGGCTGCGCCCCGATCTTGTCATCATGGACATTACGATGCCGGTCATGAATGGGATTGAAGCGGTGCGGGCGATTAAGGAGATCGATCCCGGGGCGAAAATCATCATCTGCTCGGCGCTCGGGCAGCAGCGTATGGTCGTTGAGGCCATTGAAGCCGGAGCGGCCGACTTCATCGTCAAGCCGTTTGAAGAAACCCGCGTGCTCGAGGCGATTGCCCGTCTTTTGTAAGCGGGCTTCGGCTCCGTACGGCATAGGAAGGCGCCGCTTATGACCGAAGACAGCTGGGGGCGCTTCTCATGGCAAGGAAGAGGAGGGGCGCTGGCGCGATGTTGGCCGGAGGCGGCTTTAGAGGACGGTAGGCAAGCGAAGTGTTTTTTGCTATAATGGCGTTGTTCGTGAATTTTGTCGGAAGAAGGTGATGGCTTTGGCGTTCATTACATCGCTCATCGCCGTTGTGATGGCGTTTTTCATCTTTTTTGTGCGCATGAAGGCGTCGGAAAAGCCGACGAATGCCAAAAAAATTATTTTGCCGCCGCTGTTTATGAGCACCGGGGCGCTGATGTTCATCGATCCGGTCTTTCGCGTTACGCGCGGGGAGCTCATCGAAGCGGTCATTCTCGGCCTGTTTTTCTCGCTGTTTCTCATTAAAACGTCAAAATTTGAAATCCGCGGCAGCGATATTTATTTGAAACGCTCAAAATCCTTTATTTGGATTTTGCTCGGGTTGATTGTCATTCGTCTTGGCTTGAAAACGTATTTAGGACGAACGATCGACTACCGCCAGTTAAGCGGCATGTTTTATTTGCTCGCGTTTTCGATGATCGTCCCATGGCGGATTGCGATGTACGTTTCGTATAGAAAGCTGGCGGCGCAGCTGAAACCGCCAGTGCTGACATAAAGAGCTGTCCCGCTGATGGACAGCTCCCTTTTTTGTTGCGCCAAGCCCGCTTCACTTCGCTTCCCTGGAATTGTCCCGCAGACGGAGCTGAAGTCGTCGGTCCCGGCCTAAAAAGCTGCTTGTTTGGGCCGCTTTTTCCATGCTGAAACAGACGAAAGCCGCCGGTCAGCCTTAGACGAAAGGCGGAACGTCAGCGGCTTTCCAATAAATGTTTATAAGGGGCGAGATCGATGTTTTTCGCTTGCAATGTCCGGATCAAAAATTTATGATCGCGCTTCGGCGTTGCCATGATATAGCCGCGGATCAGCAAGTCGCGTGTGATGCGCGGCGCCTGCTCCTTCAAGGCAAGCTCGCCGATTTTGCCGGCAATCTTTTGCCGCGCGACGTCGCGGAACAATTCCGGCACAGGGCGAACCAATTCCTCAAGCAGCGCTTTTTCTTCTTCCCCCCATAGATGACGCGTCTGTTCAATGTAATATTCCTGCCAGTCGAGCTCCGATTTCCCATCTTCTTTCGGCAGCCGCTTCAAAAACTTGCGGAACATGAAAAAGCCCCCGATCGACATCATGACAAGCAAAAAGACGACCCAAAGCAAAATAAACCAAAGAAACCATCCGGTCAGCACGATCCCCACCCCAACATGATGATCAACTGTTTTTGCCATAGGCAAGATTCGTCTACTATTATGTCGAAAAGCTTGCTGTTTGGCAAGTTTCAAACAGCGGCTTGTTACGAAGCGTAATGCAACTGTAATGCAACTGTAAAAAAGCTTGTCCCACCTTACAGCGCCAATGGATTGAAAGCCGCCGGCCGCTTTGTATGGAAAAGATATACAGTGACGTTCCCTTCTTTGCCTGCTAATCTAGTAAACAAAGAAAAAAAGCCAAAAGGCAACGATGAGGGGGATGCGCAGAGTGAAAGTGAAAAAGACGATTGCAGCGCTCACGATCATTTGCTGTATGGCGTTAAGCTCTCATGGGCTGTCGGCGGAAGCGGCTGGCTCGTATACATACTATCAAGTGAAAAAAGGCGATACATTGTCGAAGATCGCCAAACAATATCATACTTCGGTTGCTTCGTTAAAGTCGTTAAACGGGTTAAAAAGCGATGTGATTTATGCCGGCGAAAAGATAAAAGTGCCGGCTGCGGCGAAGCGATCGGCTTCGGCGCCGGCAAAGAAGAAATCGATCTCATTAAGCGCCGCCGACCGGAAGCTGCTCGCCCAGCTTGTGCAGGCGGAGACCGGTTCGAGCGAGCCGTTTGCCGGCAAGGTGGAAGTGGCGCTTGTCGTTTTCAACCGCACAAAGCATCCGGAGTTTCCAAAGACGGTGCGCGGCGTCATTTATCAAAAGACGAAATCCGGCTATGCGTTTGTACCGGTCAAAACGGGGAAATTGACCCGCATTCAGCCAACCAAGCAAGATTACGAGGCGGTCGACAAGGCGTTGGCCTTATTCCCGAGCGACCGCCGCGGCTCGCTTTATTTCTACAATCCGAAAATCACCAAAGACAAATGGATGTTGTCGCGCCCGGTGACGATTCGCATTGGGCATCACGTCTTTACGAAATAAAGGGCCCGGCTTCAGGAACGTTGCCTTTGAGTGAAGCACAGCATACATAGGCGGTAAGGAAAAGAGCGTTTTCCCACTTTGGGAGACGCTCTCTTTTTCTGCGAAAATCACCCTTCGGCGAGTCGTGATGTTCATGCCAGAGCGGGGAAGAGCATTTTCCTCATCGATGTTGTTCAGAAAAAAGCAGGGTCTTTTCTGGCTAAGTGAGGGTCAACCATGTTATGGGTTTTTTCGGAATGATGGTCATGACTTCGCTGACAAAAGCGTTCGTTTTTCGACCAGTGTAGCTGTGTCCGGCCAATGAAGGACGGCAGATCGGTTCAACGTTTCCGCGGGAAGCCGGCAGGAGTTTGCCGGTGCTGTTGCGAATGTGTTGATCAAGGGGGGAGCGGCTGTGAAAAGAGTGGATCTTGTCTACGAAACGCTGCGGGAGTGGGAACGGAATGGAAAGCGGTGGGTGAGCGCTGAGGAGTTGGCCTGTGCTCTCGGGCTAGATCGAGCCAACGTCAGCCGTGATTTAAACCGCCTTTGGCGGGAGGGAAAAGTGCAAAAGCAAACCGGAAGGCCGGTTCGCTTTGCGCTGGCATGTGGACCAAAAGCGATGACGCGTCTCGACCGGCTGGCCAAGCAGCAGCCGAGCTTGGCAGCGGCGGTGGAGCAAGGAAAGGCCGCCGTCTTGTATCCGCCCAAAGGGCTGCCGATGTTGATTGTCGGCGAGACGGGAACGGGGAAATCGATGTTTGCCGAGTTGCTCCATGAATTTGCCGTCGCAGCTGGCCGTTTTCCGCCGGGGGCGCCGTTTGTGACGTTTAACTGCGCTGATTACACGAACAACCCCCAGTTGCTGCTCGGACAGTTGTTCGGGATCCGCAAAGGGGCCTATACCGGGGCCAATGAGCAAAAAGGATTGATTGAAAAGGCGGACGGGGGCATTTTGTTTTTGGATGAGGTGCATCGTCTGCCAGCCGAAGGGCAAGAAATGCTGTTTACGTTTATTGACCGCGGCATTTACCGTCGGCTTGGCGAGACGGATGTGGAGAGAACAGCCAATGTGTTGCTCATTTGTGCGACAACGGAAGATCCGGAGTCGAATTTGCTGAAAACGTTCCGCCGCCGCATTCCAATGCATATTTTGCTGCCGCCGCTGGAGAAGCGGACGCTTGACGAACGCTTTCGGCTGGTGATGCAGTTTTTTCAGGAAGAGGCGGTGCGGCTCGGAAAAGAAATTGACGTCTCCGCCAATGCCATGCGCGCGTTTTTGTTTTATCCGTGCCCGAACAACGTCGGGCAGCTGAAGGCCGATGTGCAGCTCGTTTGCGCCAAAGCCTACGCCGATTATGTCACCGGAAAGAAACAAGCGGTGCGCATTCATCGCGCCGATTTGCCATTTCAAGTGCAAAGCGGGCTTTTGCTGGAGAAAAAACATCCGCAAGCCGCCTCTTATTCGCTGCCGCGACGGTGGTATGCCTTCCCGCCGCATGGGGGGGAGGCCGATGTTGAGAGCGGGCCGGCGGCGGAATCCGAATCGGTTTACGGCGCGATTGAGCGCAAATACGGAGAACTAAAAGAGCGCGGCATCGCCGGCGATGAACTGGACCTATTGCTGGAAATGGACATTAAGCATTATTTCTCGCAATACATGAAAGGGGTGGACCGGCGCATCCGCGATCGCCGCGATCTTGAGAAAATGGTCGCTCCCGACGTCCTTGAGTTGACCGAAGCGATGGTCGTCTATGCGGAGAAAAAACTTGGGCGCCGCCTCGCCGAGAAGGTGATGTATGCGCTCGCCATGCACATTCAAACGGCGATCAACCGCCTGCGGGCCGGGACGATCGTTTCCCATCCGAAACTGAATGAAGTTCGCGCCGCCTATAAGCAGGAATTCGCCGTCGCGCTCGACTGCCTTCAGCTGATGGAAGAAAGGACGAATATCGACTTCCCGATCGATGAAGCGGGATTTTTGACGATGTTTTTTGCGTTCCACGAGGAGCAAGCGGAAGAGCGGGAGGAACGGGTGGCGATCGTGGTTGTGATGCATGGCAACGGTGTGGCTTCGGCGATGGCGGACGTCGTGAATCAGCTGTTGGCCGCCGCGTGTGTGCATGCGGTCGATATGCCGCTTGATGCCGACCCGAAACGGATTTACGAGCAGGTGAAAGCGGTGCTACAGCCCGTCGCATCGAAAAAAGGGGCGCTGTTGCTTGTTGACATGGGATCGCTCGTGTCGTTTTCGAACTTTTTGGAAAAAGAGCTCGCTGTTCCGGTGCGGGTGATTTCCGCTGCCAGCACGCCGCACGTGCTCGAAGCGGCCCGCAAAGCGATGCTCGGCTATGCGCTTCAGGAAATTTACGAAGAAGTGAAAGCCGCAGCGCCGTTTTACATTCGCGGGCCGCTTTGGGAGGAGGAGGTTGCGGAGCAGGACATGCTGGCGATCGTCACCGCCTGTTTTACTGGAAAAGGAAGCGCGCTGGCGCTAAAGCATATATTGGAAACGTATTTGCAGCTCGATGAGCGCATGTGGCGCATTATTCCCATTCAAATGGCAGATGCGGAAGAAGCGCGGCAAACCTTGTCCAACGTCGCGAAACATTTCCGCATCGTCTGTATCGTCAGCCATCTTTGCCTTGATGAGCGAATCCCGCACTTTTCTCTTGAGGACGTGCTTAGCTTGAGGGCGATGAAAGAAATCCAAGCGTTAGCCGACGTTGAGGAAATTCATATGCATATGGCTAGAGAGCTGACCAATCATCTTCGCCACCTCGCACCGGCGCGGGCCATTCCCGCCATTCGCGCTGCGCTGGCGGCGATTGGTCGGGAACTCGGCCTTGAAGCGGATGGCCGCGATCTGGTGGGGCTTGTCTTTCATCTTTGCTGCTTGCTCGATCGCCTGCTGTCCGGAGAGAGAACGAGCGGTGACCGAGGAGCAGCGAAAGCTTGCGGGCATGAAGATGAAGATGGCGCACTGTACAGGGCGGTCAAGGAGGGGTTGTTTCCGCTTGAACAGCAGTACGGTGTCTGCATCGATGAAGATGAACTGTGTCATATCGTTCACTTTTTTCGCTCCCTGCAAGGAAAACGAGATGGATAAGGTGCGATAATTGGAAACGCTTCCATTACACAGTTTCCCTCCGTTAACACACAACCGTTCCATCCGCTTCAGCGCTGTCTTTTCGGCGTTGGCATGGAATTTGCCTGAACAATAATGAATCATTGCAAAAAAAGGAGGAGGAAGCGGATGAACATTTTGCTCATTTGCGCTGCCGGCATGTCGACGAGTTTGCTTGTGACGAAGATGAAGGAGGCGGCAAAGCAAAAAGGGATCGAGGCGAACATTTGGGCTGTGTCAGCTGATGAAGCGAAAAGTCATCTCGACCAGGCGGATGTTGTGCTGATTGGTCCGCAAATCCGTTATAAGCTCGCCGCCTTCAAAAAAGAGGGAGAGGCGCGCGGCATTCCGGTTGACGTCATCAATCCAGCTGACTATGGGCGGGTCAACGGCGCCGGCGTGTTGGACTTTGCGCTGCGGTTAAAAAAATAAACAGGGGGTAGGGGCGGATGGATCGGTTTATTCGTGTGTTGGAAGAGCGTGTGATGCCTGTCGCCGGCAGGATTGCCGAACAGCGCCATTTGCAAGCCATTCGTGACGGAATCATTTTGTCGATGCCGCTCTTGATTATCGGGTCTTTATTTTTAATCATTGGTTTTTTGCCGATCCCTGGCTATAACGAATGGATGGCGAAATGGTTTGGCGAACATTGGCTCGATAAGCTGTTGTATCCGGTCGGGGCGACATTCGACATTATGGCGCTTGTCGTCAGCTTCGGCGTCGCTTACCGGTTGGCGGAAAAGTACAAAGTTGATGCGCTTTCGGCCGGGGCGATTTCACTTGCCGCTTTTTTGCTCGCAACTCCGTATAAAGTGCCGTTCACGCCGGAAGGAGCGAAAGAAGCCATTATGGTCAGCGGCGGCATTCCGGTGCAATGGGTCGGCAGCAAGGGGTTGTTTGTTGCCATGATTTTGGCGATTGTGTCAACCGAAATTTACCGGAAAATCATTCAAAAAAATATTGTCATTAAGCTGCCGGACGGGGTGCCGCCTGCTGTGGCCCGCTCCTTTGTTGCTTTGATCCCGGGAGCCGCCGTTCTCGTCGTTGTCTGGGTAGCCCGGCTGATTTTGGAAATGACACCGTTTGAAAGTTTCCATAACATTGTATCTGTCCTCCTGAACAAACCGCTCAGTGTGCTCGGCGGCAGTGTATTTGGCGCCATTGTCGCCGTGCTGCTTGTCCAGCTGCTATGGTCGACCGGACTGCACGGAGCGGCCATCGTCGGCGGGGTCATGGGGCCGATCTGGCTGTCGCTGATGGATGAAAATCGAATGGTGTTCCAGCAAAATCCGAATGCCGAACTGCCCAACGTCATTACGCAGCAGTTTTTTGATCTTTGGATTTACATCGGCGGTTCAGGAGCGACATTGGCGTTGGCGTTGACCATGATGCTTCGGGCGCGCAGCCGGCAGTTGAAAAGCTTAGGGCGGCTCGCGATCGCACCTGGCATTTTCAATATTAATGAGCCGATCACGTTCGGTATGCCGATCGTCATGAATCCATTGCTTATCATTCCATTCATTCTCGTGCCTGTCGTGCTTGTTGTTGTCTCCTACGCGGCGATGGCGACTGGGCTTGTCGCCAAACCAAGCGGGGTGGCCGTGCCATGGACGACACCGATCGTGATCAGTGGCTATTTAGCGACGGGGGGCAAAATTTCCGGGAGCATTTTGCAAATCGTCAACTTCTTCATCGCGTTTGCCATCTACTATCCATTTTTCTCGATTTGGGACAAACAAAAAGCGGCCGAAGAGCAGACCGATCCAACAATCTCAAGCGGAGCGGGAACAACGCACTCGCTGTAAATAAGGAGAGGAACGAAATGCCGCGCTATTGCATCGTCAACGCCGATGATTTCGGTTACTCGAAAGGGGTCAACTACGGAATTTTGGAAGCGTTTCAACACGGTGTCGTCACGTCGGCGACGCTGATGGCCAACATGCCAGCGGCAGAACACGCCGCCCGGTTGGCGAAGGAACATCCGGAACTCGGCGTCGGCATTCATTTTGTGCTGACGTGCGGCCGGCCGCTGGCCGATGTTCCGTCGCTTGTGAACGAGAACGGGGAGTTTCCGCGGCGTGGAGAGGCGCTTGCTGGCGCTAGGCGCAGCGATATCGAGCGGGAGCTTGCTACCCAACTCGAGCGGGTTTTCTCGCTTGGGCTCTCTCCAACGCATATCGACAGCCATCATCACGTCCATGAGCACCCGAATGTGTTTCCGGTTGTGGAACAATTGGCCGAACGCTATCGGCTGCCGATCCGTCCGGTGCGGACGACACGGCCGCACCGGCTGGCAACCGTCGATGTCTTTTTTCCCGACTTTTACGGGGATGGATTGACAAAGGACCATTTTTTGACGCTCATCGACCGGATTGGCGACGGGCAGACGGCAGAAGTGATGTGCCACCCGGCGTATATCGATGTTCCGCTCGCGTCAGGAAGTTCCTATTGTCAACAACGAGTCGAAGAGCTGGCGGTGCTGACCGACCCAACGCTCGTTGCCGAGATGGCCGAGCGCGGTGTTCAGCTGATCACGTACCGCGAATTCTATAAACTATAGGAGAGGGCGTTATGCAAACGTATGAACAAACTGTATTCCAACTGATTCTTCACGGGGGAAACGGCCGCAGTTATGCAATGGAGGCGATTGCAGCGGCGAAAAAAGGGGAATTTGCCGCGGCGCGCAGGCTGCTTGAACAGGCGGGAGCGGAACTGCAGGCGGCCCATAGGTTGCAGACCGAGCTGCTGCAACAAGAAGCGCGCGGCGGGCAGACGGTGGTGACGCTTCTGATGGTGCATGCCCAAGATCATTTAATGACGGCGATCACGGTCAAGGATTTAGCCGCTGAATTCGTGGAGCTGTATGAAGCGCTCAAGCGGCAAACAACCGAATCATAATTGTCGTCGGCCGGCTTGTTGACCGGGTGAGGATGATTCGCTTCAACGGGAATGAACCCAAGGCGGGCGGCAACGGGCTGTTCTAGCGACCGCCCGCTTTGTTGATTTTACAATAATTTTATTATGTGAACATAAGGGCGCCAGCCGTTCAGCCCTCCCGACTGCCGCCGGTCTCGGCTGAACGGAGAAGGAAAACTCCGCTTGTTTGCGTCACATATCGTGGCTTGTGTTGTGCTTTTGCCGCGTGTGATTGCGGTTCTTCACTTTTTTCGAACCGTCAAGCGGCTCCGGCTGCCCAGGATTGTCGCCTTTTGGGGCGTTTTTGCGCATATCTTTGCCGTCGTTTTTGTTCGTCATTTGTTGTCCCTCCTTTGTCCGTTAGCATGCGGCGTTGTGCTTTCGCTTATTCGGCGCATAATTTGCGCCCGGTTTGAAACGATAAGTAGTGAACGACCGCAATGACTGCGAAGGAGGGACGAGCCATGGTTTACCATAAAACGAAGCAAGAGGCGTTTCAAGCAGCGCAAAAGGCGACGATGGAAGCGAAAGAATGGCACGATCACTTGGTGCGTGATCAAGCCGACTACGGCCACCAGCTGGCCCATCTTCGGCAAGAAGTAAACGAGGCGTTCGCCCAAATTGAAAACGCGCTCGAAGTTGCCTCGGAAACGCAGCGCGTGCAGCTCGAAAAATTCCGCAGCGATTTGCAGGCGATCGTTGACGAAGTCAATGAAAACGAGTAAGGGAATGCCGGCGGCGGACATTCCCTTTTTTCATGCTATGGCAGTCCGGGATGGCGGAATGGCCGCCATGCTATTGGTTCTTTTTTCGTTTTTTGTTGTTTTGGCGCTGTGCTTCTGTCAGTGGTTCATTGGAAAACTCTTCGTTGTAGCCGGCCCCCATTCCTTGCGCTTTGGCGGCGTTCATGCCAGGGATCACGTGGTTTGCTTTTCGCTTTGCCATTCGTTTCACCTCCGCTTCTAGTTTGCGACGAAACGGGCGCCTTATTCCTCTTTTGCCGCGGTAAGGAAGTAATATGGCGAGACATTGGAAATCATTATTTACACTTGCTCTGTTCTATAATAAGATAAAGTCGTGCCAAACTTTATGGGGATTGGGAGAATTCATGCTATTTTTTCGACTTTTGCGCAAAAAAATAGTATAGTATTATTGTGAAGTGAAGGGGGTTGTACATATGGCGAAACAGGATGTATTCAACGCCCGCTCTTCATTCGAAGTCAACGGTAAAAAATACAATTATTACCGTTTGCAAGCGCTTGAAGAAGCGGGCATCGGCCAGGTGAGCCGCCTGCCGTACTCGATCAAAGTATTGCTTGAATCGGTGCTCCGCCAAGTCGACGGCCGCGTCATCACGAAAGAGCACGTCGAAAACTTGGCGAAATGGGGAACGCCGGAAATGAAAGACATCGACGTGCCGTTTAAGCCGTCGCGCGTCATTTTGCAAGACTTCACCGGCGTGCCGGCTGTCGTCGATTTGGCTTCGATGCGCAAAGCGATGGCCGATTTGGGCGGCGATCCGTACGAAATCAACCCGGAAATTCCGGTCGATCTCGTCATCGACCACTCGGTGCAAGTCGACCGCTACGGGTCAGACGATGCGCTGGAGTACAACATGGATTTAGAATTCAAACGGAACGCCGAACGGTACAAGTTTTTGAAATGGGCGCAAAAAGCGTTTAACAACTATCGTGCCGTTCCGCCGGCAACGGGGATCGTCCACCAAGTGAACTTGGAATATTTGGCAAGCGTCGTTCACGCGGTCGAAGGGGAGAACGGCGAGTACGAAGCGTTCCCGGATACGCTTGTCGGCACGGACTCGCATACGACGATGATCAACGGCCTCGGCGTCCTCGGTTGGGGAGTCGGCGGCATTGAAGCGGAAGCCGGCATGCTCGGCCAACCGTCGTACTTCCCGGTGCCGGAAGTCATCGGCGTCCGCCTGACAGGCAAGCTGCCGGACGGAGCGACGGCCACCGACTTGGCGCTTAAGGTGACGCAAGTGCTCCGGAAAAAAGGCGTCGTCGGCAAATTCGTTGAATTTTTCGGACCAGGAGTGGCGACTTTGCCGCTTGCCGATCGGGCGACGATTGCCAACATGGCGCCGGAATACGGGGCAACGTGCGGCTTCTTCCCGGTCGACGCTGAAGCGCTTGACTATTTGCGCTTGACCGGCCGCGACGAACATCACGTTCAAGTCGTCGAAGCGTATTGCAAAGCGAACGGTTTGTTCTACACGCCGGATGCACCGGAGCCGGTGTTTACGGATGTTGTGGAAATCAACTTGTCGGAAATTGAAACGAACTTGTCTGGCCCGAAACGGCCGCAAGACTTGATCCCGCTCTCGAAAATGAAACAGTCGTTCCGCGACGCGGTGAAAGCGCCGCAAGGCAACCAAGGCTTTGGCTTGACGGAAGCGGACTTGGAGCGGGAAATTACGGTCGAGCTGAACGGCGAACAAGTGAAATTAAAAACGGGCGCTGTCGTCATCGCGGCGATCACAAGCTGTACGAACACGTCGAACCCGTACGTGCTTGTCGCCGCTGGTTTAGTGGCGAAAAAAGCGGTCGAAAAAGGCTTGCAAGTGCCGAAATACGTGAAAACGTCGCTCGCGCCGGGCTCGAAAGTCGTCACCGGCTACTTGCGTGACTCGGGGCTGCTTCCGTATCTGGAACAGCTCGGTTTCAACATTGTCGGCTACGGCTGCACGACATGCATCGGCAACTCAGGTCCGCTTGCGCCGGAGCTCGAAAAAGCGCTCGCGGAAAGCGATCTGCTCGTGACAAGCGTCCTGTCCGGCAACCGGAACTTTGAAGGCCGCATCCACCCGCTTGTCAAAGGCAACTATTTGGCATCGCCGCCGCTTGTTGTCGCCTATGCGCTCGCCGGCACGGTCGACATTGACTTGTTGAACGAGCCGATTGGCAAAGACAAAGACGGCAACGACGTCTATTTCCGCGACATTTGGCCGTCGATGGAAGAAGTGAAGAATGTCGTCAAGCAAGCGGTCGATCCGGAACTGTTCCGCAAAGAATATGAGCGCGTGTTCGACGGCAATCCGCGCTGGAATGCCATCGAAACGACGGATGAGCCGCTGTACCAATGGGATGAAAACTCGACGTACATTCAAAATCCGCCGTTCTTTGAAGGCTTGTCGCCGGAAGTGCGCAAAGTTGAACCTCTCACCGGCTTGCGCGTCGTCGGCAAGTTCGGTGATTCGGTCACGACTGACCATATTTCGCCAGCTGGGTCGATCGGCAAAAACACGCCGGCAGGCCAATATTTGATCTCGAAAGGCGTCGAGCCGAAAGATTTCAACTCGTACGGTTCGCGGCGCGGCAACCATGAAGTGATGATGCGCGGCACGTTCGCCAACATCCGCATCCGCAACCAAATCGCGCCGGGCACGGAAGGCGGCTATACGACGTACTGGCCGACCGGCGAAGTGATGTCGATGTACGATGCGTGCATGAGATACAAACAAGACGGCACTGGGCTTGTCGTCATCGCCGGCAAAGACTACGGCATGGGCAGCTCGCGCGACTGGGCGGCGAAAGGGACGTTCTTGCTCGGCATTAAAACGGTCATCGCCGAAAGCTTTGAGCGCATCCACCGCTCGAACCTCGTTTTGATGGGCGTCCTGCCGCTGCAATTTAAAGAAGGCGAAAATGCGGAGACGCTCGGCTTGACGGGTAAAGAAGTGTTCGACATTCACATCGATGAAAACGTCAAACCGCGCGATCTCGTCAAAGTGACGGCGACGAACCCGGATACGGGTGAGAAGAAAGAATTTGAGGTCATCGTCCGCTTTGACAGCGAAGTCGAAATCGACTACTATCGCCACGGCGGCATTTTGCAAATGGTGTTGCGCGAAAAATTGGCGAAAGTGAAACAATAACGACAAAAAGCAGGCTCCCATATCGGGAAGCCTGCTTTTATTTTGTGTTGAGCTTTTTCGCTGCGTTCTCAAGCTTGCTTTTTGGATCCGGGGTGAACGTTCCGTCTTGGCCAAAGCCTTGCGGGTTGACGCCCGGCGCCTTCGTGCCGCGGTTTCGGCCGCCGTTTTTGGTCATTGCTCTCACCTCCGCTCTTTACGGATAGTATGGCCACCCTTGGTCAAAATATAAGCAAAGGAGGAAAGCGTGATGAACAAGGGGCTGAAGACGGCGCTCGCGACAATCGCGCTCGCCCAGTTTTTGAAAATCCCGATCAAGCAGTTGGAGACTGGCCGATGGGACTGGCGGCTCTTTTTCGAAACCGGCGGAATGCCAAGCTCCCACTCTGCCGGTGTTTCCGCCTTAGCGACGTTTATCGCCCTCGAGCGAGGCGTGCGCACGATCGATTTTGCCTTGGCCGCGTTGTTTGGACTGATCGTCATGTACGATGCGCAAGGGGTGCGGCGCCAAGCGGGCGAACTCGCCCTTCGCCTGAACGAGCTTGCCGAGGAAGTAAAAAAGTTGGAAGGAGACCCAAAACAAACCGTTTATCACAAACGACAGCGGCAGCTGCGCGCCCGGCTCGGACACGAGCCGATCGAAGTCGTCGGCGGGGCGCTCTTAGGCATGGCCGCGGGCGCTTTATCGCATTGGGGTTGTCGGCGCCGCGCCTGACGGCCTCAGGCAGCGAAGCGCGTCAGGCGTCGGCGGCATGGGATGATGACCAACGGAGCGCCTCTAGCCTCCCAAAAACTTCACTGTTTTTCGCTAAGAGCAATCGTTGCGGCTACGATGGGATGTTCCGCTTTTCCCGCCACCGTCTGCCCCAGAGGCGCATGCTTGGCAGTTCGGCGAAAATCATGCCGGCCAAAATCGCAGCGCCGCCAAGCCAGGCCGATGGCGACAGCTGTTCCCCAGCCCAAAGGTAGGCGGTCAAAGCGGCGAACACCGGCTCCATGGCGAAAATGAGAGCGACATGGGCGGGAGTCGTATATTTTTGCACCGCTGTTTGGATGAGAAACGCCGCGGTCGTCGCCAGCAGCGATGTCACAGCGAGCGCTCCCCATACTTCCGGGCGGCGGAGCACCGCTATATTCCACATGTCGTCGGCATCTTCAAACCAAAAGGCAAAGACGAAACAGAGCGCGGCGACGGTGAAAATTTGCACCATCGTCAACAACATCGTTGAATACCGAGAGGAATAGAGGCCGGTGACGATAATGTGCATGGCAAAGGAAACAGCACAGAGCAAGACAAAGAAATCGCCCTGATTGAACGACAGCTCCGCTCCCCCCGTCAGCCAATACAGGCCAAACGCAGCAAGTGTTGCTCCGATGGCCGCATTCACAGACGGTTTTTGCTTTAAAATCAAAAAGGAAAACAGCGGCACGAGCACAACGCTCAGTCCAGTAATAAAGCCAGCTTTCGAGGAAGTGGTGTACAACAGCCCGACCGTTTGGAATGCATAGCCGCAAAACAGCCATAGCCCCATCCACGCCCCGGCGCCGATGACCTGCCATGACAACTGACCGAAGAGCGGACGGGAAACGGCGGTGATCCAGGCGAGAAGCAACAAGCCGGCCAAACTGAAGCGAACGGCGTTAAACGACAACGGCTCCAAAAACGAAATGGCATTTTGGACGACGACAAACGTCGCACCCCAGACGAAGGTCACCATTAGCAGACTCAGATCGGCTATGGTTTGACGCTTCAATTCGAATCCTCCCTCTTCATTATGGTTGCGCCCTATCTCATTTTGGGGGCTAGCTGCTAGTGTACCACAAATAGGCCGGAAAAGACAGATATTTTGGAAAAAAGATGGGTGCCTGCGGCAAAATGGTTGATACGAAAAGAATTTGCGCATAATATTAGGTAATGAACAAGGGCGAAAGTGTGGTAAAATAAAAACCAGCTCCGATCATCGCCATGCGGAAGGGTGACCCAACGTTGGATGTACAAATCCACTGGACATATATCACACCGAAAAAACAAGAGGCGTTTCTTGTTTCCGATTGGGTGGAGGCCAAAAAGGCGCTCACTTTGGCAGATGATTTTGAAAAAACCGGGCGGACGAAAACAGTTGAGTTTGTTGATCGAAACGGTACGGTGTGGTCAAAAAAAGAGCTGCAAAAGCTGCTTGAGGAGATCGGCGGCGAGCCGCATGAGATTGTTGTGTATTTCGACGGCGGCTTTGACCATGAGACGTCCCAAGGCGGCGCCGGCGCGGTCGTATACTATAAGCAAAACGACCATCGCTACCGGTTGCGCGCCAACCGTCGACTTGGCGAAATCAAATCCAATAATGAGGCGGAGTATGCGGCATTTTGGTTTGTCATGCAGCTGCTTGAGGAGCTTGGCGTCCATCATTTGCCGGTGACGTTCCGCGGCGACTCCCACGTCGTGTTAAAGCAGCTGTCCGGTGATTGGCCGTGTTTTGAGGACGATTTCAACACCTGGCTTGACCGCATTGAAGCGAAAATGCGCGAACTTCACATCGAGCCGGCGTACGAGCCGATTTCGCGCAAGCAAAATAAAGAGGCGGATTCGCTCGCCCGTCAGGCGCTTGAAGGGCGGATCATCACAAGCCGAACGGAATTGACGGAGAAAGGGTAAGGTCGTATGGGAAAGAAGAGAAACCGACGCAAAGAAATATTGGACCAAATCGCTTGGCTGGAGGAAACATACTGCGACGGCTGCTTTTTAAAAAGCACGTTCCGGAAAGAGTACGGCAAAACGTACGCCCAATCGTTTTGCATCCAGCAATGCACGGTCGGGGAACAAATGCGGCAGTACGGGGAGATGCTTCTATCAGCGCCGCCGCGTCCGCGTCGGTAATGAAGGAATTTTTTTCAAGATGCGGTTGGTGCGGGCGATAGGAGCCCCAATCTGCGCTTTCGCGGGCCCGGGGCGGTGCCGGCTGCGACCAGGCAAGCTTTGGCCTTTGAACGGAGGAAGCGGATGCGCTGCGAAGGCCGGTGATTGACAGAACATACGTTTTAACATGGAGAAACCTCAAAAGCAGTTCTTCTTTTCACTCCAAAAGGAAATCGCTGTTTGTCCTCCGCCTTAATAGATGCAATTTTTTACTGAGCATTGGATCGACTGTCGAACGACCGAACAAACACCGCTTTCAGCCCCATGTATGGGTCTGAGAAGCGGGTGGTTGTTCGATCGTCCGTCACGCCAACGCGTGACGGAGGCAAGCAAAGGCTTGCCCTCGACAGTCGAAAAATTGATAAGTGGCTTTTCTGTCAAAGAAAAGATATGTTAAACGTTTTGGTTGCATCTATATAGATGCAATTTAAAGCTTTAACATTTTTCGTTTTTACCGATCATTTCATCCGACTGTCGAGTGACCGAACAACACCGCTTCCAGACCCATGAATGGGTCTGGAAGCGAGTCGTTGTTCGGTCTTCCGTCACGCTAAAGCGTGACGGAGGCAAGCCATAGGCTTGCCTTCGACAGTCAAAAATGGATGAGCCACTTTTCCGTCAAGGATATGTTAAACGATTTCGTTGCATCTATATATATCGTTTTGCTGTTATTGCCGCGCCTCGCGAAGCTGGTGTTCGGCGCGGGCCAATGTTTGTTCGCAACGGGCGAGAAAATCACCGTCGACGCCCGTTGCTTCTTGGCGGGCGCGCGCAAGTTGGTCGCGGGCGTTTTTCACCGCTTGTTCGGCATGGCGAAGCATCTCGGGGTCGAGCTGCATCGTCGCCTGGCCGACCATTTTCTCCGCCGTTTCGACGAACATTTCCACTTGCTTTACATCGTTGTATCCCGTATGTACGTCGGCATCGCGTCTGGCCATATGAACACCCCCTTTTCTTTATTGTTTGCCGCTTGGTGAAATTTATGCCAATCAAATGAAAAAGGCATCCTGCGATGGTGCAGGATGCCTTTCTTTCCGCTCCCGTTCTCTCGTCTATGTCAACGAAGTCTTATAATTTGACAACGTTCGCTGCTTGCGGTCCGCGGTTTCCTTGGACGATTTCAAACGAAACTTCTTGGCCTTCTTCTAACGTTTTGAACCCTTCACCTTGGATCGCCGTGAAGTGGACGAATACGTCGGAACCGCCTTCCACTTCGATGAAACCGTAGCCTTTTTCGTTGTTAAACCATTTTACTTTACCACGTTGCATAATACTGAATTCCTCCTAATACCTTTAGCCTGTTCGGCTAACCTCAAGATTTTTATCAAATAACAAAATATACTTCACAGCCATCCAAGATGCACCTTCATGTTGAATGCCTGAAATATATTCTGTTATATGATGACTTTACTATACACTACCGCGGGTGGCCGCGTCAAGCAAAAGAAAGGAAATTTCCGAAAAAATTGTTTGCCGGCCCGAAAAACAATGCGTTGAAAAGGAAAACGGGCCGCTGGGGGAGAAAATAGTCATGAGCGGGCCACAACGCCCATACATTGGAATAGGAACGACAAAAAGGGGGAGAGCGGATGTACCGCGGAAAAATCGCGGGAAAAGAAGTGATCGTCCGGTTAGGGAGCCGGGTCAGCCGCCGTTATTTCAGCGACAATAAAATTTACCACATGGTTCTTTCGTACGGAGAGTCGGCGTTTCGCAAAGGGCAGGATATGTTTTGCATCTATAATGACCGCGTCGGCTTGATTGTCGCGGAAGTCGAGCAACAGGACGTCCCGGTCATTCGAATCGATTACATTATCGAAAACGAAAATGTGTACGAATAACCAATTGACAGCGGAAGGCGAATGCGGTAATCTCGAATGTAAGCGGTAACAAAACAAGCCGCATTCGTCCCTGTTTCTCCCAGGGGCAGACGTGCCGCGCCAGCATCGTCTGTTTATTTTTTGGCTCGCGTTGAAACAGGCGGCTTCGTTTTTTCGTATGATGATATGACAAGAGAGACAAAGAGGTGACTACGGTGTTATTGCGCAAAATGATGTCAAGAGTCGGAGTCGGGTCGGCGCACGTCGACTTGATCTTAAATAAATCGTTATGGCGCCAGGGGGAAATGATTCAAGGGATCGTCCACATTTACGGCGGAACGGTGGAACAAAGGATCGAGCGGCTCGATGTGGAGCTCGTGCAAAAAACAATCGAAAACGGCAAGGAACTGGATGCCATTGTCGCCGTCATTCCGGCGGCCGGAGCGTTTTCGATCAAGCCGAGCGAGAAAAAGGAAATCCCGTTTTCCTACACGATTCCGGAAACCTTGCCGCCATCGCGCCCGGGCCGGTCGTACCGGTTCATCACCCGCCTTCATATCGAAGACGCGGTCGATACGCTCGACTTCGATTACGTGCAAATTTTGCCGAAGAAATAGGTTGACAGCGTTTTCAACGGATGATATGCTAAAAGCAAGTTAATAATGTTGTGGTGGAGAAGCGGAGACCCACACATATTCCTCGTTGCTTAGCGGGGAAGTGTGTGGGTTTTTGTTTTTCCACCCAACGGCTAACCCTCCGGAGGGGCCGCCCAAGCAGGAAATAGCAGAGGAAATCACGAATGAAAAGGGGGAAGAGAACAAATGTCGCCATTTTTAGGGGAATTCATCGGCACGGCACTGCTCATCATTTTCGGCGCTGGTGTGTGCGCCGGGGTCAATTTAAAGAAATCATATGCGGCCAATTCGGGCTGGATTGTCATTACGATGGGGTGGGGGATGGCGGTGGCCGTGGCCGTATACGCTGTCGGCCGGTATAGCGGCGCCCATCTCAATCCAGCGCTGACAGTGGCATTGGCCATAAGCGGTGATTTTCCATGGAAAGATGTCCCTGGCTATGTGTTGGCACAAGTACTTGGCGCTATGGTTGGGGCTGCCGTCGTCTATCTCCACTATTGGCCGCATTGGAAGGAAACAGACGACCCGGGTGTCAAGCTTGGCGTGTTTGCGACGGGTCCGGCAGTGCCGAATACGGCTGCCAACTTGCTTAGCGAGATCATCGGAACGTTTGTGTTGGTTTTGGCCATCTTGGCCATTGGCGCCAACAAATTCGCTGATGGGCTCAATCCATTTATCGTTGGTTTTTTGATCGTGGCGATTGGACTGTCGCTCGGCGGTACGACGGGATACGCCATTAATCCGGCCCGAGACTTTGGACCTCGCTTAGCCCACTTTTTGTTGCCAATCCCAGGGAAAGGGTCATCGAATTGGGCGTATGCGTGGGTGCCGGTCGTCGGACCGCTGCTTGGCGGCGCGTTAGGCAGTTTGGTCTATAAAGCCGTTTTCTTGGGAAAACCGACAGGCGCATTATGGGGAGTGCTGGCGGCAACCGCAGTCGTTTTGGCGGCGGCGAAGATGGCAAAAGGAAAAACAACCAGCGCCGCAAGCCGCCGTTCTCTCTAGTTGGCGTACCGGGTTTGTAAGCAAATAAAGGTGAAGGGGGAAGAATGTCATGAATCAATACATTTTAGCCATCGACCAAGGCACAACGAGTTCGCGCGCGATTTTGTTCAATCAAAAGGGCGAAATCGTCCATATGGCGCAAAAAGAGTTTACGCAATATTTTCCGCAGCCCGGCTGGGTCGAGCACAACGCCAATGAAATTTGGGGATCGGTGCTTGCGGTCATTGCCAGCGTCTTGTCCGAGGCGCAAGTGAAGCCGGAACAAGTGGCGGCGATCGGCATTACGAACCAGCGGGAAACGACGGTTGTGTGGGAGAAAGACACCGGCAACCCGATTTACAACGCCATCGTCTGGCAGTCGCGGCAGACGGCCGGCATTTGCGATGAACTGAAAGCGAAAGGGTATGACCCGCTATTCCGCGAAAAAACCGGCTTGCTTATTGACGCCTATTTTTCCGGGACAAAAGTGAAATGGATTTTGGACCATGTCGAGGGGGCGCGCGAACGGGCGGAGCGAGGAGAGCTGCTCTTTGGCACGATTGATACGTGGCTCATTTGGAAGCTGTCCGGCGGCCGCGCCCATGTAACCGATTACTCGAACGCGTCGCGCACATTAATGTTCAACATTCATACGCTCGAGTGGGATGACGAGCTGCTTGCGATTTTAAACGTGCCAAAGGCGATGCTTCCTGAGGTGCGCCCGTCCTCGGAAGTATACGCGAAAACGGTTCCGCATCATTTCTTCGGCGTGGAGGTGCCGATCGCGGGAGCCGCGGGCGACCAGCAGGCGGCTTTGTTCGGCCAGGCGTGCTTTACGGAAGGGATGGCGAAAAATACGTACGGCACCGGCTGCTTTATGCTGATGAATACGGGGGAAAAAGCGGTGCAATCGAAACACGGGCTGCTCACAACGATCGCCTGGGGAATTGACGGCAAGGTTGAATACGCCCTTGAAGGCAGCATTTTCGTCGCCGGTTCGGCCATTCAATGGCTGCGCGACGGCTTGCGGATGATCAAAACGGCGGCTGACAGCGAAGCGTACGCTGAAAAAGTCGAGTCGACCGACGGGGTGTATGTCGTACCGGCGTTCGTCGGGCTTGGCACGCCGTATTGGGACAGCGAGGTGCGCGGGGCGGTGTTTGGCCTCACGCGCGGCACAACGAAAGAGCATTTCATCCGGGCCACCTTGGAATCGCTCGCTTACCAGACAAAAGATGTGCTCGCCGCCATGGAAGCCGATTCCGGCATCTCGCTGACCACGTTGCGCGTTGACGGCGGGGCGGTGAAAAACAATTTCCTTATGCAATTCCAGAGCGATTTGCTTGCCGTTCCGGTCGAACGTCCGGTTGTGAATGAAACGACGGCCTTGGGTGCGGCGTATTTGGCCGGGCTGGCGGTCGGCTACTGGAACAGCCGAGATGACATCGCCGCCCAATGGCAGCTCGAGCGCCGGTTTGAGCCGAAGATGGATGACGACAAGCGAACGATGCTCTACGATGGCTGGAAAAAAGCGGTGCGGGCGGCGATGGCGTTTAAATAACTATAGGGAACAAAGCAATAATCGATCGTGAATGGGCGGCCGCGGTCAAGCTGTGTCCTTTTCCACTTTTTTGTTCATTGCTTAGGCAGATGTTCCTTTCGTGGAGCATCTGCTTATTTATTGTCCAAAAAATAGTGGTTGAAACTGAGCTGTAGTTCACAGTCATGTTTTTCTATGAGGTATAAGACTGGAAAGGAATCAAAAAATTTACTGATATTTTTTCTATAAATATTGAATTTACGAAAAAAAATGATAGAATATTATCTAAATATTATATTATATAAGTTGAAACTTTGTTTTACATCCAGTAGAGCGCCCACCGCATTCTATCAAAATGACTTGTTATGAAGGAAAACAGAATCGAACAATCGGAAAATCTTTATTGCAACTTATATAGTCTAAAATTTAGTAATACTAACAAAAGGGAGAAGGACACATTGGCAAAGCAAACGTTGCTGGAAATTGAGGGGCTGCGAGTCTCTTTTCGCATTGGGGATGACTATTATGCGGCGGTCGACGACGTTTCGCTGGCGATCGGAGAGAACGAAGTCGTCGCCCTTGTCGGGGAGTCGGGGTGCGGCAAAAGCGCGCTCGCCTTGTCGATCATGGGCCTCCATCCGCCCGAAAAGACAAAAATTGAGGGGCGCTTGCAGTTTAAAGGAACAAATTTGCTGTCGCTCTCCATTTCTGAACTGAACCGCATCCGCGGCAAAGAAATCGGAATGATCTTTCAGGATCCGTTAACGGCGCTCAATCCGCTTATGACGGTGGGCCGGCAGATCGAGGAAAGCATGGACTACCATCTGCGCTTGTCGGCAGCCGAAAAAAAGAGACGAACGATCAACTTGCTTCACAAAGTCGGCATTCCGGAACCGGAAAAAGTGTATCATCGCTATCCGCACGAACTGTCTGGAGGAATGCGGCAGCGGGTCGTCATCGCGATCGCCATCGCCTGCGAGCCCGCCCTGCTCATCGCCGATGAACCGACAACGGCGCTTGATGTGACGATTCAGGCGCAGATCATAGGGCTGCTCAAAGAGTTGCAGCGGCAAATGAAAACGAGCATTATTTTGATCACGCACGATTTAGGGGTCGTGGCGGAAATGGCCGACCGCGTAGCCGTCATGTACGCAGGGGAAATCGTTGAATTGGCGGACGTGGATACCATTTTCCATCGGCCGCTCCATCCATACACTCGCTCGTTGTTGCAGTCGATCCCGTCTGCGCAGACGAAAAAGGAACGACTCCACGTCATCCAAGGGATCGTTCCGCCGCTGCATAAACTGCCGCGGCGCGGCTGCCGCTTCCAGCCGCGCATCAGCTGGATTGGGGCGGATAAGCACGAATCGGATCCGAAGTTGCGGGAAGTGGAGCCGGGGCACTGGGTGCGTTGCACATGCTACCAACATTTTTATTTTCCAGATGATCAAACAGTAGGTGAGGTCGACTATGGCGCTTCTTAACGTCAACCATTTGAAAGTATACTATCCGGTGCGCGGCGGTTTTTTTCGCCGGGTGGTCGACCATGTCCGTGCAGTGGACGATGTCAGCTTTTCTTTGAATCAAGGGGAAACGTACGGGCTTGTCGGCGAATCAGGTTGCGGCAAAACGACGACGGGGCGCACGATCATCGGCCTTATTCGGGCAACGGCCGGTGAAGTGCTGTTTGAAGGAACAGATTTGACAAAGCTCCGCCGCCGCGAGTTTCATCCGTATCGGAAAGACATCCAGATGATTTTCCAAGATCCGTATTCTTCGCTCAATCCGCGCAAACGTGTGCTCGATATTGTCGCTGAGCCGCTCCGCAATTTCGAGCGCCTGTCCCCGCAAGAGGAGCGGCAGAAGGTGCAATACGTTTTGGAACGGGTCGGCTTGAGCGCGGATTCGATCTATAAATATCCGCACGAATTTTCCGGCGGACAGCGCCAACGCATCGGCATTGCGCGGGCGCTCACGCTCAACCCGAAGCTCATTATCGCCGATGAGCCGGTGTCGGCGCTTGATGTGTCGGTGCAGGCGCAAGTGTTGAATTTCATGAAAGAAATCCAGCAGGAGTACGGACTGACGTATTTGTTCATCAGCCATGATTTAGGGATCATCCGGCATATGTGCGACCGGATCGGCATTATGTACCGCGGCCGGCTCGTGGAGGAAGGGACGAGCGAGGAAATTTTTACGAATCCGCAACATATTTATACGAAGCGGCTGCTTTCCGCCATTCCGAATGCCGATCCGCGCGAACGCAGTAAACAGGCGGCGCTGCGCCGAGAAGTGGAAGAAGAATATGCGCAAGCGTATTCGCGCTATTTTGATGAAAATGGGCGGGCGTATCCACTGAAATCCATTTCACCGACTCACTCCGTAGCGATTCCGTAAAGAGAGGAAGACGGAACGATGTTGAAGTTTATTTTGCGCCGAATCTTGATCATGATTCCGCAGCTATTTTTGTTAAGCGTCCTCATTTTCTTGCTGGCGAAGGCGATGCCGGGCGATGCGCTGACGGGGCAGCTGGCGGCCAACCCGAAAATGGATCCGCAGACGCTTGAGGAAATGCGGGAAAAACTTGGCTTGAATGATCCGGTACATATTCAATACATCCGTTGGGTGAAAAACATGCTGCAAGGGGATCTCGGCCTTTCCTATACCCACCAGCAGCCGGTCACTGATCTGCTGGCCGGACGGATCGGGAATACGGTGTTGCTGTCGGCGGCGATTTTAATTTTGACGTACCTGATTGCCATTCCGCTTGGCATCGTGTCGGGGCGATGGACAGATACATGGGCTGATAAGCTGATCGTCGGCTACAGCTATCTCGGGTTTGCCACGCCGCTGTTCATTTTTGCTTTGATCATGCTGTTTATTTTCGGCTTTCACCTTGGCTGGTTTCCAACCGGCGGCAGCGTGGACGTTCAGGTCGAGGAAGGGACGCTCGCTTACTATTTAAGCAAATTGAACCATCTCATGCTTCCGGCGTTGTCGGGAGCGCTCATCAACACGGTCGTTACGATTCAATATTTGCGCAGCGAAATCGTCGATACGAAAGTGAAAGATTTCGTGAAAACGGCGCGGGCGAAAGGCGTGCCGGAGCGGCACATCTATTGGCGCCATATTTTGCGCAATTCGTTTTTGCCGATCGCGGCGTTTTTAGGGTATGAGATCACCGGGCTTGTCGGCGGTTCCGTGTTTTTGGAGTCGATCTACAGCTATCCGGGGCTTGGCCAGCTGTTTTTGCAGTCGATTATGCAGCGGGATTACAGCGTCGTGACGGCGCTCGTCATGATTTCCGGCCTGGCGACGCTGGTGGGCACGCTGTTGTCGGACATCATTTTGAGTGCGGTCGACCCGCGCATCCGGATTGAGTAGGGAAGGAGGAAGGCAGCTGACATGAAAGCGGAAATCAGCGGCCCAACGCCGGCCGGAGCGAACATCGAGAAAAGCCCTTCCGCCTTTTCGATCATGTGGCGGGAGGTGGCTCGGGATCGGCTCGCGCTTGGTTCGCTCATCATTTTAGGAATCCTTTTGTCGATCGTCTATGGCGTGTCGCTCTTTTTGGATCAAGAGGAAATCGTGAAAGTGGATTTTCTTTCCATCTATTCTCCGCCGTCAGCGGAACACTGGCTTGGCACAGACTACGGAGGGCGCGACGTGTTTGGCCAGCTCATCATCGGCGCCCGCAATTCGTTTACGATCGGGCTGGCCATTACGCTCATCACTGGGGCGATCGGCCTCATTGTCGGATTGGTGGCCGGCTATTTCGGCGGCTGGATCGACAACGTCATCATGCGCATCATCGATTTTATTCTCGTCTTGCCGTTTTTAATGCTGGTGATCGTCTTTGTAGCCATCGTCCCGAAATACAATGTGGCGACGTTCATTTTGATTATGAGCGCGTTTTTATGGACGGGCAAAGCCCGGCTCATTCGCGCCAAGACGCTTGCCGAGCGGGAATTGGACTATGTCAGCGCATCCAAGACGCTCGGGACGCCGGATTGGAAAATCATTTTGTTTCAAATTTTGCCGAACTTAAGCTCCATTATCATCGTCAATTTGACGTTGAACTTAGCTGGCAACATCGGCATTGAGTCAGGTCTTACATACCTGGGGTTCGGGCTGCCGGAAAGCACGCCAAGCCTTGGGACGCTGGTCAGCTATGCGACCAATCCCGATGTGCTGCAAAACAAATGGTGGGTATGGCTGCCTGCATCATTGCTCATTTTGGTGATGATGCTGTGCATAAATTTCATCGGCCAAGCGCTGAAACGTGCGGCTGATGCAAGACAACGACTAGGATAAGGGGGAAGAAAATGTGAAGAGAAAATGGCTGGCGGCTCTCGCCGCGCTCTTGCTCGTGCTCGCCGGGTGCACGGGCAAATCCGACACAACGAGCGGAAAGGGCAACAATAACGAAAAACCGGCGGCTCAGAAGGAAGACATCAGCAAATTCCCGATGACGGTGAAAAACGACGGGAAAATCATCGATGGCGGCGTGTTGAAATACGGCCTTGTGTCCGATACGCCGTTTGAAGGGACGCTCAGCTATGCATTCTACACCGGAGCGCCCGACGCAGAGATTTTGCAATTTTTTGACGAGTCGCTTTTCCGGACGAACGGTGACTATGAAATTACAAATGATGGGGCTGCCACGTATGAGTTGTCGGATGATAAAAAGACGATGACAATCCATATTAAAGACAATGTGAATTGGCATGACGGCCAGCCGGTGACCGCTGAAGACTTGGAGTATGCGTATTTGGTCATCGGCCATAAAGATTACACCGGCGTCCGCTATGGCGATGCGCTCATCCAAGGGATCGTCGGGATGGAAGAATATCACAGCGGCAAAGCGGATAAAATTTCCGGCATTAAAGTCATCGACAAAAAGACGTTGACGATCACATGGAAACAGGCCAATCCGTCGGTGTTGACTGGCATTTGGGCGTATCCGCTGCCGAAGCATTACTTGAAAGACATTCCGATCAAAGACTTGGCGAAATCGGATAAAATCCGGAAAAACCCGATCGGGTTCGGTCCGTTTAAAGTGAAGAAAATCGTTCCGGGCGAGTCGGTAGAGTTTGTTCGCAATGATGACTACTGGGCTGGCAAACCGAACTTGGAAGGCGTCATTTTGAAAGTCGTCAGCCCGCAAGTCGTCCTGCAAGCGCTGAAAAAAGGCGAAATTGACGTCGCTGAGTTCCCGACTGACCAATATTTGAACGCGAAAGGGACGAAAAACATTCAGTTTATCGGTAGAGTGGATTTGGCGTACAACTATATCGGCTTTAAACTCGGCCATTGGGATGCGAAAAAGCAGGAAAACGTAATGGACAATCCGAAATTCCAAAACAAAAAACTGCGCCAAGCGATGGCGTATGCCATCAACAACCAAGAGGTGGCCGACCGCCTGTATCATGGTTTGCGCTTCCCGGCGAACACGCTCATTCCGCCGTCGTTCCCGGGCTATCATGACAGTTCCATCAAAGGGTATACGTACAATCCGGAAAAAGCGAAACAATTGCTGGATGAAGCGGGATATAAAGATGTGGATGGCGATGGCCTCCGCGAAGATCCAAACGGCAAAAAATTCAAGGTCAACTTCTTGGCGATGAGCGGTGGGGACATCGCTGAACCGCTGGCCAAATTTTATATGCAATGCTGGAAAGATGTGGGCCTCGATGTTCAGCTTGTAGACGGACGCTTGGCGGAGTTCAACTCCTTCTACGATATGGTCGAAAAAGACGATCCGAAAGTGGATGTCTACGCCGCCGCTTGGGGAACTGGAACGGACGTCGACCCGTACGGATTGTACGGCCGCAACGTCATGTTCAACTACTCGCGCTGGGTGAATGAGAAAAACGATGAACTGTTGGAAAAAGGCCATTCCGAACAGGCGTTTGACAAAGAATATCGTCGGAAAATTTACAGTGAATGGCAAAAGCTGATGAACGAAGAAGTGCCGGTCATCCCGACGTTGTATCGTTCGGCCATTTATGCCGTCAACAACCGCGTCGCCAACTTCACGGTCGATCCGGGCTCGAAACTGACGTGGAAAGATGTCGGCGTCACGTCCGAGCAACCGGAAGTCGAACAATGACGGTTGTTGCCTTTGATGATGTATGATAAGATAGAAGATAAATTGCATACGTCTTATCAAGAGTGGGCGAGAGAACGGGCTTGATGACCCCACAGCAACCTGCCGCAGGCAAGGTGCTAACACCCGCAAAGCGGTTTCGCTTTGGATGATAAGAACGGCTCATGGCCCCTTTCGCATCATTCCGAGGCGAAAGGGGTTTTTGTCGATAGGGGGTGAAGGGGGAAATAGTGAAGAGGGACATGTCGATCCGAGCTTGCATGGCCGCTCATCTCCGTGCCGCTGCGTTCGCCGTTCATGTCATGCGCTGCGTGCAGGCGGAGCTCATCCGGTTTGACTCTAAGGCGGCGGTGCATGTCGACCGTGGGGACGGATACGTTCATTTGTATGGGGAAGCGCAAGGAACAGCCTTTTCGTTGTTGTTGACCAACAGTGAGGCGGACGAATGGAAGGCGGACGGACCGTACGCCCTTGACCGCTACATATGGACAGAGCTTGGGAAAAAAGGGATTTTCCCGATGCAGATGACGCCGTATTTACAAGCAGTATGGTTAACTGAGTCATAGAAAGGAAGAGGGACGAATGGCAGTCAAAAAATTTGAACATGTCGGCATTCAAGTGAAAGACATCGAGGCATCGAAAGAGTTTTATCAAAATGTTGTCGGCTTGGAGCTGCTCGACGAAATGATTCATACGAACGGCACGATGAAATTGGCGTTTTTAGGGATTGGCGGCTCGATCATTGTCGAGCTGATCGAAGGATACAATCCGGATTTGCCGACGGAAGGAAAAGTGCACCATGTGGCGTTTACGGTGGAAGACATTGAGCAGGAGAAAGAACGGCTTCAGTCGCTGGGTGTGCCGCTTGTGTGGGAAGAAATAACGACACTTCCGAACGGGGCAAAATATTTGTTCTTCCTCGGGCCCGACGGCGAATGGATCGAGTTTTACGAGCCTGCTCGATAAATGGCGTCACGCTAGGCGGCCAGCTGTTTGGGCCGCCTATGAATTTGCCGTCTGGCGATTGGCGCTTCGTTCCATTTTTCTTCGTATGGCCTTGCCTGCCGCTAGACAACAACCGTCCATGTAGGAGTCGTCGTCTTCTCGATTCAATGGTATACTAGAAAAAGAGAGGGGGAGGATGACGTGGAAGAAATGATCGTGCACGCGATTCAAGACGACTACCCTGATGAATTCGCCTGGTGCTACGGCTGCGGGCGTCTGAATGAACAAGGCCACCATTTCCGCACCGGGTGGCGGGGCGACAAAACGGTGACGGTGTATACGCCGCGTCCGGAACATACGGCGATTCCAGGGTTTGTGTACGGCGGGCTGATCGCCTCGCTCATTGATTGCCACGGCACCGGTTCAGCGGCGCTTGCCTTGCATCGGAAAAACGGCCATGAACCAGGGAGCGGGGAAACGCCGCCGCGCTTTGTTACTGCGTCGCTTCACGTCGATTTCGTCAAGCCGACGCCGCATGGAGTGCCGCTTGTCGCCGTCGGCACTGTGACGGAGATTCATCCGAAAAAATGGAAAGTGGACACCGAAGTGTTCGCCAACGGCGAACTGTGCGCCCGCGGGCAAGTCGTCGCCGTCGTAATGCCGAAAACGTTTGTCCGTGGGTAACAAGCAACGAAAGGCGCCGGAGAGCGGCTGTTTTTGACAGCGCTTTCCCCGGCGCTTGGCAACTGGTCGAAAACGGCTGCGCCTCACCTCGTTTCGCCATTGAGGACTGATGATGTCATGAAAAAGGCAACTCGACAACGCCTCTTCTCAAGTGGGGAAACCTTGTGAAATTGGTTCTCCTTTTTCAACAAAACCACCGATTTGGCGAACATCATCGTTTTTCACCGGTTTTCTCGGATTCCTCTGATCATCGCTTTCCATGCGTTTCAAAACAACAACAGCAGCTGCTGTTTGGACTCGTCGAATCCAAGGAGAACGAGCATGCGCAAAAACGCCTTTTGGAGATCCATCACCTTCACGGTTTGTCCATGATCAGCACCGACGACGTGGCGCTCGCCACCTCTTTGCCGTTTTGCCGCACGATGGCGGTTACATAGGTGACGGTTTTCCCGAACTTTTCCACCCGCGCCTCGATTTCGGCTTCTCCAGCCGCCGCTGGGCGGTGAAACGTCGTCTGCAAGTTGATGGAGGCGTGCATTTGGTCATCGCGAAGCAAGGTCGTCACCGCATACGCCATGAGAATGTCCGCCGCCGCCCCGACGAACCCGCCCATAATCACCCCGTTGCCGTTGAGCAGCGATTCGCTGATCGTCCATACCCCTTTCGCATAGCCGTCTCGGGCTTCCGTCAGGCGGACGCCGAGCGTTTCGTCGCATGGGGGCGGCGCGCTTTGACCGGCGATGACAGCGTGCAAGTTGGTCATTGGCTTCATGTGGAACACCCTTTCTGTTGTCAATCATGTTTTTTTATTCGCCAAACGGCGGCGATTTCCTCTTTTCGCGTGCATGAGGAGGAGAACGGCAAAGCTGTGGCGAAAGAAACAAGCAGCTGATGATGGAAAGGAGATGGTCTCATGTATCAACCGCCAGACGCCGGCCGTTGGACGGGACGGATTGACAGCGTGAGCGATGAGCAGGCGTTTCGTCTTCATCAGCGCATTCGCTTGCTCGATTTGTCGCAGCCATTGGAGACGGTGGAACGAGCGGCGGCATTCATCGGGTTTGCGTGCGACGAAGGAGTGCGCCGCAACCAAGGCCGCCAAGGGGCGAAAGAGGCGCCGGCCGCCGTCAAAGCGGCGCTGGCCCGGCTGCCTTGGCATCTTCCGGAAGGGGTCGTTGTCTATGACGCAGGCGATGTCGTTTGCGTCGATGAACGGCTCGAACAAAGCCAGACTGAACTTGGGAAGGCGGTCGCCCGCCTGCTGAAAAACGGGATGGCGTCTATCGTGATCGGCGGCGGCCATGAGACGGCGTACGGCCATTACTTGGGCGTTCGCGAAGCGCTCGGGCCCGAAGCCCGCCTTGGCATCCTCAACATTGACGCCCATTTCGACTTGCGCCCGTACGATGACGGGCCGACGTCCGGGACGATGTTTCGGCAAATATTGGATCAAGACGAACGGGTCCGTTACTTCTGCCTCGGCATTCAGCGGCTTGGCAACACGGCGGCGCTGTTTGCGGCGGCCGAGACGTACGGCTGCCGGTACATGCTTGAAGACGAGCTGACCGCAGGGCCGATCGAGGCCGCCTATGAACAAATCGAGGAATTTGCCGCTCATCACGATGCCGTGATGTTGACCATTTGCATGGACGCCATCAGCGCGGCTGCCGCGCCGGGGGTGAGCGCGCCGTCGCCGTTTGGACTCGCTCCGTCGCTAGTGCGCGCTCTCGTCCGCCGAATCGTTTCTCATCCGAAAACGATCAGCGTCGATCTTTGCGAAGTCAATCCACTCTGGGATGAAGGCGGAAAAACGGTGGCGTTGGCCGCCGCCTTTTGCATGGAAGCGCTCCTTCATTTTCGACGCTTGCAGCCAAGGCGGTGAGAACGTGAAATTGGTCATTGCCGAACGGGACGACAAGGAACGAGAAGCGATCCGCTGGCTCGTTTCCGCGTATTCCTTGCCGATTGAGCAAGTATATACGGCGGCTACGGTCGAGGAGATGATGGCGTTTCTTGAGCGGGAGGCGCCGGAGCTATTGTACGTCGAACTGGATATGATTCCGTATGAACGATGGTCGAAGGCGACATCCCACGTCCGCTTGTTTTGCCAACGCGTGATTGCCGCAACGGCCGAGGCGACGTTTGCGCGGGCGAAACAAGCCATCGACTGGCAATGCGTCGATTTGCTTGTGAAGCCGCTTGAGCCCGCCAAGCTGAAACAAGCGTTGAGGACGGCGGTTTCGCTTTCCTCCAACAGCCGCTCGAGCCTGACAGCGGGTTTTGACGGCCATGACGACTACCGCGCATTATTTTACGATGACCCCGCCGCAGCTTCCACCCATGTATGGCTTGTGCAGGCGGAACAGCCTGCCTTGTCTCGGGAAGTGATCCGCTTTTTAACGAGCTATCCGTTTCGCGGACGGGCGCGCGTATTGCCGCTCACCCATATGGCGGTTTGCCTGCTTCCCGATTTGCCGGGCGACGGGAAAGAAGAGGCGTGGAAGCTGTTGCGCGATTGGGAAGAGGAGCATCATGAGCCGCTCGCGGTTGTCGTGATGCCGCCTGATGGCCGGAGGACGGTGCGCGGGCAATACCAAGCGGCCCGCCGGTTGCTCGAGACGACGTTTTTCATTGGCTATCGCCAAGTGATCGCTCCCGCTTCGGAATACGAACAGTGGCGTGAGCTCGATCCGTTTTTGACGCCCGAGGAGCAGCGGCAATGGATCGAAATGCTCGAGCGATTCGACCACGAAGCGGTGAAACGGTGGCTGCAGCGCGAGTTTTGGCACTGGTCGCCGCCGTTTCCGAGTCCGGAGATGGTGCGGACGCGGCTGACAAGCATTTTGGCGCAAATTCGCCGCTTTATGAAAACGTACCGCCTGGACCGCGGCGGAACCGAACGCGAATATATGCGCATCTTTCAAGACATTTTGTACAATCCCGTCTTGTATCGTATCGTTCAAGAATTGATTTTATTTTTATATCGGTTGTTCCACGAGGCCAAGCAGGCCGCGGAAGACGCGCGCGTCGACCCTGTGGAGCGCGGCCTCCGCTATATGGAGGCGCATTTTCGCGATCCGTCGCTCACGCTTGAGCGGGTCGCGGCCGCTGCCGGGCGCAGTCCCGCGTATTTCAGCCATTTGTTGTCGAAAAAGCGGGGCGTGACGTTTCGCCAGTGGCTGACGAATCGGCGGCTTGAGGAAGCGAAGCGGCTGCTTCGGCAGACGGACTTGTCGATCAAAGAAATCGCCGAACAAACCGGGTTTCGCACCGCCCATTATTTGACGCGCGTCTTCAAAGCCGAACTGAATGAGACGCCGACCGCCTACCGCGACGAACAACGGCCGAAACCGCCATCGCCGCGGTAGGCGGTTTTGTCTGTGGCAAAGCGCAGCCTTGCCGGATCGCGGGCGAGAGGGGGCGGCGTATATTTCAAAAGAAATGGATCGATATCGAAAAAAATGAACAAATAAAACGGATAGGAAATAGAAAATTCAAAAAAATGTGATCACTTTTAAAAGACGTGCGCCTATCTTCTCCTTCTTTGCTCCCTTACAATCAAAAGCAAAGAGGAAAAAGGAGAGGATGACGATGGCAGAAAAACGGACCGTCAGCCCGCCCGCGGGCACAGCCCGGCAGGCGAAAGGGTGGATTCAAGAAGCGGCGCTGCGGATGCTGAACAACAATTTGCATCCCGATGTCGCCGAGCGGCCGGATGAGTTGATCGTCTACGGCGGCATCGGCAAGGCGGCGCGCAACTGGGAATGTTACGAGGCGATTGTGGACACCCTTCTTCGTTTAGAAAACGATGAAACGTTGCTCATTCAATCCGGCAAGCCGGTGGCGGTATTTCGCACGCATCCGGACGCCCCGCGCGTGCTGATCGCCAACTCCAACCTCGTGCCCGCATGGGCGACGTGGGATCATTTCCATGAGCTCGACAAAAAAGGATTGATCATGTACGGACAAATGACGGCTGGCAGCTGGATTTACATCGGCAGCCAAGGAATCGTTCAAGGAACGTATGAAACGTTTGCCGAAGTGGCGCGCCAGCACTTTGGCGGCACGCTGGCCGGGACGATCACGCTAACCGCCGGCCTTGGCGGCATGGGCGGGGCGCAGCCGCTCGCGGTGACGATGAATGGCGGCGTCTGCCTCGCTGTCGAAATCGATCCGGCCCGCATTCAGCGCCGCATTGACACGAATTACTTGGATACGATGACCGACAGCCTAGACGCGGCGCTCGAGATGGCGAAACAAGCGAAGGAAGAGAAAAAAGCGCTGTCGATCGGCCTTGTCGGCAATGCGGCTGAAGTGTTGCCGCGTCTCGTCGAAATGGGCTTTGTTCCGGACGTCTTGACCGATCAAACGTCCGCCCACGATCCGTTAAACGGCTACATCCCGGCTGGCCTTACGCTTGATGAGGCCGCCGAACTCAGGGCGCGCGATCCGAAGCAGTACATCGCCCGTGCAAAACAGTCGATCGCCGCGCATGTTCGAGCGATGCTGGCGATGCAAAAGCAAGGGGCGGTGACGTTTGATTACGGCAACAACATCCGCCAAGTGGCAAAAGACGAAGGGGTGGACGACGCCTTTTCCTTCCCGGGTTTTGTGCCGGCCTACATCCGTCCGCTCTTTTGCGAAGGAAAAGGGCCGTTCCGCTGGGTGGCATTATCCGGCGACCCGGAAGACATTTATAAAACCGATGAAGTCATTTTGCGTGAATTCAGCGACAATGAGCGTCTTTGCCATTGGATTCGCATGGCGCAAAAACGCATTAAGTTCCAAGGGCTGCCGGCGCGCATTTGTTGGCTCGGCTACGGCGAGCGGGCGAAGTTCGGGAAAATCATCAACGACATGGTGGCCAAAGGCGAGCTGAAAGCGCCGATCGTCATCGGCCGCGATCATTTGGATTCGGGCTCCGTTGCTTCGCCGAACCGGGAGACGGAAGGAATGAAAGATGGAAGCGACGCCATCGCCGACTGGCCGATTTTAAACGCGCTGTTGAATGCGGTCGGCGGCGCAAGCTGGGTGTCGGTTCACCACGGCGGCGGCGTCGGCATGGGCTACTCCATTCACGCCGGCATGGTCATTGTCGCCGACGGCACGAAAGAGGCGGAAAAACGGCTGGAGCGCGTGTTGACGACCGACCCGGGGCTTGGTGTGGTCCGCCACGCCGACGCTGGGTATGAGCTCGCCATTCGGACAGCGAAAGAAAAAGGCATCGATATGCCGATGCTGAAATAGAAAGGGGAACCGCCTATGCGACCGCTCTTTGTCCGCCGCGCCCGCCAGCTCGTCACGCTGGCGGGAAGCTCCGCGGCTCCGCTTGTCAAGGAGAAGATGAGCGATCTTCACATCATCGAAAACGGCAGCGTCTGGATCGAACATGGCACGATCGTGGCGGTTGGTGCGGACGATGAACTGGCCCGCCAATTTGCCGATCGGCTCGCCGAAGCGGAAGTCATTGACGCTAAGGGCAAAACGGTGACGCCTGGGCTTGTCGATCCTCATACTCATCTCGTTTACGCCGGCAGCCGCGAACACGAATGGACGATGCGGCTCGGCGGGGCGACGTACATGGAAATCATGAACGCAGGCGGCGGCATTCATGCGACGACAAAAGCGACGCGCGAGGCGTCGGAAGAGATGTTGTATGAAGAAAGCAAGCGGCGGCTCGATCAGTTTTTGCTTCATGGGGTCACGACCGTCGAAGCAAAAAGCGGCTATGGTTTAAGCCTTGAGCACGAAATCAAGCAGCTTGAAGTCGCCAAGCGTCTCGATGACACCCACCCGGTCGATATCGTCTCCACGTTTCTTGGCGCTCATGCCGTTCCGCCGGAGTGGAAGCACGATCCGGATGAATACGTCCGCCTTGTCATCGACGAGATGATTCCCGAAGTGAGCCGGCGGGGGCTCGCCGAGTTCAACGACGTCTTTTGCGAGCGCGGCGTCTTTACCCCCGACCAGGCGCGCCTCATCCTCGAAGCAGGCAAAGAGCACGGCTTGACGCCGAAAATTCACGCTGATGAAATCGAACCGTACGGCGGGGCGGAACTGGCCGCCGAAGTCGGCGCCATCTCCGCCGACCACCTGCTTCGGGCATCGGACGAAGGAATCCGCCGCATGGCCGATGGCGGCGTCATCGGCGTCCTTTTGCCAGGCACCGCCTTTTTCTTAATGACAAAAGCCGCCGACGCCCGTCGTTTGATCGACGCCGGCGTTCCCGTCGCCTTAGCGACCGACTGCAACCCTGGTTCGTCGCCGACCGTCTCGCTGCCGCTTGTCATGACCTTGGCCTGCCTGCATATGCGCATGACCCCGGCCGAAGCCATCGCCGCCGCCACGATCAACGCCGCCCACGCCATCGGCCGCGGGCATCTCGTCGGCAGCCTCGAGCCGGGCAAGAAAGCGGATTTGGTCATTTTCAATGTTCCGAATTACGTGCAGATCATGTACCATTACGGAGTCAACCATGTTGAGACGGTGATCAAAGGCGGGGAGGGGGTGGTGAAAGAAGGCAAGGTGTGCATCTGAAGGGAGGAATCGTCTTTCGCCAAAGCGTTTGGCGACCGGAAGCGGCTATGCTTCCGGCCGCGCAAGTTGGGGTAAAAAGAACAATGGGGGTGGAGGAGAATGAAAACGGATACAAATATAGCGCCATCCGTGCCGACGCCAACGCCGGCCAGCGGGGCATGGAAGTTTTTCGTCTTTAGTGCCATCGGCATTTTCGTATTTTTCGTCCCGGTGTCCATCGGCGGCACATCATCGATTTTGCTCGATCATATTGTGACATGGATCCGCACCCAGTTTTCAGCACTTGTTCCTTATTATGCTCTGATCGTGATCGCTCTCGGTGCAATTTATCCATTTTATAAAAAAACGTGGAACAAAGATGCCGTAACAGTCGTTTTTTCGCTGCTGAAAGTTGTTGGGCTGATTACGGCGGTCATGTTGGTGTTTCGCGTCGGTCCGTCGTGGCTGTTTCAACCGAATATGGGCCCGTTCTTGTACGACAAGCTCGTCATTTCCGTCGGACTCCTTGTGCCGATCGGCTCCGCCTTTCTCGCCATGCTCGTTGGCTACGGGCTTTTAGAATTTGTCGGCGTATGGATGCAGCCGATCATGCGTCCGATTTGGAAAACGCCGGGCCGTTCGGCGATCGACGCCGTCGCCTCCTTTGTCGGCAGCTACTCGATCGGTCTATTGATCACCAATAAAGTGTTCAAAGAAGGCAAATACACCGTGAAAGAAGCAGCGATCATCGCTACCGGCTTTTCCACCGTATCGGTGACATTTATGGTCGTTGTCGCGAAAACATTGGGGCTCATGCCAATCTGGAACACGTATTTTTGGGTGACATTTCTCGTGACGTTTGCCGTTACAGCGCTTACCGCCCGGCTTTGGCCGCTGAGCCGCATGAGCGACGAGTATTACGACGGCAAAGGAGATCCCGAACAAAAAGTGACGGGAAGCTATATGAAGCAAGCTTGGTCCGAGGCGATGAAAGCGGTAGGACAGTCAAAAGGGATTGGGACAAACATATGGGAGAACTTGCGCGATGGCTTCATCATGACGATGGGCATTTTGCCTTCCATTATGTCAGTCGGACTGATCGGGCTGCTGCTCGCTGAATATACGCCGTTGTTTGACTGGTTGGGCTACCTGTTCTACCCATTCACCCTTCTGTTGCAAATCCCTGAACCGTTGTTGGCTGCGAAAGCTTCGGCCATCGAAATCGCGGAAATGTTTTTGCCCGCTTTGCTTGTCACCGAAGCTCCGCTTGTCACAAAATTCATTATTGCGGTCGTATCCGTCTCGGCGATCCTATTCTTTTCCGCTGTCATTCCATGCATTTTATCTACAGAAATCCCGCTCAGCTTGCCGCGGCTGCTGGTCATCTGGTTTGAACGCACCGTCTTGACACTCATCCTCACCGCGCCGCTTGCATATTGGCTGCTTTGACGGAAACAGAAAGGCGCCCTAGCCAAAACGGGCGCCATTTGGGTTATCGTCGTTCTCGGAGCGGTGGTGTCGTTTCGCCAACAAGGGGAACCTCCCTAAATGTCAGTCACAAATATTTTACTTACATCGTTTTACATTTGAACATTCAGCATATATAATATAACATGTATAATATAGTATGCAGAGTTCATATGCATAAAATGAAGCCGAAGGTGTTGCCGCACCTTCGGCCCTGCAATAGACGGTTCCCATAAAGGGGATCGGCGTGAGCAGAGGGAAATAATCCACCCAGCCGCCTCGTTAACTTAAGGGTGGATTATTTCTTTTGGTTGTGCGACAGCATTGAAACAATGAGACTTGCGAATGCGATCGCAAACATTAATGCTTCAAATACTGTCATCGGCATCACCCCCTTCCAAATCAGGGGTAGCCGATCCACCCTTAAGTTACCGTACTATTGCCTTCCTCATTATACCACATATTCGTATAATAAGAGATTGCTTTTTATTACTATGTCTAAAAGCCTGTCCACCTCCGAGACAGGCTTTCACAGCGTTTCCCGCTGCTGCTTTAACAAATCGCGAATTTCTGTCAATAGCTCCTCCTCTTTCGTCAGCGTCGGCGCGGTTTCCTTCACCTCTTCCTGCTTTTTCACCCGTTCATACAGCGTGTTGATCAATTTCACAAACAGGAAAATCGAAAACGCGATGATCAAAAAATCGACGACCGTTTGGATAAACGCCCCATATTTCACTTCCGCTTTGCCGACTTTCCACGACAGGCCGCTGAAATTGATGCCTCCCAACAATAAGCCGACGAGCGGCATGATGATGTCATTGACGAGCGAAGAAACGATTTTGCCAAATGCCCCGCCGATAATGACCCCGACGGCCAAGTCGATGACATTGCCGCGGACGGCGAATTTTTTAAACTCGTTCCACATGGTCATCTCCTTCCGAAGAAAATGTTCGTCTGCTATTATACCCGACCGGCCGCAACATTGAAACTTTTTAGTTTAAATCGTAGAAAATCAATTGGTTTTATAGTATTATAGAATACGTTCATCAACCAAAACAAAAGGGGGAACGCATCGTGGAAGTGACCGCACAACAACGAGACGTTCGCGCGAAACAAGCAGCGAACGCCCCGAAACATCTGACTGCGTGGATTATTGCTGTTTCCTGCCTCATATTGATCGGTGGAACGTTGTTCTTATATAGCCGCGTTTCTTGGCAACAGGCGCTTTTGTATGTGCTCGGGGCGTTTGGTGGATTTGTATTGTACCAGGCGCATTTTGGCTTTACATCCGCATGGCGAAAGTTTATTCTATACCGCCAAGGGGAAGGCATTCGGGCACAGATGATCATGATGGCTGTGGCCAGCGCGTTGTTTTTGCCGTTGCTCGTGAAAGGTTCGGCGCTCGGGCACCCGGTGTCAGGGTATGTATTTGGCGTGGGGGTATCAGTCATCGTCGGCGCCTTCCTGTTTGGCATCGGCATGCAGCTTGGCGACGGCTGCGCGTCCGGGACGTTGTACCATATCGGCGGAGGCGATGCGAACGGCATCGTGACGCTCATCGGGTTCATCGCTGGCTCAGTCATTGCGACGACCCACTTTGACGTGTGGGCGAAGATGCCGCAATGGAAGCCGTTCTCGTTCATTGGCGAGTTCGGCGCCTTGGGAGGGTTTTGGCTTCAGTTGGTTTTGTTGGCAGCGGTCTACTATGTGGTGACCGTGGCGGAAAAACGGCGCTATGGCCAACTCGTTGCTACATCGCTTGAGAACCGTCATGGCTGGAAAGCGATTTACAAAGGGCCATGGTCGCTTCTGGTCGGGGCGTTGCTCTTGGCTGTAACGAACGCGCTTGTGCTGATGATTAGCGGTAAGCCGTGGGGCATTACGTCCGCCTTCGCCCTTTGGGGGGCGAAGTTCGTGCAGCTGTTTGGCGTCGATCCGACCGCTTGGGCGTACTGGCAAGATGAAGCGAAACGGCAGGCGCTCGCGAATCCACTCTACTACGATACAACGACCGTGATGGACATCAGCTTGATGGTCGGCGCCTTATTGGCGGCAGCGCTTGCGGGCCGCTATACAAAACCGATTCAGTGGAAGCGTCCGACGCGCATGACGATCGGTGCGCTGATCGGCGGCCTGATGATGGGATACGGCGCCCGGCTGGCGTTCGGCTGCAATATCGGCGCGTATTTCGGCGGCATTGCGTCATTCAGCGCCCACGGCTGGGCGTGGTTTGTCTTTGCTTTCCTCGGCAGCCTGATCGGCGTCAAACTGCGTCCGTATTGCGCGTACAAAAACTAAACGTTCGAACTTCGGCATCCCGTCGTTTTGGCGGGGTGCTTTCTTTATGCAGGACGGCATATGGTACAATGGGCAGTGAGGCTTCGACAAGAGCAGCTGCCTGCTTGTTTGAAATCGTTTTCCTTGTTTTGGGAGAGCGGAAGGAGGACAGCGGTGTTCATTGGGAGAGGAGGGAAAAGGCATGCGGCAAGCGGCCTCGATCGTCTGCATCGGCGGGGCGAATGTCGATCGGAAAGCGCGGTTGCTTGCGCCGTTTCAGCTCGGCACGTCCCATCCCGTCACCACGACGCAAACCGCGGGCGGGGTGGCGAGAAACGTGGCGGAAAACTTAGGGCGGCTTGCTCAACCTGTTTCGCTCGTCAGCGCCGTTGGCGATGATCACGATGGACAGTGGCTCATTGACGTGACGAGCCGATATGTCAATACGAGCTTCATCGTGCGAACGCCAAAAGCGAACACCGGGACGTATACAGCGGTGCTCGATGAACGCGGCGAGATGGTTCTCGCCTTGGCGGATATGGCCATTTATGATACAGTGGGGGAAGGATGGCTAAAGCAGCAATGGACTCGGCTCGGTCCGATTTCTGCGGTCGTGCTTGACACGAATTTCCCGAAGGCTGTCATTCGTTCGGTGATTGCACAATGCCGCCAAGAGGACATCCCGCTTTGTGTTGTGACGGTGTCGGTTCCAAAAGTGAAGCGATTGCCCAGCGATTTGTCTGGTGTGACGTGGTTTGTCACGAATGAAGCGGAGGCTAAGGAATTTGTGGGACGCGACGGACATACGGACGACATAATGAAACCGATCCTTCAAGCCGGCGCCCAGAACGTTGTCGTCACGCGCGGCGCAAACGGCGTCGCGTACGCCACCAAGCAAGGGGAAACAGAAGCGATTGCGGCGCCGAAGGTTGAGGTCACCGACGCCACCGGAGCGGGCGACGCCTTTGCGGCTGGATTTTTGTACGGCGTCTTAGGCGGACATACGGTGGAAGACGCCTGCCGCTTTGGGATGAGCAGCGCGGCGCTTACGCTGCAAACGGCCGAAACGGTGCATCCCGCTTTGAATGAACACCTGTTGCAAGCCGCCTATGCGCGGTATTTTCGCGAAGGGGGAACGAAGTGATGAATGATTTTCTCGTCTTTTCCGAAGAAGTCGCTCAAGCGAAGGCCGAAAAAAAGCCGATTGTCGCCTTAGAATCAACGATCATCTCGCATGGCATGCCGTATCCGGAAAACGTGCAAACGGCGAAAGCGGTTGAACAGATCATCCGCGACCGCGGCGCCGTGCCGGCGACGATCGCCATTTTAAACGGAAAAATCAAAATCGGGTTGACCGAAGACGAACTTGAACAGCTCGGGACAAGCCGCGATGTAGAAAAAGTGAGCCGCCGCGACTTGCCGTATGTCGTCGCCATGAAGAAACACGGGGCGACGACCGTGGCGGGGACGATGATTTGCGCTGAGATGGCGGGCATCCGCGTATTTGCGACCGGCGGCATCGGCGGCGTGCACCGCGGCGCCGAACAGACGATGGACATCTCGGCTGACTTGCAGGAACTGGCGCGCACAAATGTCGCGGTCGTCTGCGCAGGGGCGAAATCAATTTTGGATTTAGGCTTGACGCTTGAATACCTCGAGACGCACGGCGTTCCGGTCATCGGCTATCAGACGGACGTCCTGCCGGCGTTCTATTCGCGGACGAGCCCGTTTCGCGTCGACTATCGCCTCGACAGCGTGGAAGAGATCGCCCAGTTCCTCGAAACGAAATGGAAGCTTGGGTTAAACGGCGGTGTTGTGATCGCCAATCCTGTCCCAAAAGAAGAGGAGCTCGAGGAGTCGTATATCACCGCCATCATCGAACAAGCGCTCAAGGAAGCAGAAAAGCAGCACATCACCGGAAAATCGGTCACCCCGTTTTTGCTTGACCGTGTGAAAACGTTAACCGGAGGCAAAAGCTTGCAAGCAAACATCGCCTTAGTGAAAAACAACGCCGCCTTGGCGGCCGACCTTGCCCGAGAGCTTTCTTGATGCGAACGCCCCCGCCTTGATGGAAGGGCGGGGGCATGATGGCGGTGGAGGATTTATCGAGCGTGAAGCAAATGGCGGATTTTTCGATCATGCTGGGCGATTTTGACGGAGTGGAAGTCGACCGTTTCTTGTGTTTCAACTAGTTCGACGCGGATGTGGCCGAGTTTCGCTTCGAGCCGTTCGAACCGTTCGTTCACGGTGCGCTCCAACTGGGCGATCTGCCGCTCAAACCGTCCATCCATCTCCTCGATGCGCTTGTCCATTTCATCCGTTTTTTCATTCAACGCTTGGACTTGGCGTTGGAGCGAGTCGAATTTCTCATGGAGCGCTTCGAACTGCTTGCGCATATCCGCCGCGTACAAATCAAGCACTTGCAAAATTTGCGCCAATATCGTTTTTTCTTCCACCCTCTTCACCTCCTTCCACTTCTAGTATATCAAACAAGCGAGTTTGCGAGAAGGAAAAACGGTTTCAAATCAAGCGGATTTTGTCTATGATGATAGAGGAGGAGATGCTGTGATGTTTGAAATGACCAAGAGCTCCATTGGCTGCCCATTTCCATCGCATCGGCCGCTGCTTGTGTTCCATGTATGAAGGAAGAACCCGCAAACCCGTCGCAAGGAGGTTGAATGTCGATATTCTGTCAGCGACGGGGTGAAATTTCAGAAAAAAAGAAGGTGTGATCATGTCCTTTATTCAAACAATCGAGCCGCATTTGTTTAGCGACCATCCTGTCCTCCGCCAGTTTGCGTTTGACGCAATCGAAGAGTATCCGGATATTCCAGCCGCGCTTGTGGAGCGTTTGGTGGATGAGGCTGTAACGGCGGACAACGAAGAAACACGGAGGATGATTTTGTACGGCATCTCCAAACAGCCGTTGACCGACCGAGCGCTTGAGCAGTTGTTGACCATGAAAGACGCAACGAAGTACATCCGTTGGTTTTTCCCGTTTCCAGCCGCCCAGCTCGAAAAATACGGAGAACAGCTGCTCCCTCACTTCCCGCGGTCTTGGCAGCGAGCCGTCCGCCTTGCTTTAGAAGGAACGGAAGATGACGTATGGGAACACTATTTTTCAGTGCTTTCGCATTTGCACGAGGAAGAGTTTCACAATCACGATTGGTTTTTAGTAGCCAAACAAGCCGTGCGCATTCTCGTTGAACGCGGATGGATGACGAAGGAAGATATCGGTCTGACATGGATGAAAAACGAGCAACAGCCTTGGTTTTCGTATGACGGCATTTTGGCGGTGTATGCGATCTCGCTCATCGGCGCCGCTGAATATATTCCCCGCCTCGCCCGACTGTTGGAACAACAAGACGGAGATGTGCTTGTTGATCAAGCCGTTTCCACCTTATCGATGTTCCAACGTGAAGAAACGATCGAAGCGGTGCGCCCATATGCGTTTCAGGAAGACACGGCGCTGTCCGCTATTCATGTGCTCGCTAACATCAAATCTAAACAGGCCGTGCGTGTATTGCGAGAAGTCTTTTCCAAGCAGCGCGATGATGACCTCCAAGCATTTTGCTTTGAGGCACTTTGCCATCAGCTGGATAAAGAGGCGTTCCCAGAAGTAGAGCAGTATGTAAAAAGAGCGGAAAAACGAGGGCGTTCTTGGATGATTGATGTCGAACAGAACGCGTACGCCTATTATACGATTCTAGAGATCGATCACCCGAAGTTGGAAACGTGGAAAGCCATTGCCGAGCAGCGGTATCGCCATTTTCAAGCCGTGCTGCAAACACCTCCGCGGCCGACCAACATCCCATACCGCCGAAAAGAGCGAAAAATCGGCCGCAACGACCCATGTCCGTGCGGCAGCGGGAAAAAGTATAAAAAGTGCTGCGGGAAGTAACAGCGTTGCTTTCGGCCTAGGAAACAGCCCGCCCCCATGCGTTGAAACGGGGAGCGGGTTTTCCTTTTAAAATGTCACGGCCATTAGGCTTAAGTTTCCGTGTTGGTATTCACGGAACAACACGCGCGGCGCCCCGCCGCGATCGCCTGCCCCGTAGGCGATCCAATACGGCGCGAGGTGTTCGGGTGTGGGCACAGCTTGCTTGGCGTACGGCGCTTTGTTCTCATAATCGAACACCTCTTCACTATGGGCGGCGGATTGGCTGAGGAGCCAATCATCAAACGCCATGGCCCACGCGTCCGCTTCAGCGTGACCTTCCCAACGGAGCGCCATCAAATTGTGCACCGTCCCGCCGCTGCCGATGATCATCACGCCCTCATCCCGCAGCGGGCGCAGCGCTTCCCCGAGCTGGAACAATTGTTTTGGCGTCCACCACGGCACGACCGACGCTTGCACGACTGGGATGTCAGCGTTGGGAAATAGACGGTGCAACAACACCCAAGAACCGTGATCCAGCCCGCGCGTGGAATCAACCGCCACTTCCGCCGTTACGCCCGCCAAATGGCTGCGCACGCGCTCCGCCCACTCGACCGACCCGCGCGCCAGATAAACCACTTCATACAGCTCGCGCGGAAACCCGGAAAAATCATAAATCATGTCATACGTTCCCTCAACCGCCGAAACCGTCGGTTGGCGCGTCATCCAATGCGCTGTAAAGATGACGACCGCCTGCGGGCGAATTCCTTCCCCGAGTTTGCCCAAAAACGCCGTGTACGCATTGTCTTCGATCGCCAGCATCGGCGAACCGTGTGCAAGAAACAGGGCGGGGAGTCTCATCGTTCCATTCCTCCCTTGAATCATATTGATCCGCTTGCGGCCTAATGCCGCCTCCAAACGATTCGCCGAAAAACGGCGCAGGAATTCCTCATCCCTAGTGTAGCATAAGCATCTTTTGCTCTTCTATGCACACGCTTTCCTAAACCGTGCGATGGATGTTCGAATCCGCTCGGGACCGCTGCTGAACCTCCTTGCGATGCGGGGGGGGGGG